>DASSFI010000109.1:0-45559 GCA_035694465.1 Pyrinomonadaceae bacterium | reverse complement strand
CCACGGAGGGCCGCCCCTACAGTACGATCGATCTGGTTGGATACCCTTACGGGTTGTATTCGAATCGGGCGACGTCTGATTCGCCGAGAATTACAGTGTCGCCTGGGTTCAATGAAGTCTCGGTGATGCGTGCCGATCGCGGATCGTTCACGAACGTACCGTTACGCGAATTCTGATCCTCAATCACCACGCGACCATTCCTGACCCCGATCCAAACGTGACGCTTCGAGATTCTCGGATCTGCGATCACGATCTGAGACGAGCCACCGTCGCGGCCGATGAAGTCGCCTTCCGAATTCACCTTGAACTCCTGTCCCGATAATGGTCCCGAGACAAATGTGATCGATCCCCAAGTCTTAGCAAACGCACCGTCGTCTGCAGTGAGCGCGACTGTTCGCGACAGATCGACAGTCATACCCTGATCACCGGGAGCGATGTATGGCATCGGTGGTGGCGGCGCCGGCGAGTACGCTGGCGGAACTGGCGCGGGCGGTGTTGGGGCAGGCGTTGGCGGCCGCGGCGCCTTGCTTTCAGGCGTCGAAGAAGGTCCTGGCTCTTTAGTCTTCTTGCGCTTCTTCGCGATGACGATGCCGGCCACGATGATGATAATCAGTAACACTATCAGCAGCAGCACAACCACAATAACGATCACGATCCAAACCGGAAAACTGGATTTTTCTTTTCCTTCCGCCTTGGCTTGCTGACTACTTTGAACCAGCCGATCCACTTCCGAATGCTGCGGAAACATCCGCTTTACTTCTTCAAACTTCGGAATTGCCGACGAATAGTATTGGTCCCAGTAGTAACCCAGTCCCTCTCGAAAAAGCGTGTCCGTCGGACCCATTTCGTTCGAAGCGCCGGCGCTCTTCACATACTCCATCACCGTATTTGAAGGCACGATAAACGAGAAACCCGAAACTTCCTGCCCGTTTATGGTGTCGCCACGGAACGTGAGCAATCCGATCACTTCGTTCGAATCGTTCAATACTGGACCACCGGAATTGCCGTGAGTCGCTGCGGTGCTCGTCTGGAGAATCGGAGCGCCACTCGAAGCTTGTTTCTTTGCCGAGATCTTGCCGTCGTTGATGGTCGCTTCGAGCGCTGATTTGCTGCTGAGCAGTCCGGAGTTGAACGTGTCTGCTGCGCCCGGATAACCGATGACCGTTACGTGATCCTGAAGCTGAACCTTGTCCGAGTCTGCGAGTTTAAGAACCGGGGCGTTACGGACTTCAATCTTGATGATGGCGACGTCTTTGCCTTGATCGTTGCTCTCACCAGTTGGAGCCCCGTACTGCTTGATCTCAAACGGATAAGCACTGCCGTCGGGAATAATTACGTGGTGAAATAGCTGGAAACTCTGGAGCGTGCTGTGCTGATCGATAAAACTCGTATTTAAACTGCGAGGATCCTTGCCGATCTGTTGGGCGATTTGTTGCACGAGTTGCCAGAAGAGCGCCTGTTTAGCTTTCTCTTCGCCGTCGTGGGTCGTGGTGACGACGTGCGCGTTCGTGGCGATGTAGCCGTTGGAACTGATGAAAAAACCAGAGCCGAGGCCGATGGCGGAAACGTCGTACGACTGTCCCTGATAGCCGGGAGGTTGAAACCAGATCTTTCCGGCGGCGCCATCGATAATGCGGACTACTGCTGGTTTGCTGTACATTGCGAGGCGCTCGCCGTCTGAGACAGCGTGCACGACGAAGGTACTTTGCATTGGTAGCAATGTAGCTATGAGAAAAAACGCGCCTGTTGCAACAAAAAGCAGTCTGCGCATAGAGAAGGCTCCTTGGGGATGTTTAGTGGCAGTCAATGATGTCAGGTCTCAAAACGCCAAAGAAGATTTACCGGCGGCTAACTGATCTGAAAAGTAAGTGTGCTTCTAAAGGAATTCGGGTCGAAAGTCAATGAAAAAGCTGAGGCAGCCCCGCTCGAAAGAAGCAGCAAAAGCATGAAGTGAGTCATCGATTACTGCGTATTGTTATGAACGCCGGCGACAAGAAAACGTGTTAGTTTCTGAGTAAATTCATCTGGCACGTTGCTTGCTCAATTGCGAGTAGCTTTGCTCAGTTTGTAGGAGGATAGAAGCATGACGAAGAAGATTTGCCTTTTAATCATACCGTTAATTGCGGCTCTGGGGATTGGATGTTCATCCACTGCCAACGAGACCGTGAATGGCAATGCGAATGTAAACGCAACCACGACAGCCCAGGCGACGACTTCACCTGGTCCGGATAATTCAGAAATTACTACCAGCGTAGACGCAAACGGCAACCGCACCGAAACCAGGACCTTCCGCGACAATCCACGAGTTCAGAAAGTGGTGGTCACCACGCATAACGGTGCTCGAACGGTGAAAGTCACCTCAAAGAGCGGCGAGGAAAAAGTTGTCGACACGACCGAGAATGTACTCGAAGCTACCGGTGACAAAGTCGCCGATGCCGCTGGGTTCGTAGCGGAGAAGGGTAAGGACACCGGCAAGGAAATCGGAGACAAAGCTGAAGACGTGAAAGACAAGACCGTCTCGACCAGCAAGGACGTGGGAGAGAAAACGGTTCAAGGCGCGAAGAAAGTTGGAGACAAGACAGTCTCTGGCGCCAAGAAAGTCGGCAGCGCAGTCAAAAAAGTAATACCGTAAGCAGGCCACAAAAAGGCACAAAAAGCACAAAAGGCAGAGGAGGGAGTCCGCAGTTGAAATCTCTCTTCTGCCCTTTGTGCTTTTTGTGCCTTTTTGTGACTATACTACCCGCGGAGGATGATCATGGCAGACACCTCGAGATTTACAATCATTTGTCCCTGTTGCGAGACGAACTTGACGATTGACGCGCAAACGGGCGCGATTCTCTCGCACGAGGAAAAGGCTAAGCCGCTGGCTTCATTCGATGAGATGGTCAAGGGTCTTGATAAACAGAAGCAGATGCGCGAACAGATCTTTGCGCAGGAACTGAGTTCAATGAAAGACCGCGATCGGATTCTCGAAGAGAAGTTTCAGGAAGCAATGAAACGGGCTGAGAAAGACAAAGACAAGCCCTACCGAAATCCCCTCGATATTGATTAACCACTGGAGAACGCTTGATGGCCCGTACTTCAATTCGCCTTTTTCTCAGTGCCTGTCTCCTCGCAATAATTCAAGTTACCGGGTTGGCACAAACCCGGATGCCCCAACTCAAATTCACCGATCGCACGCTTCCAAATGGTTTGCGCGTGTTGAGTGCTCCCGATCACGCGAGCCCGACTGTCGCCATTCAGGTTTGGTATCACGTCGGTTCGAAAGATGATCCCGATAAGCGGAGCGGCTTCGCACATCTCTTCGAGCACATCATGTTCAAGAGCACGAAGAACATGAAGTCGGAGATGATGGATCGTCTGACGGAAGACGTAGGCGGTTTCAACAACGCGTTCACTGCTGACGATGTGACGGTTTACTTCGAAGTGGTGCCGTCGAATTATCTCGAGACTTTGATCTGGGCCGAAGCCGATCGTCTTTCAGGCTTGAATGTTGACGACGCGAATTTCAAGTCGGAACGCGATGTGGTGAAGGAAGAGTTTCGGCAGAGCGTACTCGCGCCGCCGTACGGTCGCTTCTTTTATTTGCTCCAGCAGAAATCATTTGTCGAACACCCGTACAAACGTCCGGGAATCGGCAGTATCGAAGACCTCGACGCCGCGTCGCTGAAGGATGTGCAGGACTTTCACAGCACGTTTTATCGCCCCGATAATGCAACGCTCGTCGTCGTGGGCGACTTCGATCCAAAGCAGCTCGATGGCTGGATCGATAAATATTTCGCGTCGATTGCGAAACCGGATCGGCCGTTGCCGCGCGTGCAAGTCAAAGAGCCTGCGCGCAAGGGTGAGTCGCACGTGAAGGAATTCGGCTCGAACGATCTTCCCGCAGTCGGTTTTACTTATCTGACGCCTCGGCAATCGGATCCCGATTCAAGCGTGTTGCGTGTTGCGGATGTGATTCTTTCGTCCGGTGAGTCGTCGCGGTTGTACAACTCATTGGTTTATTCACAGCAACTGGCGGCTGAAGTGGATGCGAATGCGGATGTGCGTGAGGATGTGAGTCTCTTCTACATCATCGCGATCCTGTCTGAAGGAAAGAAACCGGAAGACGTAGAGAAATCACTACTGGCCGAGATCAAGAAGCTTCAGGATGCACCGGTGTCGGCGGCTGAGCTGGAGAAAGCAAAGAACCAGATCATCACCGACCAACTGCGGCAGCGTGAAAACAATAACGGCAAGGCTCTCGCGCTCGGTGAAGCGGCAGTACTGCTGGGAGATCCGGCGCGCGTCAACACGGATCTCGAGAAGCTCCAGGCCGTGACGGCGGCTGACATTCAACGGGTGATGAAGAAATACTTTACGGATGAGAATCGTTTGGTTTTGTACTATCTGCCCGAAGCGTCCAAGCCAAAGGAGGGCCAATAATCATGACTAAACTGCTCTCTTTAGCTTTTGTCCTCTGTACTTTGTTTGCCACAAATCTTCAGGCACAAACGCCACAAGCAACACCGCCACCACCGGCACAGCCGCGTTCCGTAGCATTTCCAAAACCGGTAGAAGAAACGCTTCCCAACGGATTGCGTGTGATCGTAATTGAGCGTCGCGAATCGCCGCTCATTTCCGCTCAATTGCTGATCAAGAATGGTGGTGAAGTCGATCCACCTGAGTTGCCCGGGCTTGCCGACATGACGGCGGGTTTGCTGACTAAGGGAACACAGACTCGTGATGCAACGAAGATTGCGCAGGAGATAGAGAGTCTTGGCGGCTCGCTCGATTCCGGCGCGCGCTGGGATTCTTCGTACGCGAACGTCAGTGTGATGTCGTCGAAGATTTCGCAGGCGATGGATATTCTTGCTGACGTTGTCCGCCGGCCCACATTCAAGAGCGAAGAAGTCGAGCGATTGCGACAGCAGTCTCTCGACAGCGTAACGCTCGAGATGGGTGAGCCTAGTTCCATTGCGCGGTTTGTAGCAGCGCGCGTCGTGTTTGGCGAGAGTCCTTATGGCCATCCGATTGGCGGCACGGCGGAGTCGCTGACGCACATCTCGGCGGCTGAAATCACGAAAATGCATTCGCGGTTTTACCGTCCGGACAATGCGATTCTCGTGATTGGAGGCGACATCGGCGCGAAGGATGCAATCGCGCTCGCAATAAAATATTTTGGCGACTGGCAAAAGCCGTCTACCCCGATGCCGGTACTGAGTGCGGCGATGCAGAACGCAGACGCAAAGGCTGGCCGGATCGTCGTGATCGATAAACCGGACGCGGGACAGGCTGCCGTTTTCCTCGCGCGCACCGGGATCAATCGAAAAGATCCCGATTACTTTCGCGGCATCGTTTCCAACTCGGTGCTCAGTGGTTACTCAGGACGTCTCAATCAGGAGATCCGCATCAAGCGCGGTTTGAGTTACGGCGCGGCGAGTTCACTCGACACACGTCGTGATGTTGGACCATTCGTCGCGTCGGCGCAGACGAAGAATGAGTCAGGCGCGCAGGTCGCAGATCTGTTGCTGGGCGAGATCAGTCGTTTGTCTTCGGCTCCGCCGGAGGACATCGAGTTAACGCCACGCAAGGCAGTGCTGATCGGAAACTTCTCGCGCAATCTCGAGACTGCCGGCGGACTCGTGGGCCAGGTGGGATCGCTCGCGCTTTACGGCTTGGGGCTCGACGAGATTAACCGTTACATCAACAACGTGCAGGCAATCACGACTGCCGATATTCAGAAGTTTGCCGGTTCACGGCTGGATGCTAAAACAAGCAACATCATTATCGTCGGCAACGCGAAATTGTTTTTGCCGGAGTTGCAGAAGAAGTATCCTAATGTGGAAGTGATTTCGATCGGGGATTTGGATCTGAATACGGCTTTGCTGAAGAAGAAGCAAGCGGCCGGGTGACACGGATTATACGGATCTTGAAGCCGGATTAACACGGATATGAAGAAATTAAGTTTTGCTGTCGGAGTTGTGCTGTTGGTTGTGGGTTGTTTGAATGCGCAGCAGGTGCCGATCGACGGGGTTGATGCGCGTTCGAATCCGGCTGACTTTGCGAAGCAACTGGGAAGTGCTGATCCTCTGGTGCGACAGCGCAGTGCCGAGGCGCTCGCGCGGCTTGCAGCCACCGATCAACGCAAGCTGGTTGAAGGTTATCAGCTTCAGGAGAAGAATAAAGACGTGCAACTCGCGCTTGATTGGGCGTTGTATCGCATGGGTCGCGAAGCGTCGTTGTATCACATCGTCGAGGAGCTTGATTCCGGCCGTCAGGAGCAGGCGGTTGGCTATCTGTCGGAACTGGAAAGTCCGGAAGTGCTTTATCCGTTTCTGAAACGAACGAACAACGTGCCGCGCGTTAATGCCGGGTTGTTGAAGGCGCTGGCGCACATCGGCGACGCGCAGACACTCGATCTGATCAAACCGTTTCGCGAATCGCACCAGCCGTACGTCGCGGAAGCTGCGGAAGTCGCGTACGACGAGATTGAGAAACGACTGGGCGAACCGGCGCCCACGACGCGAGCGCGGCCACGAACAGTTGAGAAGCCGTAAAGAATGCACGCGAGCCTGCGCACATTTCTCGATTTACTTACCAGAGAAAACGAAATAATCACTATTAAAGCCGAGGTTGATCCGTACCTCGAGTTGGCTGAGATCCATCGACGCGTGATTAGCGAAGGTGGACCGGCGTTGCTGTTTGAGCGTGTCAAAGGCAGCCGTTACCCGGTTGTCACTAACATGTTCGGCACGGAGCGCCGTATCAATCTCGCGTTTGGTCCAAAGCCGGAAGCGCTCGTTCGCGATCTTGTTCACATCGCCGAGTCGATCCTGCCGCCGAAGTTGGGTGAACTCTGGCAGCATCGTTCTGTGGCACTTGATCTATTAAAACTCGGAACGAAGAACACATCGCGATCACCTGTGACGCAAGTCGTCGATCGTCCGGCGCGATTGGATCAACTGCCGGTGCTGACGACGTGGCAGGAAGATGGTGGGCCATTCCTCACTCTGCCGCTTGTCTATACCGAGAGTCCGGTAACAAAGAAACACAATCTCGGCGTTTATCGCGTGCAGATCTACGACGCGCACACGACGGGTTTGCACTGGCAGATTCAAAAAGGCGGCGGCTTTCATTACAGCGAAGCCGAACGCGCAAATCAGTCGCTTCCGGTCACGATTTTTCTTGGTGGACCACCGGCGCTCATACTCGCGGCGATCGCTCCATTACCTGAAGACGTGCCCGAGCTTGTGCTCGCGTCCTTATTGGCCGGAGAAAAGCTGAAGCTGACGAGCAATCCACTCGGCAGGGGCCATCGTCTGGTTGCGGAAGCTGAATTCGCCCTCGTCGGACACGCGCCGCCACACGAAAGAAGACCTGAAGGACCTTTCGGCGATCACTACGGTTACTATTCACTCCAACACGATTATCCTGTCTTCAACGTCGAAGCCGTCTTTCATCGTCGCGATGCGATTTACCCCGCGACTGTCGTGGGCAAACCCCGTCAGGAAGATTTCTTTATTGGCGACTACTTACAGAAACTACTCTCGCCATTGTTCCCCACCGTGATGCCGTCGGTGCGAGATCTTTGGACTTACGGCGAGACTGGATTTCATTCCCTTGCCGCGGCGGTGGTACGCGAACGATATGGACGCGAGGCGCTTGTTTCCGGTTTCAGAATTCTTGGGGAAGGGCAGTTGTCGCTGACGAAGTTCCTGCTGCTTACGGACACGCCGCAGGATCTGAAAGACTTTCCTCGGCTATTGGAACACGTGCTGGAGCGATTCAAGCCGGAGACTGACTTGTTTATTTTTTCGAACGTGTCGATGGATACGCTCGATTACACGAGTGGGAAAGTAAACGAAGGCAGTAAAGCGATCATGCTTGGTCTCGGCGATCCTGTACGGAAGCTGCCGCGGGAATTCACCGGCCAGTTGCCGAGTTATATTTCGCAGGTCGAAGTATTTTGTGCGGGTTGTTTAGTGCTACAAGGCAAAGACGAATTGCTACCATCGCAGGTCGCAGATGATCCGGTATTTGCAGACTGGCCTCTAATTGTTTTGCACGATGAGGCACGTGTCGCCCGCTCATCGCCGGACTTTTTGTGGTCCACCTGGACTCGCTTCGAACCCGCCGCTGACATTTACGCGGCCAATACGAGGATCCAACGCCACCATCTCGTCTACACAGCGCCGATCGTCATCGACGCCCGCACCAAACCCGGTTTCCCCGACGAACTCATCGTGCGCGACGACATAGCTCAATTAGTCGATCGTCGCTGGAACGAGTACGGCATCAATCCGTAATCAATCCGCGTTTATCCGTGGCTAAATTAATGCTAAAAATTGCGCCCCCATCGGGCGAATTAGCCACCGTCAACGTCCCACCATGTTGCGAAACAATTCGATGACTCAGCGCTAACCCAATCCCATGCCCCGTTGCCTTCGTCGTAAAGAACGGTATGAAAATCTTCTGCAAATCACTTACGGGAATCCCCGGCCCATTATCCCTCACCTCAATCACAGTCCCATCAGTCCTGACATACACGCTACCACCCGGATGAGCTTCAGCCCCATTTCGCATCAGATTCAGCAACGCAAGTCGAAGCATTCGTTCGTCGGCTTCCACCGTCAGCGATTCCGCTGTATCGACAATCAACTGAACCTTCAACTCCTGAAACACGGGCGCCAGTTCAACGGCGCAATCGTCAATCAATTCCGAAAGCGATACTTGCTCCAGGTGTAACGGCTGCGGACGCGCAAAATTCAGAAACGCCGTGACCATCCCTGAAAGATTCCGCACTTCATTTAGCAGCGAACCAGCCGCAACTTGCGCTTTATCGTTCAGCTCCAGACTCTGCAAAAGCTGCGCATAACCTTGCAGCGTTGCGATCGCATTCTTGAACTCATGGGCCAAGCCCGCGGACATCTCACCTAAACTCTCGAGGTTATTTTTGAGTGCCACCTGTTCGCGCAGTTCGGTCACTTCAGTGATGTCAGTCAACAGACATAGCGCCCCTCTTGGACCACGTTCGGGGGGTAAATCAATCGGCGCGATTGTCGCTCCCAGCCGTCGTAGTGTTCCATTCGGACTCACAGCTTCGATCTCCGTGCGGCGGTACACGTTTCCGGTCTGTAAACAGTCGCCGACCATTTTTGCCAGCTCTTCGTGTGGACCAAAGAGTTGTTGGTACGACTCGCCGAGAGCCGAGCCGTTGACTTCAAGAAGTGAGCGTCCGGGAGTATTGATGGCCATTGAAAGTCCCGCGCCGTCGAAAGCAATTAAGCCGGAAGGCAAACTGGCGACAATACGTTCGCTGAATTTTTCCGCAGAGTTCGCGCGCTCGCGTGCTTCCGAACTGAGGATCTCGAGCTCTTTTCGTTGCTCCTGAAGTTGAGCAACGACCGATTGAAACGTCTCGAGTACAAACTCCGCTTCGTCCTGCGATTTTGCTTGATTAGAAACTGACGCGCGCTGGGCTTCGCCGACAAGTTGCCGATAGGGACGCAGCAGCCAGCGCAACAGAAATAAAATGCAGAGCAGGCTGCCGAGCAGAATCGCGATAAACGAAGCGAGCAGGATTGGACCACGAGCAGCCGGAGTCTCGGGTGTGAGCGCGTACAGCAGAATTGCAAATAACGTCGCCAGCAGGAAGAGACCCGCCAGCATCGTCAGCCCGAATTGAAAGCGAGTGCGATGGGTCACCGAAATTGGCCCGCGTACCATTCAACGAGGGGTACGCCGAAGAGTAATGCTGCAATTGCGCCAAGACCGAGAAAGACGCCGAACGGCAGCAGCATCTGCATGTTTCGCTGGCCCTTCCGAGCCATCAAGAGAATACCGATCACGGACCCAGTCAGAACGCCCACAAAGATTGTCAGTATTGTGAGTCGCCAACCGAGATACGCGCCAACCATAAACATCATCTTCACGTCGCCCAGGCCCATTGCTTCAATGCCGCGCAGTTTTTCCCAGGTCCAACCCATGAGCCAAAGCGAGCCGCCGCCAATCAACGCCCCAATCAATGCGCCCGCCAGCGAAGCAACCCAGGTCGGCATGTCAGCCAAAACGCCTTGTTGTAGTGACGGCAGATCGTCGAAATGTGGCGTGCCGGTCAAATAAGGAATAGCGACGCGGGCGATGAGAGCAAACACGATCCCCGGATAAGTGATCACGTTGGGAAGAATCATGTGCTCGGCGTCGATGAATACAAGTGCCAGCAACGCAGAACAAAACACGAGATCGAAGGGAAGCGCTCCACTGAGACCGTCGTGCCATGCGACTCCGACAAACAACGCCGCCGTGAGCAGTTCAACTGCCGGGTAGCGAATCGAGATACGCTCTTTGCAGCCCCTGCATTTTGCTCCCAGCATCACCCAACTGAGAACAGGGATGTTGTCGTAAAAAGCGATCACCGCGCCACATGACGGACAGCGTGAGTTCGGAAAAACGATCGACTCTTCAAGAGGAACGCGATGCATTACGACGTTGAGAAAACTTCCGATAATCGCGCCAAAAACTCCTGCGATAACATACCCTACCGTTGGAGGAACTAAGTTCAAATCAGGCATTTTTATCTGTGTTATCCGCGGTTTGTTTTTCCCAAAGCATCAAGTGTTTCAGAAACGCATGATGCGCGGCAAAGCTCGCAATGGTAAAGCCTGCGAAGCCGTCGCGTAACCCGCCTTTCAAAATCAAACTACGAATGAATGCTGCTGGTCCAGCCGAGGTGACGCCGAAGAATGAAGTGCGACGTCCCTCTTCAAACATCTGGCGCGCCGCAAGGGGAGCGTAACGCTCACCGATCATACGGTGATGATGCGCTGCATCCTGTGAAGTGTAATGCAAAAGATCACCGTTTAATCTTTCAACGCGTGCGCCCGGTGCCATCGTTACCGATTCGTGAATGTGTCGTTGTTTCCAGTGCCCTTTGCTCTTTCTGAAGAGTCGTAACTGCCGATCAGGATACCAGCCGCCGCCACGAATCCAGCGGCCTTGATAACGAGTGCGGCGGGCGAGTTGATAACCATCGGCGAGTTCAGCTTCGGGTTTGGATTGCAGCGACTCAATCGATTTCCTGAGTTCTTCAGAGACTCGTTCGTCTGCATCAAGACTGAAGATCCATTCGTGGCTGGTTTGTTCAACTGCAAACTGTTTCTGCGCACCAAAGCCGGGCCAGGTGTTTGTTATGACGCGAGCGCCACTGGCTTCGGCCAGCTCACGGGTGGCGTCGGTCGAGTTTGAGTCTACCACCAACACCTCGTCGGCCCAGGCGACTGATTCGCAGGCGGCTTTAATATTCGATTGCTCGTTGAATGTGATGATGGTGGCGCTAACCTTCACATCAGGTAGCTTACCAAAGGCAAAGTTAAAAGGCCGCAGATTTTCGCGGATGAACGCTGATCTGCGTTTATCCGCGAGAATCCGCGGCCCATTTTAAGGTAAAACCCGGTCGGCTATGGAGCCGTCGGGGAATCGACCACCACGTTGTTGGCCCGCAGTGTAGTCGATGTTGCCCGCTGCAGGTCGGCGAGCGCTTTGTTGTAGTCAGTCTCGGCCCGCAACTCTGAAGCACGCGCGTTAGCCAGTGCGTTTTCTCGTTGGAACAAAAGGAACGTAGTTGACCGTCCCACCTGGTACAAACGCTGCTCGCCTTCGAGCTGCATCTCCGCGTTCACTCGCGCTTCGCGGGCTGAAAGTACACGCTGGCGTGCCGACTCTACCGCCTGTGCCGAGTTACGAACGTCGACCTCGATTATCTGCTCCTGCGATCTCACCGATGCCTGTAACTGCTCTTTCTGAATTCTTGCCCCGGCAAGATTTGCCTCGGCGGTCTTGTTCTTGAACGGGAACGAAATCGCGACGCCCACTGTAACGTTGCGCGTGTCGCCGCCCAACAAGTTCCGCAGGTCACGTCCGTAGCCGCCGATGAGAGTGGGATTGAGAGCGGAACCCTGTGTCGGCGCCAATGGAACCACAGCCTGCGGCAGCCCCTGTGCGATCTGAATCCTACGAATCTGATCGAGTAGGAATGCGCTTGGGTCGAATAACGGATCACCATCGATGATCGGTAGCAGAGTTCCCGGTGGAACAATTGTACCGGTTGAGACTCTCTGGCCGGCCAGACCAGTCAGCGCCACGGTACCGGTTAAGTCGACCTGTGGCTTGGTTTGGTTCTTAAAAAAGGTGATATCGATGTCGTTGATATCATTCTGCAAACGCAGGCGACGCAGTTCAGGACGATTGTCCCGAGCCGCCTTCAACGCATCCGGAAGATTCACCGGGTTAGAGTCAAACGTGGGTGTGTCCGTCGGGTTCAATTGATTCGACCATTCAGGGTTCCTGGCGTCCTTGAAAATCAGAATCTTCAAATTGTTTTCTGCAATCGCAACGGTCTGGATCGCCGAATAAAGCGCGGTCTCGCGATTCGCCAACTCGGTTTGTACTTCAGCTCTTTCGAGTGGTGCTTTGGCGCCGGCAGCGATTTGTGCTTCGACGTTTCGCAGGCTCTCGCGCGACAGGTTCAGGTTCGCAAGTTGGTTCTGCTGATCGCGCAGTGAGAAAACCAATTCCCAGTAAGCCTGTTGCACTCGATTGATGACATCGATGGTGCGTTGGCGGAAATCTGCGTCTGACTGGTCCAATCGCTTCCGCTGAATACGAATCTGACGTCGATTGTTATCGATCGAGCGATTGCGCAGTAGTGGTTGGTTAAACTGCAGTGACAGGTTCGACGAGTAAAACGGGTTCAGCAAGCTGAAACTGTTACTCGTGTTGGTGTGCGAGTTTTGAAACTGAAGGAAGTAGCTTCCGCCACCTTTGCCAAATTGTTTCTGTACCGATGGGCTCCATGAATACGTCGTCGTGCTGGTCACCGAACCGCCGCCCAATGAACTCTGTTGTGGAGAGATGCGCTTGTCGTAGGTCGGCGTGATCGCGAAGATCGGATCGAAGATGCCTTCGAGCGAGCGTAACTGAGTCTCTGCGAAACGAACGTCGTCACGTGCAACTTCAATATCGTTGTTGTTTTCGAGCGCACGTTTGATCGCATCGTTCATCGACAACGATAACGACTCACTGCCAACACCCAGACGTTGCAAACTCGGCACTGGCGGAAGTGGCTTAGCCTCAAACTGTGGAATCACCGGTTCGCGTAACGGTTCAGTCGATCCACCGGGCACTGTACCTGCGGGTTGTGACGGCGGTGGCGTCGCTTGCGGAGTGACTGTGCTTCCCGGCGGCGCAGTCGGGCTTGTTTGTTGTGTTCCCGGAGGCGCGGATGGATTCTGGGTTGGCGTTGTGGTGCCTGGGATCGGATCTGTTCCCGGCGGTCTCGTTGGATCGCCCGGCGCCGGTGTCGGACGTGGTGTTGCACGAGGTACTTGAGCCAGTGCAGCGTTCGCTCCGGCGAACACGATGCATGCCAGGACAGCCGGCGTAACTAAGTTGCGCGATATCAAATTAAACATCAGACGAAGAGCTCCTTAACATGGTTCCTAATAGTCTCGACCGCTTTAGCGAAGGAAGAGTCGAACCCATTCTGGCAAACGAAGGTCCGCCGTATCAAGCCTGTACTACGTCTCATGCGGAAAAGCAGTTTCAAAAAGTTAAATAAGTTGAATAAAAGGCTCGCTTGACACGCCGAAACCCTCCGCATAATCTTGCGTTTCATTTATACAAGCAGTTTGCACGTGTAAACAGGGAGAATCTGTCCCACAATTGCGACAGCGCTTGTCCCACAATTGAGACAAAATTCTTTTGACGTTGGAGGGCTTCGGCAATGGCGGTTAAGGTTGGTATCAACGGGTTCGGTCGTATCGGGCGAAATATTTTTCGCACTGCTCTTGGTGATCCAGACATCGATTTCGTCGCCGTCAACGACTTGACCGACACCAAAACGCTTGCGCATCTGCTGAAGTACGATTCCGTGCTTGGTAATCTGGATCATCAGATCACCTCTACGGAAACCGGGATCAAGGTTGATGACGAGGAGTTTCGCGTGTTCTCGCAGCGCGATCCGGCGGCGATCGATTGGGAGTCAGTCGGCGCTGAGATCGTCATTGAATCGACCGGCATCTTCACGAAGGCGGAAGATGCGAAGAAGCATCTACATGGTAGTGTGAAGAAAGTGATCATTTCCGCGCCGGCGAAAAACGAAGACATCACGATCGTTTTGGGCGTGAACGAAGAGAACTACGATCCGGCCGCGCATCACATCATCTCGAACGCGTCGTGCACCACGAACTGTCTGGCCCCCGTGGCGAAAGTTGTTCATGAGAAGTTTGGTATTCGTTCAGCGCAGATGACGACGATCCATTCTTACACGAACGATCAGCAGCTACTCGATCTGCCGCACAAGGATCTGCGACGCGCGCGTGCTGCGGCTCTCTCGATGATTCCGACTTCGACCGGCGCAGCGAAGGCTGTCGCGCTCGTGTTACCGGAGTTGAAGGGAAAGTTTGACGGAATTTCAGTGCGCGTGCCGACGCCAAACGTTTCGCTCGTCGACGTCGTCATGGAGCTCGAGAAAGAGACGACAGCAGAGGAAGTGAATCGAGCGTTCAAGGATGCGGCGAACGAGGAACTGAACGGCATTCTTGCTTACTCTGAAGAGCCGCTCGTGTCCGTTGATTTCAAGCGCAACTCAAACTCGTCCATCGTCGATGCTGAGTACACGAAAGTGATCGGCGGCACGATGTTGAAAGTGCTTTCATGGTACGACAACGAATGGGGCTACTCCTGCCGCGTTCGCGATTTGATTAAGTACATCGCGAGCAAAGGTCTCTAAGATTCCTGTTTGTGCTTTTTGTGCCTTTTTGTGGCTAAACTATCTATCAAAGATCTCGAGCTTAGTGGCCAGCGCCTTTTTGTGCGGGTCGACTTCAACGTGCCGATCAAAGACGGTAAAGTTGACGACGACTCGCGCATTCGCGCCTCCCTTCAGACAATTCAATACGCGATCGACCACGGCGCGCGTGTGATTCTCGCATCGCACCTCGGGCGGCCGAAAGGCGAGCGTGTCGATAAATACAGCCTTCGGCCCGTCGCAGAACATCTATCTGAGTTGTTAAAGCGGGTGGCGTTTGCTGACGACTGTGTTGGCGAAGCAGCCGAGTCGAAAGTAAAAGCGCTGAACGATGGCGACGTTTTGTTACTCGAGAATCTTCGCTTTCATCCCGAAGAAGAAAAAAATGACGACGCGTTTTCCAAACAGTTAGCCGGCTTGTGCGATCTTTATGTCAACGACGCTTTCGGAACGGCGCATCGTGCCCACGCATCAACCGTTGGCATAACTCACCACGTTGCGAAAGCCGCTGCCGGTTTGTTGATGGAGAAAGAGCTCGATTACCTTGGTCGTGCGATTGATCATCCCGAACATCCATTCGTCGCCATCCTTGGCGGCGCAAAAGTCTCAGATAAGATCCCGGTCATCAACGCCCTTGTCGATCGCGGCGTCGACAAGATTCTGATCGGCGGCGCGATGGCTTACACGTTTCTGAAAGCGGAAGGTTTCACGGTCGGCAAGTCGCTGGTTGAAGACACCATGTTGCAGACTGCGCTCGACATCAAGAAACGCGCTGAAGAGAAGGGAATTACCTTCCTTCTGCCTACCGATCACCAGGTTGTCGATAGTTACGAGCCGATCAAGGGCGACAAGATCGTCACCAAAACAATTCCCATTGAATTCACCAACATCGGTCTGGCGGGCATGGACATCGGCGTCGAGACCGTCTCTCACTTTGCGGCGGCGCTTCAGGACGCACGCATGATCATCTGGAATGGTCCAATGGGCGTTTTTGAAGAGCCACCTTTCGATCAGGGCACGATCGGCGTCGCTAAAGCCGTCGCCGAAGCCGCCGAACGTGGCGCGATCGCAATCGTCGGAGGTGGCGATTCCGTCTCCGCTGTCACGCGAGCCGGAGTCGCCGAAAAGATCACACACATCTCAACCGGCGGCGGCGCCACCCTCGAGTTCCTCGCCGGCGACGAATTGCCTGGCGTTGCGGCGCTCACCGATAAACCTTAGCGAGATCCACCAGTCGCTCCGATTGGACCATTCGCAAAATCTCACGTCTCGAAGGAGGTTCTATGCAAGAGTGGGAATACCTGACCATCGATACTCAGAATTCTTTTCAGACAAACTTTACTGTTGTTGGTGAGAGCCAATCAGATCCATTTGAAGGGCGGGAGATCAGTGAATGTCTTCCTGAGTTGGGGAAGTACGGCTGGGAATTGATCTGCTCGCATAAGCTTGAAGCAACGCTATTTGGCGTAGGTCAGCGGTTCTACTTCAAACGTCCGCTTGAGTGAATATCGGACGCTCTGCTACTATCGCCCGTTCGTTCTGTCACCCTTTTGTCCACAAGTGATCCATGCGCAAACCTGTAATCGCCGGAAACTGGAAAATGTACAAGACGCTCAGCCAGGCAGTCGATACTGCGCTTGCGCTGAAGCCTCTCGTTGCCAACGCAAACCACTGCGAGGTTGTGATCGCTCCAGTGTTCACGGCCATCAAGACGGTGGCCGATCGGCTTGAAGGATCGAATGTCCGAGTCTCCGGTCAGGATTGTTCCACTGAGACAGAAGAGGGCGCACACACGGGGGAAGTGCTGGCGTCGATGCTGAAAGACGTCGGTGCGCGGTATGTGATTGTCGGCCATTCCGAGCGCCGGCAGTACTACGCCGAGACCGATGTGCAGGTGAACCGGAAAACACACGCGGGCCTCGCGGCCGGTTTGAATGTGATCATGTGCGTGGGCGAAACGCTCGACCAGCGCGAGCAGGGAAACGCGGAAACCGTTGTGTCTCAGCAGTTGACGGCGGGTTCCAGCGGGTTGACAGCCTCAGATCTCGACCGTATTATCGTCGCTTACGAGCCGGTCTGGGCCATTGGCACTGGACGCACAGCGACGCCGGAGCAAGCGCAGGAAATGCATGCGTTTATCCGGCGCGTTTTCGCGGAAAGGCACTCTCAGGCGGCCGGTTCGGCGTTAAGAATTCTCTACGGTGGTTCGGTCAAACCCGACAACATTGCCGGGCTAATGAGTCAAACCGATATCGATGGCGCGCTCGTGGGTGGAGCGAGTTTAAAAGCAGAGAGTTTTGCAGAGATTGTGAATTACAATCGTTGAGACGTTTGTTTAGGAGTTTGTTTTGGTAACTTATATTCTCTACAGTCTTTTTATTCTGGCTTGTCTTGTGCTGGTGATCGTGATCCTGTTGCAACCAGGCAAGGCAGACGCCGGCGCGCTCTTTTCAAATACTTTATCGAGCACTGCATTCGGACCACGCGGCACAGCGAGTCTGCTCGCGAAGATTACGATCGGAGCCGCAGCCGCATTCATGCTGATCGCGCTCACGTTGGGCTTGCCGATCCTGAGTGGCTCACGCTCGGTGCTGCAGTCGCAACCTGAAGCGGCGCCGACAGCAACCGCGACGCCGACACCAGCGCCAACGCAACAGACACCAGCAACACCAGCCGCATCACCGGCTGCGAGCAAGTAGTAGTGCTGTTTTGAAAACTAATCCGGCTATAATAGCCGCAGCCCTCTAAACTCACTTCATGCCGAAGTGGCGGAACTGGCAGACGCGCACGTTTGAGGGGCGTGTGAGGCAACTCGTGGGGGTTCGAGTCCCCCCTTCGGCACCAAGAATATCAAAAATCCTCAGCAAAAACGCAGATTCTGTGAGTTCAGGAACAATTAAGGTACAAACTCCTGTGGTCGGGAGCTTTCCTGGCGCAATTCTTGCAGCTTGAAACGAACCGTTGTTCAAACGTTTACTCCGTGGAAATACTCCGCGCCTTGATGCGGAGGCATCTATAACTCAAGTTCAATACTGAAGTTAAGCTTGCGGTAGATGCGGCGGGCATTAGCTTTAAGGTGAGAGCCGCAATACCCCTGAAGGTCTTCAAGTTTGGCATAGCTACGGTCGCTTTCTAATATTGCCTTCTCAACTAGCATTGCTCAAAGGATCGACTTCCCTAGTCTCCGGTGGCCATTAAGTATTCGCAGAGCAAGAATGTTCGTCAGCTTTCAGAGGTGTTTCTAATGGCAATTCAAAAGCAAGAATTCTATGAGGGTGCCGCACTTCATCAACTAGCCCGCGGTGGACTGATCACCAGACTTAGATATAAGGCCCCTTTCTTTGTCTTCAACAACAGTCTATCGGTATGTTTGAAGTACAGCACTAAGGGACGCAGCCCTTGGGGATTCACCTTCATGCCCGATGAACAGATGCTGCTAAGACAACGCGCCAAGCGATCAGGATTGGTCATTGGTCTGATATGTGGGTCTGATGGGATAGCTGCGATCTCATACGACTCTTACCAGGAGATCGCAGTGCTAAGAGAGACTTCGATTCACGTATCCTGTTACCGCAAGCACGGAGAGTTCTATTCGGTTGCAGGTCCCGACGGAGAACTAAGCCGAAAGATTGCCCCATCGGTCTGGCGACACATCCTTGGAAACTGAGGAGCTATGAATCATCGCGAGCAGGTAGTTAATCTCTTGACCAAGCAGATTGGAAATCCGGAAGAGGTCGAGGAGATCGGGGTCACCGCGCAAGAGGTAGCAGAGAAATGGGTCGACCCATTAAGCGGGGGCGTTGAGGAAACGAATGGGCTTATCTACGGCCTCGTCCAGAGCGGAAAGACTGGCGTCCTAACTGTGACTGGCGCGATTGGTGCTGATGAGGGATACCGAACGATTCTAATTCTGACATCGGATAATGATCCTCTGTATGAGCAGACACTCGGTCGCGCCAAGGAGGCGTTCCCGGGCATGGATATCTTAGGTAAGGCTGACATTAAGGATCGAGTGTCCTTCCTTCAACGAATAAAGGGAACCACTTGCGCAATTGTCATGACAAAGAATGCCGGCCACCTTGGCACGCTGATCGAGAATTTTAAGAAAGGCAACTTGAAGGGCCTTTCCTGTCTCATCATTGACGACGAAGCGGACCAGGCGAGTCTTAACACTCGTGCAAAGAAATCGGATGGAACTCTTAGCGCCATCAACGACAAGATTGTGGAGCTGAGAGGCTTTTTCCAGAAGAACACCTATGTACAGGTCACGGCGACACCGCAGGCGCTATTTCTCCAGTCGCCAGGACATGGTTTTCGGCCGAAGTTTACCGTGCTGAGCAATCCCGGTGCAGGATATGTCGGCGGAGAAGACTTCTTTGGTGGTGGGACGAATCTAATACGAGAATTTCCTCTCGACGACATAGCGGCGTTGACCTCAGCTTCACAGCCAAGTCCTTCGATGACTCTACCCAAATCGCTTCTTAGGGCTCTCGATACCTTCATGGTCGCCGCTACGCATAAGCGACTAAGAGACGTGGAACAGAACTGTGCCTTTCTTTGCCACGTAAGCACACGGAAGGCTGACCATCAACACATTGTCGACTTACTTCGGAAGTACAAGACAGAATTAGCAGTCGGCACCAAAGCAGCTTCGCCCTTATTCATCAAAAGGCTAAAGGCCGCGTACGATGACCTGGTCGTTACCCATCCTGGTTTAAAGGATCCTGGATTCGACAAACTTATAGAGACTATCGCTTTTCTCTCGCCTGGTATTGCGGTCAAATTAGTAAATGGAGAGACAGACGAAGATGTAGCCGTACAATCGCCCTATAACCTTTTCGTGGGTGGGAACAAGTTAGGAAGGGGAGTTACGATCAAGAACCTGTTGGTTAGTTACTATGGCCGTAACCCGAAGAAGCCTCAAGCGGACACGGTGCTGCAACATGCCCGGATGTACGGCTATCGCAGAGCGGATATCGGATTGCTTCGCCTGTTTTTGCCAAAGGAGTTGCACATTGTATTTCGAGCGATCCATAAGATGGAGTTGGGACTCCGCGATCTTATCGCTCAGTCACCGAGTGAGGAGTTTCGCGGCGTGTACATCGAAGGCGCACTCAGCGCTACCAGAACCAACGTCCTAGTACCAGGCGCGATTGGGGTGTATACGGGTGGCGGTACTTACAATCCAGCACAAGTGATGCGTGATGCTTCATCCGTGTCCACAACCGAAAAACTTAATAAGCTACTGCAGTCGGTCGCAGACAAGACATATGCTCGGATCCCCCTGAAGGACCTGCGCGAGTTGGTCGAACTCACGATGCCGGACCAGACGGCATCTGAGTGCGTGTGGGATCCAGTTGCTGTTGCGGAATCAATATCTCAGTTTGCGGCTCTTAGAGGCCAAAGTGAAGGATACGTCTATGTAGATCGGGATCGTGGGCTTAAGGAGGCTCGCCGTGAGACGCAAGGGATTCTTACGGGCGGTGAAGCAGACCAAGTACCCGATGATAAACTTACGCTGTTTCTTCTTCGGACAAAGGCCAGCGGAGGAATGAGAGCGGCATGGTGGCCACAAATTCGATTCCCAAGTGGGAGGTATGGATTTGCCTTTGCTATTTGAGAAGTGAGTAGGTGGCTACCCGGAACATTCAGTCCTCGTCGTCTCTTCCGACTCCCCAGCGACGCAACCACTCCGATTCGTCAAGGCCGACCCGAGACTGAATAGTTGCGTATCTATTAATGATTCTCTGCGCCTGTTCAAATTTCAACTCCCCCATCCACAAATAGTGAGTTGAATCTCCCGCCACAAAATGGATCGCTACATCTTCTTTTAGGCCGCGCACTGTTTGCGAACCATCCCCTGCTGGAAGGAATTCTATCGATCTTGATTCATACTGCCTGTATACAACTCTTAGCTTCTTATATTCGCCGTTATCACGTAGAACGAGATGAAAACGGCCATTGTCTAAGGCGAGTCTGAGGAAGAGAAAGGATCTCGGTTCTTCTATGCGCACACAATCACAGGATGGTTGAATACAAACCCAATACTTGCTTTTCCCGCCAGCCTCATCGCGATCTCCAGACTCCTTGAGAATTGTACCGGGCAAGAGAATGGGAGCTTTTTCTCGGTAGTTGGACTTCAGGGTAGTAAGCACTGCAAATTCGTATTCCAAAGCATTGGCCTCCTCCTCCATAATGGTCGGTGGAGATTCACTTCGTGTTAGTTTTCTCGTTAGCTTACCTTTGTGAGGTTCATCACTCATTGGAGCAAATTGGTTCGGCAAAGACTTAGGTTTAAACCCTTCGCGCAACAACCTAATCAGGTCACTTATAAAATGAGGAGAATTAGCGATCGAAAATTTCTTAGCAAATCCTCGTTCTTTCGTGGTCGTCATTTCAGACTCGTTCATCTCGACCCAAGCTTTTATTACATCAAACCCATCGTGCAGATCAGCCGCCAGACCAACCTCGTGACCTTCAAGAACTGCTGTCAATTCCGATCCGATCAAGTAAACAAGAAGTTCATTTGCATCTTCAGGGTGTGGAAGCATCGCACGATGAGCAAGGAATGGAGCATCCAAACGAGGGTGAAATTTGCTTAGGACTCTATGGGTGTTCGAACGCAGTGCTGCCATGGAACTAATAGCCACGTTCGATACCAAACCCATTGTCATGTCGGTGAATTCGGCAATAAGTCTGTCTGGCATTTGCTCGATCGGAATGATCCTAGCTGCCAATTCTTTGTTCTCTGGCACAACGGGAACATAGCCTTTGGCATAGACCGCAATCCGTACCGGTCCCGCCTCAAGCGTATAATCATTCTTGGCAGACACATTCGATTGTCCAGCCTTTTCTAATGCGGATTTTATTTCACTGGTTATTGCGGCAAGCTCTTCTTGACCGGTGTATACAACTATCAACCGTAAGCGCTTTGCCATAATTGACGATCTCTTAGTAATTTCGCTGATCAGTTCCTTAACCTTCCCGCCATCTGTAGCGCCATAGAGAACCCAATCGAATACAACAATGTCGCAGTTTTCAGCAAGAGGGTAGACTTTATCCGGTAACGATTCGACCTCGACGTCCTTCGGTCTAATAACTGCGCATAGCATTCCCTTTATTGCAAAATCTTCAATTAATTTTTTTGCATTTAGCTCGTGAGCCTTATCGACCAACGATTTCCTCTCGACGGACTCGCTAATTACTTTAGTTTCGTCTGGAAAGGCAGCGTTCCTGTCGACGGCGGACTGAGTGTCATCTCTAGTGAGTTTTCGTCCGCCGGTAAAACTCGGCGGCCCGGGTGCTGTGACTTCGGTAGGAACCGCCGTTGACTCTTTTTCTTCAAAGTAGGCACGGTCGTCCACGACCATGATCGTCTGAAGAAAATCCCGGACGATTTCCTCTGAATACTGTCTGAAGTTTTTCTCATCTGGTGAGGGCAGTGTAATCATCCTCTTTTCTTTTGGGGGAGCGGTCTTATCTTGAACGATGCTCCGCCGCTTGAGCTTGCATCACCTAGAATCAATTCCCATTCTTCTCTTGCTAGAACGTCGCGTGATATTTTCAAACCCATCCCTCGTCCACCCGGCTTTCGCGTGAAACCTAATTCGAAAATTGCCTCTCTGTCTCTTTTGGGAACACCTGGTCCATTATCCGAAACGATCAATGTACTGCCGCCTTCCATCTCTAATTGTATGAGTTTTTCCCCAGATCGATCCTTCAGCCAATAAAGTGAGTTATCTATTAAGTTAACAAACACGGGGTAAAAGGTTGACGGATACCCAGCGAAGGACATGCGTTTGAAAGCATTACTAACGTGCAAGACCACGTTCTCGCGCTTAAATCGTTCTTCGAACAGATTGCGAAGATACGTCTCAATCGCAACGCCGGTGATTGTTACTTTCTTCCGAAAGAGTCGCTGCTGAAGTGGAGTAAATAACTGCAGGTACGCATCCAGATGATCAAAATCAGACCGTATGTTTCGCCAGAGCTCCCGGAGGTCTTTGTTTACTTCCGCCCAACCTTTGAGGCGATTCAAATTGTTCCGCATGGAGTTAACTGTGCTTCGAAACTCATGGCCTATTACGGAAACAGCCATGCCAAGCTGGGCCAGTTCTACATCAGCCTCAGCGCGTTCAGCTAGAGCAAGGTTCTCCTCCTCCAGCGCCTCAATTATTTCATCGGCGTTCACAGACAAATCAACCGCTTGCTGTAGCTTCTTTCCTACGATGTCGAGGTGTATCTGCTCTCGTTCAGTTGTCTCCCTAATTGCTGCCTCCAACCTGTAGTATTCACCTAGAACGAAACCGTCGTCTCTGTTCGACCCAACCACGCGCTCTAGTTCGGTTCGTGCTTTACGTATCGTTTCTGTTACATCTACCGAGCTTCTATTAATCACTTCATCAAGTCGATTATTTACATTTTCAATCTCTCGCTGGATCTTGTGTTTTGCATCATCTATTGATTTTTGAGCTTCAGCAATTCTATTGTTCAGCGCAATCTTAATCCTTTCCTTCGGCCCCGTATTGGAAGGTTGCTGCAGTGCTGCCTCGGTGACGAGCGTTTCAACGCTCTTTTGAGCTGGCTGAAATATTTCATCTTCTAAGCGTCGAGCCTCATTCTTATGGAGCTCCCAATCCCTCCGAAGACTGGGCGTAAGACCCAAGCCCGCTGGCTTCTCGACTTTGAAGCGCCCTCTTAGTACCTCAAGTTTCTGCCGCGCATCCGCCTCGATGTCCATCAAGGCGCTTGAAATCTGCAATGGATCTTGTGATTTCAGGATCTCGTCGATCTGAGTACTCACAGCGTCCACGAGCTCAACTGACTCCTTAGCTGGCGTTCTCGTCTCAAGAGCGTCAAAGAATCGATCCATATGATCAGCAAATTCTTTTCTTTTCTCTCTAACCCTTTGCTCACGCGCGCGCCGAACCTGATTGAGTCGTTGTAACTCACCTCTAACTTCGACGTAGGCATCGGAGTAGATGCCACTTTCTTGGAAAAAATCTGCGGCCATTTGCCGGAAGAAATTCTTGAGGATTGCCTTGAATTCCTTGTAAGCAGCATTCTCCCGAAAACCTTCGCGGCCAGCTTTCTCGCTTAGTTCTGGATTATCGCCAGCGGTAATTTCCACATAGCCAAACATTCTTCTGTAAGAAAAGTAGGCGGTCGAGGCCTTCTTGGTCCTTTTTCGTTCAAGGTCGAGGAAATCGTAGTCACTACTTCCGTAAGGAAGCACACGAATACCGTTTTTGTAGATATAAAGGCCGCCTATCTTCTTTAGCTTTTCCGTTATCAGAAACCATTGATCCGCCGGCAATAGACTTTCATGGGACTGACCTTGGACGTAGGCCAAATTCAGCACAAACTTACCGCACTTCGCGCGCGCTCCCTTACCCTCAGTCCATTGAATAGTGTGAGAGATAGGCGGCTTGTTGTAGATGGTTACCGTTCCCGTGAACTGACCGAATTCGTCGAACTCTCCATGAAAATGGTGGTCTGCAGTCTTGAATTCTTCAGGAGTGAAAAATGCTGAAGGGCTAATTAGATCAGTAAAAGACTCAAGCGGCTTGTGGACTCGGAAGCTTGCCACAATATGCGGCTTGACTTCGTCTGTCATGGTATTCGTAAAACCGATCAATCGCTGAACTATAGGAGGAGCTGCTTCGTCATCAGGGTTCTCGTCTCCATCAATGTCTAGTACGAGGGACTCGTTAGTCGGTAAAATGAGAAAATGAGTGCCCTTTCCACTCCCGGTGAGTGTTGGTGTACTAACGGTCTTAAGAAAGCTATCTAGGGCTTGCGGGTCCAAAATGAACTGTTCTAGTTCGTTGTGGATCCGTTCAGCTAGCTCAGTCTGTTTAAGTACTTGGAGAAGCTTCGTGTTCTCACGAAACAAATCGACCAGAGCCTTAATATCTTCACGAGTAGGCAGTGCACCTTTATCGTAGGGTATTACCGGAATCTCAATTTCGTCGAGATTAAGACCAGGTGTTTCGAATATGCCCCAGTTTACGAAAGCCGCCACCGTGTCGTACTGCTTATCTCCGCGGATTGCTCGAGTTAGGATTAAGACTTGAGGACCAATCGCCGCGATTGCCAGACGACCAATACCCTTTTCCCCCAACATTGGTCGTGCTTTTTCTTCCTCGGGCTTCGGTGGCGGAGCCAAACCCACACTTGCACCAATCTTGCTTTCTGTACCGATCGCCAACCAGCGGTTTAGAAAGTCATCTTCGGTCATGCCGATGCCGTCATCGCGCAAAACGAAAATATCATCAGCGCGGAAGTAATCTACATCCGCATGTTGTGCATAGGCATCATGAGCGTTCTTAAACAACTCACTAATCGCGGTTGGGATACCTGCAATCTGTTGACGCCCGAGCATATCAACCGCTCGAGCGCGTGTCTTGAATTTAGCCATTCAGTTTCAGAATAACCGTCAATTGGTGGCAGCCTGGCAAGGTTGAATAGGCGACATGTAAACTGACTGCTCTCGATTAGTAATCTTAAAGGCGCCCCTTAGTCTTGAAGGAATCCCAATAACCGTCCCCTCAGCCGTGCAGGGTCCTTAAGTTGACATTGCCAGACCACAGACACCTTCCATCCACTGCATCTAAGCTCGCGCCTTGCTCTTGCGTCGCGGAGTTTGTTGCCCGAAATCTTCTTTCTCCAGAAATCAATATTCGTTGAGGGCAACGTCGCCCGCGAACAACGTCGATGGCCGTGCCAGAAGCAACCGTGAACAAAGATGACTTTTTCATGACGTGGGAGGACGATATCAGGTGTTCCTGGGAGTTTACTTTCGTGAACTCGGAACCGATAGCCCATTGAGTGAAGAAGCTTACGGACGATGATTTCAGGCGTTGTGTTCTCGCCCTTTATGCGCGACATGATAGCGCTTCGTTTCGCCGAGGAAAATACGTCAGTCATCAAGCCGCCTTAAAGCGCGAATGATTCTTAATGCGTGTCTCCTGATGAACTCGGGCGGAAGTGCATTACCAATCATCTCTGCTGCCTGAATCCGGCCACGTTCTAACGAAAAGAAGTACGAACTGGGAAATGACTGTAGCAGTGCCGCCTCGCGCAGTGTGATAGCTCTATTCTTGGTAGGATGAAGAAAACGTCCCTTCGAAGGATTGAAGCAGCCAGTCGTAATAGTTGGTGATACAGCGTTCCAACTCATGCGCCCGTAAACGTCTTTGAATCCGTCAGAGTTTCTGTGACACTCCAGCTGCGCTCTTCTCCCTAGAGCGAATCTGCTCCCTCCGTTTCGAGGAATTAACCGAATTATCTTTTTGACTTTTTCACTTCGCTGCTCTTTATAGTTGTGGAGAGGATCTTGTTTAGCTCGTTTGCCAAGCTTCTCAAAGGCGGTACGGACCACTGGCTCGCAACGCGCTTCAGGCGCAAACGGTATGTTGTTGTTGCGACTCCCCGCCAACAAGATGAAGCGGCGACGACGTTGAGGTACGCCATACTTCGCAGCATTGAGAATGGCAGTCGAGCAGTTATATCCCATTCTTCCCAGATCGATCAGTGCCTTGTGAAGGCGATGGTCATTCGCCAGCGCAGGCACGTTTTCCATCATGATTGCTTTGGGACGCAGGCACCGAACGAAGCGCATGAAATGGAGAAGAAGATCGTTACGAGGATCATCAACGACGTACTTTCCATTCAGAGTTCTCATGCTAGAGAAGCCTTGGCAGGGGGGACATCCGGCAAGCAGATCTAATTGACCGGGCTTAAGATTCAGTCGTCGTTGAACTTCGGCTCCTGATAGCGTACGGATATCGCTTTCCCAAACATACACACGTTTGTGGTTTGCTCTGTACGTGTTAACGGCGAGTGAGTTGACTTCAACTGCTCCGATTACTTGAAAACCTGCTTGCTTCAGCCCCAAGGTCAAGCCTCCGCACCCGGAGAATAGGTCTATGGCTTTCGGTTTTGTCACGCTCGTGATTTTGAGAACTTTGCAACTTTCCGTCAAGCCCTAGAAGTGAAATGTTGAGGGATCCAATAGAAAGATTACCTACGCGCACAGTTCATCAGACCTTGCCTCAAACTTCAAAGGTGTGCATCGAAGGCAGCTTGTTACTGAGTCTATGGTCACTTGATTTCCGCCAGGACGAGCTTGAGGTGAAGGAGCAATTCTCATGGAGCAATGAGGAATTTCCTAGCTACTCTTTACCTGGTTGAAGGTCCGGCGAAATCATGGATGTCGCAGCCCAAAGAACGACAGGCCAAACATGGGCTGGAGCAAAATTCACTTGGCCCAGGGCTGTGGTCGAAAGGTGTTAACGCGTGACGCGCTTCTCGCGCCCAATTTTGGCGACGCAAATCTTAGTCACGGAGTAGTGCCGTTACCTGACCATTCAATTAGAACAAAAGTTCGGAACAACTAAGGTACAACTGGGTGCGTACCGTACCGATGGTGCGTCTAGTGCGGAACACAAAACTTGCAGTTTTCCTAAGAAAATCAAAAATCCCCAGTAAAAACAGCAAAAACAATGTATTGCTATTGAGCCCCCCTTCGGCATTACCATTTCTAAAGCTAATATTATCAGGGGTTTACGGGCATTTTGTCCGTCTAGTCCTAAGGTAGTAAGTTCCCCCATCCTTTAAAATCAAAAGTCAGTTTGGATGTTCGAACTCGGGTTTCGGCACCATGTTCTAACCGATTTGGTGGCAGCTATTTTGGGTCCCTTGGCGGCGATGAACCGCCAAAAGAGCGCTGTTGATTTCTCCCCGTCGCACCTCCTGAAGCGCGAACTGCAATGAAGAGCTATGAAGGACCTTACGAGAAATGCGGACGAGGCGATCGAGGAGAGAACATAGGATACGGGTACTGTAGAGAAAGTTGGCAGGGCGAAATGAAGCGAATTCGCAGTTCAGGCGAAAATCCCTGTAAATTTCAGAAGACATTCCCATCAGAAAGCATTCCCCATGAGCGATTCATTACATTGACAGCGAACGGCGTCCGAGTTATTGTGCTGCCCGTAATTCTGAACTCCTGAAGGCTGAATTCTCACGAGCCTGCATCCTGAGCAAGTCGCAAATCCAGCCTCCACCTAATATCAATACCTCGCCTCGGCGATTGATAAAAGGTTGCATTGGTCATGGATCCCAGAACTCAAAAGCTTATAGTCCTTCTTAATGAAAACTTTCATCACGAATTATTATTTGATGAGTTAGCTCGATCCATGAATCTCTCGCCTTTGAGCCTTCGGCGTTTGTTCAAAGGAGAAACCGGGATCACTCTCACTCAATATCTTAGGTTGCTTAGAATGCGAAAGGCGAAGGAACTCATAGAAAACACTTTTCTTTCTGTCAAGGAAATAATGTCCCAAGTGGGAATCAAGGACAAAAGCCATTTCGTGAAGGAATTCAAAAAAGTCTATGGGTTCCCCCCCAGCAAATGCAGTTCGCGCTATAGCGGTGCTAGCATTGACCTGACGAGGATAGTCAAAGATCAAACATTGGGGAAGGAGGCTCAGAATGCTAACGTACGAGGCGTTCATAGAAAGAGATTCTCACTTTGACGGCAAGATTTTCGTAGGGGTCAAAACCACGAAAATTTATTGTCTCCCCTCTTGTAGAGCAAAAAAGCCTAAGCCCGAGAACGTCCTTTTCTTTCAGACAAAAGACGAGGCGGTAAGAAGTGGATTCCGATCCTGCAAAGTGTGTTTTCCATCTCTGCCGGTCGGAAGGTGGTTCGATGAAGGCCACACTGTTTGGCTGCAGATTCCTGATAACTTCTCCTTTGAAGAATGCCTGAAGTTTCTGTCAAGATCCTCTAATGAGTGTCTTCACCATATAGAGGACAATCAAATCTGGAAGGCGATAACCGTTCATGACCGCTGCCTACTGCTCAGGATAAGGAAAGTGGCGGACAGTATTGCGCTCGAGTTTTTGAAGCCTTGTACGCACAAACCAACCCGTTTGGCTGCGGCTGAATTTGTCTCTGAATGGTTTGATCTGTTCTCCGACATAACCGCCTTCTATGAAATGGCTGAAAGGGATATTGTTCTACGTAAATTGGCACGTGATTATGAAGGCCTTCGACTAATTGGAACGCCCGATCTCTTTGAAGCGCTTACCTGGGCCATAATCGGTCCGCGAATAAATCCCTTCTACGGCTACACGTTGAAGAGAAATTTCGTCACGCGGTTCGGTAATAAAATCGTTCACGGTGATAGAGAGTACTGGTCATTCCCGGAAGCCAAACAGATCGCCGGCGTATCCGTTACAGAATTGATCCGCGCAGGGTTGACTAGAAGAAAATCGGAATACATCATTCATTTATCCAGCGAGTTCTTAACCGGCTCAATTTCAAAGAACGGTTTATTAAAAAAGGATTTCGCAGCTTCATATGAAACGTTATCAAAGCTACCGGGAGTTGGCTGCAGGGCAAACTATGTGATGATGAGATGTCTGCGATATCCTTCCGCATTACCAAATACCGACGTTGATTTACGAAATGCGCTCAAGCAGCAACTCAAGTTAAAAGAAGAACCGACCATTAACTATACCCGTGAGGTGTTCAGTAGATGGAAGGGGGTTGAGGCTTACGCAACTTTCTACCTATGGAGATCTCTAATTCCTTAGATCTGCGAGATCTAAAGACGGCATACTATCAGTCCGAGATAGGGCCAATCGAGATTGTCGGCACGATCGATGGAATTGTGTCCATAACGTTTGTAGAGAACGTCTCAATAAACAAGCTCGAAGTCTCTCCTTGCTTGAGGGAGTGTGTCGATCAGCTGAATGACTATTTCGAAGGAACACGAACGAGCTTTTCCTTAAAACTGCAATTGGGTGGGACTGAATTCCAGAAACAGGTGTGGTTGCAACTAATGGCTCTCTCATTTGGAGACACGAAAGCGTACGGGCATATAGCCGGATTAATTGGCAACCCAAAAGCTGTTAGAGCGGTGGGGAGTGCAAGTAGCAAAAATAGAATCGCGATTGTCATTCCCTGCCATCGAGTTATCGGCAGTGACGGTAGTTTGACAGGGTATGCCGGTGGGGTTTGGAGAAAAGCATGGCTATTGCGACACGAGAAGAATCTGTCGTTAAAGTTTCGCTAGGTAACTAGTGGAATGTAGCCCTGCTTTATGCCCTCATGCTTAACATTCCGTGCGCCTGTCAGTTCGTCGGGTATGCTTGGGGACACTAACAATTCCAAGCTCTCTAATTCTCCGAGCAACATAACTAGAGCCTCGCGGCCAGGTACGGAAGCTGCGATATTCGTATCAACCATTGCCTCGATTTCGTCGAGCAATTCAGCAGGGTCCACTCCCAGCTTTGCTAAATCTAAAATCAAGAGGGCGATCTCTTCCAGATGAACAATGGCGGGTGTCCCATCTCGACGGGCGTAGAAGCCAAATGTTCCGGTCTTAGCGGTCCCGCTGTTGGGGAGAAACTCCGCGACACGCTCAAAATGATCGGTCAGCATCGAGGGATTCGTGTACATTGCGCCGTCATCGTCTGAGTTCACAATAGGAGGTAGATTAGAATTGGAGCGGAAAACATCCTTATGACGTTCCCATCGAATCATTTCCTCTGTGGCCGGGTCCAAAAGGGCATTCGACCTCAGATGTGTCTCCAGAAAACCAAGAAACTCAGTGACAGTTCCCTGATAAAGACGAGCAGGCAGATTGCTGCGTCGCCTATTCTTTGACGCAATCCAATTGGTCCAGGCAATTAAGATATTCAAGGGATCAACCCCCATCGTGTGAACTCTTAACATTAATTGGCGCAAAGCATTGACCATTGGGAAAAACTCGTCTGCTGCTCGAATCATTCCAACATCGAGACCTTCATAGGAAGCCAGTCTCGAATATCTTGAGAAGATTTCAAAATGACTTCTCATCAGCTCGCAGTTCTCGGTGTGAACTTCATCAGACAAAGGGAAGTCCACGAAGTGATCGTCGAAAACCAGACGTGATTTGATCTGCTCAAAATGCGGGCTACCACGGTACGGGTTGAAGCCGAAAAGATGAACCGTAGTCTTGGGAAGACCGAGAAAGTAAAGAGCCTCGTTGAGCGTTCCGCGCAACGAAGTATCAGATTCACCAGGCAAGCCTGCAATGAATCCTACGGTGGCGCCGATACCGGCCTCGATGCTCCTGCCGATAATCCGTTCAGCCTCTTCCAGATTGAGGTTCTTGTTGATTCTAGCTTGCATTTCAGATGTTCCCGTTTCAACTCCAAAATATATATCTCGACAGTGCGCGCGTTGCATCCAGTAGATCTGCTCTTCGTCTAGCGTGTCGGTTCGGGAACTACAGGTCCAAGTTACGTTCAAATCGCTTTCGGCGAGTGTGCGGCAAAACTCGAGGACCCAGCGACGATCAGTAGTCAGTAAATCATGTGTGAAGTTGAAGTCAGTACGAGCATATTCGTTTTTAAAGTAAGCGAGCTCGCGCATGACGCGAGCAGGACTCTTGATACGGTGTTTTCGTTGCCAGTAAGGGGCTGTAAAACAGAAATTGCATTTAAAGGGACACCCTCGACCAACTTCAAGATAGATAATGTCTTCGGGCTCTAGTTTGAGATATGAGAAGTTCGGGAAAGGTAGAATGTCCAGGTTTTCAATAAGCGGCTCCCCGATCGTGCTTACAATCTCGTCAACGTGCCGATATGAGAGGTTGCCAACTTTGGTAAGATCACCACCGGATTTCAAAGTATCCAATAGTGAGCGGAAGGCGTTCTCTCCTTCTCCGCGCAGAATGAAATCAACGCAGGGGAAATCACGTAGAGTTTCATAATGTGCCGCCGTTGCATGGACTCCGCCGAGGACCGTTAAAGTTTGTGGCTTTCGCGATTTGATGGATTGGCAAATGCGAAGGAGGTGATGATAAGAGTCTGATTCGGTCATGAAGCCAATTAGGTCTGACTGATAGCCTAAGAGCCACTCTGCTGCCTCATCATAAAAATCGCGAGACATGGACAAGACATGTTGGTTGATACTCTTATTGATATCGGCGATCTGGACAGTTGCCTCTGATTCGACGGCGCCAGCTAGCGATACTAATCCCATTGGCGCAAAGCTTTGCGCATAGCGCGCGGACTTGGACGCAGTCGAGCGGCCCGCGCCCAAGTGAAAGACGCTATGGTCCAGATGCGGGCTGGTAACAAGCAGTACCTTCATGGAAAGCTCCTTGAATGCTTAGTGCTAGTGAAACTTGGCGGCGTGCTTCAGTGTTAATCCGGTCCAGTATGTCCGAGAGGTGACAGGCCTCAAGTAGTGGATTCAGTAAGACCACTCGCAAGACGATTCGGCCCCCGACCCGCGTGGTCGAAATAAGAGGCCCCCCGCTTTGAAATAATTCCTTCTGAACGGCAACATTGACGGCGTCCAATGTTTCATCGGTTAGTTCCGCGTGACGGACTCTGAAGCAAACAATATTGGTATCGGGCTCTGCGATAAGAATAAACTCATCGTTGGCCCTAATGCGCGAGGCGAATTCCGTTGCCAGTTGTAATGTATGGTCAATCAGTTCAGTGAAGCCGTCTACTCCAAAGTGCTTGATTGTCATCCAGAGTTTGAGAGCTTCGAAACGGCGTGAACCTTCCAGATGCCAGGCTCCGGCATCGGGGCGGTCATCATCATTTTTTAGAGCGTATTCGCTATAGAATTCCATCGGAGCCTGGCTCGCATGATCTTTCAGTAGCAGCGCTCCTACCGCGTAAGACACGTAAAGCGTTTTATGTGGATCCCACGAAACTGAGTCTGCTTTAGCCCATTGAGACATTGACGAGTGTTTATACTTACTTAGGCACATCATTCCGCCGTGGGCGGCATCAATATGGCACCAGGCCCGACATGAACGCGCGGCCGTCAAAAATTCGTCAGACGCCTCTAGCACTCCCGTGTTGGTTGTACCTGCGGTACATATGAAGAGAAACGGAGACAGTCCCGCTTGACGAGCATGGAGTGTCACTCTATGAAGTTCACCCTGCCGCAGGCGGCCGCGATCATCGGTTGCCACGCGGATTACCGATTCAGGTCGCAGGCCGATGATTGCGGCTGCCTTATCAAGCGAGAAATGGGCCTGATCGCTTATTATCATGCAATAACGAGCCGGCTCGTCAGCTAGCCGTCGTTCATGTGCTCGCTTCAGAGCAAGGTAAGCTGCTAGGCAGTTGCTCATCGTGCCGCCTGAGGTAAGCAACCCTGTTGCGCTTTTTTTAAATCCGAGCCGGTCTGCCATCCAGCGAATGCTCTCTGCCTCAAGCGTTGCCGCCAATGGTGATTCCTCCCAGATAAACGCACACTCGTTCATCGCTCCAATAAGAACGTCAGCTACGACCGAAATTAACGCGGAGGGAGGGACCATGTGGGCCAGAGTCCATCTATGACGGTTTTTGATGGTGTGGGCGACGACGTTTCTGTTGACGTCAGAAAGTACGTCATAAATGGAAGCTCCCTGCGAATGGCCCAGGGAAAAACTATTTGTCTCAGACGGACGCGCAAACGGCTGTCGAGGCTCAAAAACCTCGCGCAATACTTGTCTCAACAACCGGTATGAGCGCGCTGCCTCCGGGGGGCTATTGAATGAAGTCCGCCAGCTCTCAATAGACATAACTCATTTCCGTTCGTAAACGTTCCGTGCGCAGACGTAAGTCCTCCTTCTCAAAGTCGGTCGCACCACAGCCAAACAATTCATCATTAAGAATTAATGACATGATGGGGCAACGATTAGCGCAAAAATATTCCTTGCTGCTGTAAGGACAACCGTTACACACCTCGAAGTTTTCCCAGGTAATGGCGCGCATATCCCGGAATGAATTTTCCCAGAGCTCGGAGAATTTCTGACGGCGAATATTGCCGGCTCCAAAACTCTCCGTTGCGGCGCCTGTCACACAAGGATATATCTCTCCGTCAGCCGCAACATATGCTATTGAGCGCGAGCAGTGTTCCCTCCGAGTCATATACATCAGGTTAAGAGCATAGTTGAAGAATTTGCTGACACACATGCCGGTCGTTTGATCTTTCTCACCTTCGAACTTCTTTTGCAGCATGAAGAGGTTTGCTGAAGCTGCGGCGTCTTCTTTGCTTAAGGCGTGAGTGTTCAAGTTAACAAGACCGCGACCTAACGGATTAAAAGTTACCGTTCGGAAAATGATGTCTCGATCCATGCACCAGTGAAGTAACGTTTCCAGCTCGTGGATATTAGCCTTGGAAATGACTGTCGAGATCGAACACGGAATCTCCATCTCTTTCATCAGGGCCAGCTTTTGCTGCATGAGGGTAAAAGTCGAGAGTCCTCCCCGAATCAAGTTGTGGGCGTCCATGCCATCTACGCTCAAGGTGATGCGACAGTTGTTTCGAGGTACTCTGGCGAGAGTGTTCGGCGTCAAGTAACTACCGTTCGTAACAACCGCAATAATAAAATCAAGCTTTGCAGCGTACTCAAGGATTTCGGGGAAATCAGGTCGCAAGTACGGTTCGCCTCCAGCAAAAACTACCGAGAATGTTCCGATGGATTTTAGATCATCGAGGATTCCTTTGATCTCGTCGACTGTAAGCTCATTCTCTCGAGGATGACCGGCATTGATATAGCAATGCGTACACGTCAAGTTGCAGCGCCGCGTAACCTCAAACCACACGATCAAAGGGCTGCGAAGGTGAAAGTCCCCGCCGACCTTAAAATTTTTGAGCCGATGGGCCTCTAGTTCATCCTGCGTGGTGGCATTGCTCAAGAAGGGCTGGACCGAGTCATCATAAAGGTCAATACAACCATCGGGGAATACGACCAGGTAACCGAATTGCTCTTTGCTGTAACGAATTTGTGGCATTGTTTTTACTTTCGCTTCAAGCCTCACAGATGCTGATCTTCAGAGCTAAAAGGGTCCACAGAATTATTGGCAAACGGTCGTTTTGCTAAGTCGTTGAAGCCTGGGCTGGGCTGAATCGGCTAATCTAACCAATCCCTTCCGCAGAATTCTAAGCCCCAAGGTCGGGCCATGGTTAGAAGTTAAGATCACTTCAGCTCCCAGGCCCGATCTTTGGCGTTACTCTGCGTAAGAACCGGTTTCTTAATACCGCAACGGAGGTGCTGGCTCTGCGATATTACTTTGCAGTGCCAACCTGAATAGATGCCGGCGAAATCTTATCGTTAACGACATCTACTAGAACTTCCACCCTTCCGAGGCTCCCGGTGTCCTTCCAAAACTGCTGTATCTGCTTTTTTTGTTCGTCGGTGAGCTTGATCGTAATCCCTTGAATCTTTTTTTCCGTGGTACTAGCCATTTTTCTTTCTCCTTTGTAAGGGCATGCAGGGTCGCGTCCGCAGGACGGCAAGCTAAACGCGATTGAAAGTTGAATTAAGCAATCCTTAGGGTTCTAGTAGCGTGACGGAGAACCGATGAAGTTTTGTTCCGAAATCAACGCTGTGACTGGAGCGTATTCCAATCTAAGGCTTTGAACCAAGAAGTATTTGTGGGCTAATTTAAAGATCTGGTGGCTAATTTGAAGATGTGGTGGCTGATTTGAACATATGGTGGCTTGTTGGTCGTATCGGCATAGCACAACCTGCACTCAAATGATTCGCGAGCCCAATGTACCATCTGTATAGGGCAGTTTGGTGTTAAAACTCATTCTCCAGACGATTAGTGAATGGCATACACAAACCCATCCGTGCTGCCAAAATAGACCGCGTCTTTATCAATAACCGGCGACGACCAAATGGCACCCACTGAGAACACCCGATAAAACGCAAGCACCATGTCCTGGTAGTCACCAAAATAACGCGCGTAGATAGCTTCGTTATTCAAACTGCCATCCGGCTTCAGCATTTTCATCGGATCCCGCTTCGATCCTTCAGTTTGAAAATCCCACAACTGCTTCCCCGATTTGGCATCAATCGCCAGCAACCGCCCATTCGATACGCCGACGTAGACCATATCGCCCGCCAGTGCAGGTGATGAGAACACGGCGCCTTTGGCGTCGAGGGTGAATTTCAATCGCCCCGTTTTCGCATCAAGGGCGAAGAACCGATAACCATCCGACGTTCCGGCGTAGACCACGCCACCACGAACTGCCGGCGTACTATTGACCCATCCTTTATTCGTTGGATAGTCCCAACGTTTACGACCGGTCGCAGCGTCGACCGCATAGAGATGTCCATCTCGACAGCCGACATAAACAGTTCCGTCGGCGATCGCGGGAGAAGATTGAAAGCCCTGTTGATTATGGATGTACGTATCTTCACCGGTTTTGAAGCGCCATTTCTCCTGGCCTGTCTCTGCGTCAAGTGCGTAGAGATAACTGTCCCAGCTACCAATGTAGACAGTATTGTTTGCAACGGCCGGCGAGGCATGGACGATGTCGCCGGTAGCAAACTTCCATTGCAGAATTCCAGTTAGCGCGTCCACACAGTAAACATTCCCGTCACCGCTGCCGATATAAACTTTGCCGTTAGAGACCGCTGGCGAAGATGTGTAGATGTCCCATGAATCAGGAATGGTTTGGAAGCCGGAGGGATATCCGTGCAGACGTTTGCCCTCGAACCGTCGCTCATACTCGAATACAAAAGTCCATTTCACTGTGCCAGTTTGCGCATCGAGCGCGTAGAGAATTCCATCAAAGCCGCCAAAATACACGAGGCCATGGGCGATCGTTGGTGATGAAGTAACCTGTCGCGAGGCGAATGTTTTGAACTTCCACTTTTGCTTTCCGGTTTCCTGGTCCAATGCGTACAGATTTCCGTCAGTACTGCCGATATAGACCACTCCATCCGCAATTGCAGGAGAGCCGATGATCGGTCCATCAGTTTTGAATGTCCATTTGGTTCCTTTAAGTTGCTGCGGCCCGGCCGTCGCATAAACTCCAGTGCGAGCGGCATCTCCGTGAAAGGTTGCCTGGGCCATTGCAGCGGGAGCCGTAAGTAACAACAAAACTAATATTCGGATCATTGTGTGATTGTCCTCATGGTCCTATTCAATTAATTAGAGAATTCAAAATTACGAATCAGTTTGTGGTGTAATGCTTTAGTCGAGAATAGTACGGCAGCGTTTTGATGATGGTTTCATCGATGATGTCGCACTTTTCGTTTGTGCCTTTTGTGGCTAACTCTTTTTGGATTCTGCGTGAAAGGTTACACCTGATGATGAAGGCTATCAGAGCGCTCTGCTTTCTCGTCCTCCCCATTACGGTCGCAGCCCATCCGGGTGGTGGACTGATCGCACTCGATGCGAACACGGTGATCTTCGGCGATTCGATGTACAACGCTGTCTGGCGGTTGGAGAAGGGAAGCAAACCCCAGGCGTTAATGAAGAACTTTCACGCTCATTGGACCACGCGTGGTTTGGATGGTCACATCTATTCCGAATCCTTTCAGGAAATGGGTGGCGCACTTTTTCGCATCGCGCTCGACGGTAGTAAGCACGTCAGGGTTGCCGAGGAGTCACAGGTTGAGGCGTTGGTTTTTGCAGTCGGTAAACGTGGCGAGCTCATATTTCAAAAGGGCGCGCAGATCGTGGAACGGTCTGCTGCTGGAACCGTGCGACGTTTCCGCGGTTCGGGGAAAGTCGCGAAGGGCGAACCAGCTTTGCAGCAGGTCATTGCCTATCACTGGGCACCCGATGAAACACTCTACCTCTCCGATGGCAATTATCTTCGGCGCGTGGGTACAGACGGTGTGTTGCGTCTCGTGGCGCGAGTCGATGGCGTATTGATCAAACCAAACATTTGGAACTCAACCGGAGCGCCGCGGATTTGGAGCATTGCGATCGACGGGCGCAAACGCATTTACACGGCGCTACCTGATCTCGGCCAGGTTGTTCGCATCGATCCCGACGGCTCGCAACACGTAGTCGATCGCAGCAGCGGCGGTTGGCGTGTTACCGCAGTGGCGACGTTCGGCGATTCGGTTTTTCTGCTCGAGAGCAGCGACTCGACCAACGCCGGTCAGCGCGTCCGCGTGCTTCGCGGCTCCGGAACAGTAGAGTTGTTAGGCCAAGTCGACGAGGCTTAGCCCTAAAATGTTCTGCTACTTCAGCGGCAACCAGAAATCGCGTGGATACAGCCGGTAGAGTTGTGTATCTGCACCTTCAACAGACTTCAGATACGCTTCGTAGGCGAGCATCTGCTTTTCTGATCCAATTACAAAAAAGTTTCGACCTGTGACGTCTTTACCCTTGATGCCGTAGCCGGGAAAGACGCGCTCGTAAACTTTATCCTTCCGCCGGTAGAGTTCGGTTGTGAGATCCGGCATTTTTCGGGCGTCTATAATTGCTCGCCGGAAACGGGAGACTATGTCAGGCGTGATGCCATCGGCTACGTTCGAAGCCATCGCTTCGCCACGATCTTCGTAAGGAGACGAGGCCCGCGAGTTAAAGGCGAGAGCGATTACATACTCCGCGAGCGGCTCGTTCATCGGGCGCTTCACCTCGCCGATCGCAAAACGTAAAGTCTGCGGAAGTTCAGGCGTTCGCTCCGCGTAATAACTCATCAATCCTGACGCCGGGCTACTGCTAATGCCGTTACTGTAAGCGAGTCCGACGCCAATGGTTTTAGAAAAAACTGAATGCGCGCCACCGCCACTGTAAAGTTTTGACGCAAGATAATTCAGAATCCCGTCGCGGCTCGTATCGGCGTAATCAGTCAGCTTCGCCGTATTCATCATCACGCCGCCAGTCATGTTTGGCGCCATCAAACCTACATACACCGGATTCGCAGCGCCGCTTGTGCTGCGCGCCGCCAGCCGCGCATCGATGTGACGCTCGCTGCCATAGTCCTCTTTGACCAAAGCATTTTTATCGAAACCGGCAAGAACAGATTGGTAAGCCGGCTCCAGCTTTTGTTTGATTTCCGATGAGCCAATGTAGAACATCCGCGTGTTGCGGGAATTTACGATGCGACGACGCACGTTTTCGAGATCTGCCAAAGTCGCTTCCGGAGTGTGTGCGAGGTCCTGGCGTATTTCATTGCACAAATAGGCCCAATCAGCAGCGAGCGAAGAATCAGGCAGGTCGCCGAGTGTTTGCGCGAGGTCTGCAGCGGCATCGACTGCGAGCGCTTGCGCCATCTTTGGCAGTTTTACCACTTCATCGACATAACGTTTCAATTCGGGCGTAACGGCTTGGTTCTTGTCTCCCCCGATCGCAGCCAACATCGCCTTTAATTCATCACGCGTTCCTTTCGCGCTCGCGAGACTTGAAAGAAACGCAGCGATCGCTTTGCTGTTTTCTTCGTCACCAGCACTCTTCAATCTCCAGCGAAGCCGTTGCGCATCGTGAGCTTGAGTTAAAAACGAGAAGGCTGCGAGGTAAAGCGGGCTGTCCTGATAGCGATATGCGTCTGATGGATTATTGACCCAGGTCTCCTCCTGGTCCTGCATGCGCCGGCGTAGTCCGCTGAGTTGCTGATCGACTACGTCACGAATGCGCGCGAGATTCTCTTTGCGCCAGTTTGGACTACTTAGTATCAAGTTCATCCATGCCACCGCGCGTTCCGATTCTGCGACGTCGTTACCTGAGCCGCGTATGGTTAATTCATAACGGCGCTTTACTGGTGAGCCTGTAAACTCAACTTCAAGACTCAGAATCTCTTTACGAATCATTTCAGACATATCCTCGTAAGAGATCGCCTTGCCGTCCTTGATTACGCCGACGCTGCGGAGTAGATCCGGAAGACACGAAACATAAAGGAGGTCCTTCTCAGGAATGGAATAAAGACCCAGGGCCATGCCTGTGGTTGCACCCGTCATATTGTCGAACCGTGCCACACCCAGTTTCACATCGCCGACGGATGTTTCGGTGTAGTCGATCTGATCGTCGAGAGTGAGCGGCGGGTTCTCGATAAATTTCGCGTTGCTTCCTTTTGAGAGTTTTTCAAGCTCAGCAGTCGTTGCGTCGTATTCGGCTTTGTAGCGTTTGATGGCTTCCTGGCCGTCGCTCAGGTTGTATTTTTTCTTGAGTGCATTTGTTTCCGCGTCGGCACGCTCTGTTCGTTCGGCCTGTCTTTTCGAAACCAGATCGGGATTTGCGCGGCCTACCGCAACGTAGGGTTTTGTTTGCGCGAATTTCCACTTCGCCAGATAGTCGGTCCAGAAATTCTTACCACTCGCAAGCAGTTTCTCCGCTTGTTCTACTTGCGGCTTCATCGTCACTGACTTTCGAAATGCGCCTTCCTGATTCAGATATCTTGTTTGCAATAACCAACCGTAGCCATTGCCGCCACTTCGGAAACCAAACCCCGGCGGCGTATTAACAAACTTGGAGAGGTTGCGGCGATAGGCAGTGAGGGCGTTACGAAATCGATCGTTGAATTCTTTCAACTCTGGCGAGCCGCCCTTGAATGCGGCCACCCGGGCAAATTCTTCCATGATCTTTTGGCGAACCAGTGCGGCTTTGTCCGCGTTGAGATTCGTTGCCGGCACGTCCAGCAGAGCGATGAAAACAGGATTACCAGGTGAGTCGTCAAGATAGCTGTACACTCCCTGCGCACCGGTATCGAGTTCACGCGTGGAGCTGTCGATAAACTTCTTGTAGAGGTTAGTGTTCGCATCGCCGGCAAAGACGGAGAGAAAGTTTTCGAGCAGGAACTTCTCAGTTAAATTCAGTTTGAGCGTTGCCGGGTAGCTGAAAGCAATTGCGGTTGGCTGTTCGGCGTTTTGGTTTGGATACTCAACGATGCGGATCGTTCCGGGTTCAGCCGACTGTGGAGCCGGTAATTTGTCGACGCTCATGTACTCGCGTTTTGGGCTGACCGGTTCGGTTTTGGCGAACATCGCATCGAGACGTGTCAGTACAGTGTCTGGCGTCATGTCTTTCGGCACGGAGACGACGGCGCCCATGTTCCCGAGATGATAGTTGGCATCGTGATAACGCTTGATGTCCTCCGGTGTCATTTTTCTAATTCCGTCGGGTGAGCCGCCGGCGTTGAATGACAGAGGGTGAGCGGGACCATAAATCATCCGCAATGAATTGTCGTAAAGCAGGTAATCCGGGTTGTTCATCGAGCTGCTCATCTCGTTGTAAACCGACCCTTTTTCTTCGAGGCGGAGAGACTTGTCGGGGTTTTCCGTAACACCCCAATTGCGCACCTCACGTCGCACTTCTTCTTCGCTGTAGTCGGGATAGAGCAATACCGTTAGGTACTCATTGAAAACGGTGTAGAAAGACTCGGCGCCACCGGCAGTATTGAATTGGTAATTTGTAAACGTTTGATTAGTCGAGGCGTTCGATTGCGTCAGCGACATGTTTTCAAGGACGTTGATGTTTCGACCCTTGTTCCCCTTGCCGATCAACAGGTGCTCCTGAGTATGCGGCTCGCCCATGTCCGAAACTGTAAAGGTGTTGGCGTAGATATAGGCTTGCGGAACTGACTGGATCTGAAGCAGGTCGAGCGTGAAGCCGGTTCGTAAGTGAGCGAACCGGGCGCCCATCGGTTTATCAGTGGCGTCGAGATAAACGGCGTCAGTGCGAAAGCCGTGAACGATTTGCCCCTGGGTCAAAGCGTCGTACGGATTGAGATCCTTTGTTTGAGCAACGGTCCGAGGTAATTGGTTGGCTACAAGAGAGAACAACAAGAGAACACACCACCCGCTAGTAAATTTCGGCTTCATGATCATCTCCGGTTTGTAATGTATTACTGCTGCGACGTCTTTAGTGAATTATTTATTATATGTCGCTTCGTGAGGAATTAAGGCAGTTATTTTCGAACTCGTCGTGAGTGGACGCCTGTTGCGAAACTCAGAGTGGTAGCTTGTATGTAAGCTCCTGGCAGGGTTTCAGCTCGAGCTCTTTCTTCTGTTGTTCAGCGGTGTGACGCAGTATGGCTCGCTTTTCTGCTGCATCAGGCAAACGAATTTTACTCAATTCGTATCGCGTGTCCTCGATGCCGTTTTGGGCCAAGATCCAATAACGCCCCGGCACAACATTGCTCAGCCAAAAATATCCCTCGCTACTCACCGGACCCGCAAAGTAGCGTAACGCGTTCTCCGCTTGCGCAGCTTCTGCTGGAACAAGATACACAGATAATTTGTTGGGAAGTGTTTGACCCTCAGCCAGTGTAATCTGACCACGCACGAGGGCCGCACCTTGCACCAGGGTGAAGGTTAAGCCAGTGAGTTGCTCTCCGGGTTTGACCGTGGTCCATGTGCGCGTGACGTCAGTAGGCTTACCTCCGGGCGTCTGTGGCACGAAAGCAATTGATTGCAGATACCACGGTGGACCCGGCAAACGCAATCCAAAGTAATATTCATTAGCCGCCAGATCCTTAAACAAAACATTACCCTGCTCGTTGGGGTTTCCAGACGCGCGTGCTCTCACAACGAACTGCGGTTTCTTCTTCGCGCCTTGAGTTACCCGGTGGAATGCACCCAGGCTCACCTCTGAAAACTGTGGTAGACGTTTGTCAGTGCATTCAGCCACCGGCTCCTTTAATTCCTTCAGCACCACGGTGCCGCTGATCGAAGCTAACGTAGCGGCAGTGAGTTCAACGCCTTCAATGTCGGCGCCGCGTACATTCAATAAAGTTGTTTCTGACTCTCCACGGTCGCGATCGTTCCAATAGGCGGTACCAACCACGAGGTAATCGCCATCCGGGATTCCCTCGAAGGAAAACTCGCCATTGGGCTCCCGAAAATAGTTGTCAAATCGCGGACCCTTCTCGGCAAGTGAAGTTATGCTGACAGAGAATCCTCTGTCGCCGGTTCGAGTGCCTTTCACCACGCCGCTGATGGTGTTGCCGTGTTCGCCGCGATAACGAATGTCAACATTGCTTGTTTCTTCACCAATCCGAACCTTGATTTCTTCTGCTGCTTCACGATTAGAGGAGGGTGCATAGGTAGGTGTGTCTATGGCAAACGGATTTACACCAGTAGGAGAATAATTTGGACCGCCGTCAGCCGACACGATGTAACTTCCCGCCGGCAATCCATAGACCCGATACACCCCGCGATCGTCAGTTATGCTCTCGTAAGCAATTGCGGCAGTCTGGCGGCCGCTTTCATCAGCCCTCATCTCAACGCGAATGGCAATGGCTATGATGGGATCGTTTCTCGAGTTGGTGACAGTTCCGCTAATTACACCGCCCTTTAGCAATACCAAAGTCACGGATTCACCACTGGTCTTCACGGCCTGACCGGGTTGAGGCGGCCGCGCGATGTAAGAAGGCTTCTGAGCGCTGACGGTATAGGAGCCTGGCTCCAGGGTGAACTTAAAAACTCCCTCGCGGTTTGTTTTTGCTCTCGGAGCTTGAGACTCATCAGGTTTGTCGGATCGCACATACACGTCCGCGTTCACCAGCGGCTGACCAGTTTCATCGACAACTCTGCCGTTGATTGCACCCGTCTTTGATTCGACTTTCGCGTATGTTGGCGTCGTTCTGGTGCGCGGGAACTGTTGCGATTGCGCGAAAACGCAGATTGACGCTACCAAAAGGACCAGCAGAGTTCCGGCAGTGCGATGATGAGATCTGATCGGAATAGTCATTAATGATTACTGGGGTCGTGGCTTCGGCATCTGCAGGGTGATGGTTACGTCAGCTACCGCGCCGTTTGTAACCACCACAGTCTGTTTGCCAGGCGGAATGCGTGGACGTTGATCGGGCTGGGTCAAAAGATCAACCACGATTTCATAGGTTCCTGAGACCAAATCATCAACGCGGAAGTGACCACGAATATCAGCTTCTACCGGCGTATATTGATTCGGCGTAAGGTCTTCAGTTCTTCTGAGGAGAACGCGAAGTCGCGGCGGAGTGGGTAGCTCCAAACCCTCTGGAAGTGTTACCGCTCCGCGAATCGATCCGTTGGCAAGACCGACAACGACGCGCAAGCCGGTAACCTGCTCGTGCTCTTTGATCTCGATACCGCGCGGGTAAGCCATCCCGTCGCGCTCCAGGCGAATGACCCGAAACGTTTCGCGTGGCTGTATCTGAAGCATCAGGCGTCCGGCCGCCAGACCAGTTAGGCGGAAACTTCCATTGGGATTGATCGTCGTAGACGGCTCTATCCGCCCGACATAACCTTCGACGTTCTGTCCAACGATTCGAGTCGCAAGCAGGTTTGCTCTCGTTTTTGGATCGTCCAGTCCCTCCAGCATAACCACACCCGAAACGGACGCACCTCGAAGAGTCTTGATCACCAGGCCTTCAACGTCACGATCTGTTACTTCAAACTGTACCGCTTCAGAATGCCAGTCGGCGTCAGCCGGCGGCTCCGAGAAAACCGCATATTTTCCAGGCGCCAGGTTATCTACTTTGAATTCACCGTCTTTATTTGACTCCGCTACATTTCCCAATGCACCGGTGCCAAACTGAACGTAAAACTGCACTCCGATCTGTGTTTTGGGCAGCGGCTTATTTGTATCACCGTCGATAATGCGACCACGTGCGGAGTAGGTGCTCGGCGCCACCCCTATCGTGATATCAACATTTGTCGTCTCACTTCCTTCGCTGACATCGATTACGGTCGCCGTGTCAGGATCAGAAGCACTGGGGTAATAAGTGCGTTGGTACGCACCGGTTGAGTTGCGACTGCCAACAGAAAACTTTGCGTCGTTGCCAACGGATACTGTGTATTTTCCCGCCGGCACTCCATAAGCCCGATAGACGCCGCGATCGTCTGTGCGAATGTTTCGGATATAGGAAGGCCGTTCTTTCCGCGTGGTTTGTTGTGTCGTAGTGGCTGCGGCAACAAAAACCATTTCTTCGATTACCGGACGTCCCTCAGCATCAGTAACCTTGCCCGTAATCACTCCACCCTGCTCCAAAGCGATATTAATATCCTCTACAGTTTCATTCCTGCCGACGACCAGCGACTTGCGTCCCTCGATCGCAACGTAGGCCGGGGACGCAGGTATCACCTCATAGCTGCCCGGCGGCACGTTTGTGATGCGAAACTTTCCCTCTTCGTCAGTGGTGGATTTAAAACGAGTCGGACGATTCGAATGATTTTGGTCAACGATGATTAACCCGACAACGACTCCCTGTAGACCTTTTCCGCCAACTGTCACCTTGCCGGCAATTGTTGAGGTCGCAGTTTTATCGACAGCACTTTGCGATTGCACACAGACGGCAAGGCTCAAGAGAAGAAGGGAAGAGATAAACGTTTGACGGCGTGAGATAGTCATGGTGACTTCGCCTTTCAACCAAGCGGGCCAATGATAGCGCATTCTTCGATGCCTTTTGTGGCTTTTGCAGCTAAAAAATTATTTGTGATGTTCTTCGAATATCGACCACTTCAAGACGAAGGGGTCGTGAGGCCCGATATCTTGAATCGATATGAAGGAGATCATCATGAAACGTTTTGTTACATGCAAAGCTTTGATTCTTGTTTTCGCCATGCTGCTTGCAATTATTCCGGTCGGCGCCTCTGAGCGTCCGTTTGCCTCCAATGGAAATGGCCTCGCAACCTTCATTACAGACAGCGCCGGAAATGTCACTGGTGCGACCGTCGTGGTGTCGGGTCACGCGACTCACCTCGGTTTGTTTAGCGGTAATGGCAGGATCGAATTTATTCCTGATGCGAACGATCCGAACATCTCGCATCCGGCCGGATGGGTTACTTATATCGCAGCCAATGGCGATCGTTTGCCGTCAGTGATCGAGAATGGCTCAATGGACTTGCGAACGGGTATTGCCACCGGCGACATGGTGTTCCAGAGTGGCACTGGCCGTTTCGAAGGAGCAAGTGGAAGGGCTGCGATCGTCGTCGAGCAGAACTTCATCACCGGCGCGTACACCTTCACGATGCTTGGAAACGTGAATTATTAATTTGGTTCAATTGTAGGGGCGGCCCTCCGTGGCCGCCCCCTCGC
>DASSFI010000108.1:0-44525 GCA_035694465.1 Pyrinomonadaceae bacterium | reverse complement strand
TATTGGCAAGATTTGATATTGCTCTTAGACTTTGCTCACCAAAGTCGCAGCCTGATGAGGACGTCTGTCAACTCCGAAAGCAGATCAAAGTTAGCACCACTGCTGTGCGTCAACTGTAACGCGCCGCTCGTGGTGGTTGATACGCCCTCGCTCGTCTGTAGCTTTTGTGGGGCCGCCAATGAAATTCCTCACGTCTACCGCGAAGAGCTTCAACTCGCGCGCAATCTGGATTCGGCAACACGTGAAGCCGCCGCACAATGGACGCGGTTGGCGCATATCAAGGTTCCGCGCTGGGGATTAATTTGTGCCGTGATCGCACCGTTTGTATTGATGACGAGCAGTCTTGCGATTCTTCTCACGGCTGCGTTGTTGCGACTGTTGAGTGTTCACACGCTTCCAGGGTTGCTCGCGGTGGTTTGGTTAACACTGATTCCGGCCCAACTGCTCGCGGCAAACGTCGCAATGAAAAATATTCTTGTGAGTGGTGCGACTAACGTCGGCGCAGCCTTCGCAGCATCTCCACCTTCGTCGCCGGGTGAGCCGCCGCATTGCCGTCAGTGTGGTGCGCCACTTTCAGTTCGCACCGACGATATTCTTGTACGTTGTATCTACTGCGAAGCCGAGAGCATCGTTCAGCTCGACACGCTGGCGATGGAAACTTTGCGCACGCGCGTTGTGTCCGCCCAGGCGAGCCTCGCCGAAGCGATGAGTGCACTGACCAAACACGCGAGCCTCGCGAGCCTCGAAACGCGGGGTCGCACATACGTCATCGCGGGCCTACTGGTGTTGCCCTTCGTCTGGGCATTTGTAGAGTCATGGAAGACGAGTTACTGGTCGTTGCTCATCGCGCTGGATGTTTTTGTTCTCGCGATATGCGTGTTTTGGAGTGTGCGCGAAGCCTTCTTGCCGCCGGTCACGATTGCAGAGCTCGAATCGGTGGTCGACAGTTCTACTAAGCCGAAACGATCCGACGATCGTCGTAAAACACCAGGCACGCGCGGATGGTATGACAACGCTTCCGATCGAGTGAACTTCATCGTCCCTGCTTTAGTGACGCTGATGTTCATAGCCATTCAAATCATCGCGTTGAGAGGGTAGTCAAAGATTGGTTGTTAACACACGCTTAGCTTTGTGCGTCTGAACAATAATAACTTCAGTAAACCGAAAGGTTGAATTCAAATGAGTAGAAAACATTTCTTATTCGTTTTTACTGTGGTTGCGTTTCTTTCAAGCGCAGTCTCGGCTCAGGTTCCCGATAAAGAGAAGGTTGTCGCCGGGGCTGAGCGAGCGTTCGAGAAAGTCACCAAGGCTTATGTTGCACCCGGACCGGGCTGCGCTGCTGCGGTTTCACTCAATGGAGATTTAGTTTTCGAAAAGGCGTTCGGACTTGCCGATCTGGAACACAACGTTCCCAACAGCCCGCAAACTATTTTTGAGTCAGGCTCAGTGGCGAAACAATTCACTGCCGCAGCGCTCGTGCTGTTGCAACAGGATGGGAAACTAAGTATCGATGATCCGGTCAGGAAATACATTCCCGAGTTGCCTGATTACGGTGCGCCACTGACAATCAGACACCTGTTGAATCACACATCTGGTCTGCGCGACTGGGGCGCGGTGTTGAGCCTCACCGGTGCGGGCCGCGGCGATCGAGTCATTTCTCAGGATCTCGCACTCGACGTTATTACTCATCAGCGTGCACTCGATTTCACTCCCGGTTCGGAATACTCGTATTCGAACAGCGGTTACAACCTCGCCGCGATCATCGTCGAGCGTGTTTCTAAACAGAAGTTTCCGGCCTTCGTCGAGGAGCGGCTTTTCAAACCAATTGGCATGAAGAACAGTTCGTGGCGCGACGACTACCAGCGAATTGTTCCGGGTCGAGCTCAGGCGTATTCGCGCCAGGGAACTGGACCATGGCGCCTCAATATGCCTTTCATGAATGTTTACGGAAACGGCGGCATGCTAACGACCGTCGGCGACTGGATGAAATGGAACGCGATGCTCGAGTCGCAGTCGCTCGGTGCGCCACTTGTCAATGCGCTGGAAACTCAGGGAGTCCTGAACGATGGTCGGAAGATTGCGTATGCGCTCGGGCTCGAAGTGGGTAAGTACCGCAACCTGAAAGATGTCTCGCACGGCGGCGCCACGGCTGGTTATCAAACATTTCTGGCGCGTTATCCGGACAACAAAGTGTCAGTCGGCGTCATGTGTAACGGCACATCGCCGAGCGCCGGAGGAATCGCAGCAGATATCACTGACGAGATCTTTGGACCATATCCGCCATCCTCGCGACCCGAAGGTGCGAAGGTGTCAGAAGACGAGTTAAAGAAATTTGTCGGCGTCTGGCGTAATGAAAAGACGCATGCGCCGGCCCGATTCATCATCGACAACGGCGTGTCGCGCTGGATGGGTTCGCGCCTTGTTCCAATGGGAGGTGGCCAGTTCACTTCGGGTGGCAACCAGTTGAAGTTTACGTTTGATAAAGACGGTAAGCCGATGTCTGCCGAAACAGTTGATTCCGATGGTGAAGTCAGACGCTTTGCGCCTGAAACGGAGTGGAAGCCAACCGCAGCAGAGCTGGCATCATTCAAAGGCGATTGGTTTAGCGACGAAGCTGGAGCGACCGTTAGTTTTGTTGTAGATGGTGAGAAAGCATTTCTTAAGCAACGACCAGTAACGAGTTTGCCGATGCAGCCGGTTTACAAAGATCATTTCGACGTGCAGGGCTACGTTGTCTGGTTCACACGCGACAAGAATGGAAAGATCGATCGGATGCACGTCGGAGCATCACGCATGCGCGATATGCCGTTTATGCGCGTGAAGTAATCGAGGACTTATCATTTCTGCGCTGCGACGATCTCCATCATCTCGACCAACACTCGACTCAGCGGTTTTCCGAGACTCCGACCGACGCTGGTGTTCACTTGCACAGCGAGTGCGACTTTGTGTTCCGGGAAGTACATCATGTCGGTCATGTAACCCGGGAAGAAGCCGCTGTGGCCGTACGATGTTCCGAGTGTTGTCTTGCGAATGATTACTCCGAGCCCATATCGGGTTTCGCGCCCGAGCATCGGAGCCGGCACGCCGTCCAGCACTTGCGGCAGAAGTTCCGGCGCGAAGGCTTTGCCCTCATAAATCATCCTCGCCCAACGCGCCAAATCGATCGCAGTCGAGGCATAACCGCCACCGGTCCACTCAAACTGCGGGTTGATGACGAATTTCCCGTCGACGATCATCGCATCCGAGCCGCCGAACGGGTTGTTAGGACCAGCGTAACCCTGGACCACTCCTTTCAATCGTGGTCCATCCTGCGGAATCGTGTCGGTTAACTTCAGTGGTTTGAGGAGTCGTCTGTTCGCTTCGTCGTAGAACTTTCTGCCGCTCACTTTTTCGATGATCATTCCGAGGACAATGTAATTCGTGTCGGAGTAGTCCCAGCCTTTGCCGGCCTCGAATGGCGGTTTTTCATCGAGCAGATAAGCAACAAGCTCTGCCGGCTTCCAAACCTTTTCCGGGTTCGCCGTCAGGTCTTTGGTGAACTGTTCTTTGAATTCATAACGTACCAGACCGCTGGTGTGGTTCATCAACTGCCGTACGGTGATGTCTTTCGCGTTTGGTAGACGAGGAAACCATTCTTCACGGCCTAAATATTTTTCGATCTTGTCATCCAGTCCGATTTTGCCTTCTTTGATCAACTGCAAAGCTGTGGCGGCAGCGAATGTCTTACCGACGCTTCCGGCGAGCATGCGATCGGTGGGTTTCATCGGCGTCCTGGCTTCGCGATTTGAAAACCCAACGGAGAGGGAAATCGATTCACCATTCGCCAGCACAACACCGACTGTTGCACCGGGAAAAGTCCCCGCCTTGTGCCACTCATCAAGTTTGAGTTGCAGTGCAACTCTTAGGGTAGAAGTGTCAGACGCTTTCTGCGCGTGAACCGCAACGCTTGAAAGCAGACAGATGAGAAGGAAGTAAAGTGTTTTCCGCATCGTGTGTCTTGGCTGGTTCGGGAAAGTCAACTACGCACTGGGCCGTCCTTGCGTTGAGTTTACGTGAGCTGCATCGATCTCGCGAGCGGGAAATTGCGTGCGAAAGTCGTGAGGAATACGATCAATCGTTTTCAGATGGCCTACAAACCGCTATTAAGCATGCCTTGCGAATCCCGCCCACGGGAGTGGGCGGATTGTTCAAGTCCCCACTGTTTATTTGTATGGTTGTAGAAAGGACTTGAAGTATCCGCCCACTGCCGTGGGCGGTATTAGAGTGGTTTAAGAGGCCGGGTTATAGAAAGGATCTGAAAAATCCGCCCACTGCCGTGGGCGGGATTCAGAGCAGAGACGTGCAGAGGACAGGGTTTCGTCTATGAGCGCTTAGATTGACGAGTGCGTACTTTCGGCGCCGGCGGAGCCGGCATCTTTCCGTTTTGACTACCACTCTCGACCGCTAACAGCTTCTCGCGTTCCCAGTGACGATGCATCGAGATCGCCTGGATAAACTCGGTAGCCAAGCCCGCAATATCTCCATCACCAACGACGACACCAGAATCAGTCCGTCGATCTTCGCCGTTACTCCCATCTTTCTCGCCACCGTCAATCAATCCAGCCAACTGCAAAATCTCAACACCTGCACCACTGCCGGCGATAGTCTTGCAGTGCTTATAAGCCTCAGTGACAAACTCAAACACATCCGGCTGGCCTTTGAGCGTGTTCACACTCGCCTCTCCACCCGGCACATACACGGCATCGAACAATACCGACGCCCCGGTAAGAAAACTGAAGTCGACATTCGCGTTCTCTCCACCAGCGCTCAACAATACGCCGAGCCTCGGTGCTACCATGCACACCTTCGCACCCGCAGTCATCAACGCCTTTTTCACTTCAGAAACGTCAGCATCATCAAACCCATCCGCAACGAGGAATGCGATCTTTCGGGTCTTGATCGTTCGCTTCTGGAAATTTGGATTTTCAACCATGCTTAGTGTTGGCGAAGTCTCAACTGGCGGCTTTGCTCGTTTAGGCTGAAACTTACGCGGATCGGCATCCGCTGGGAAGCTCATATTCAACGGCTGCTCGAGCTTTGCAGGCACTTTCAATCCCAATCCTTCGGCGACTCTATTAGCGAGGTTCTTATCGACCTGTGCCAGCAGGTACAACATGCGTTCGCGGATCGGCGGCGTTTCAACTTTACCAAGTTCAAAACGAAGCGCACGCACAATGTGGTTTTGTTCAGTCTCTGTCTGGCTATCGAAGAAGAGCTTCGCCTGACTGAAATGATCGAAGAAGCTCGCACTTCGCTCGCGAACCTTCTTCGCGCTAATCCTTTCGGCATAACTCGTAAAACCGCTCATGTCCATTCCCGCCTGAAACGGGCAGCCGCCACGAAGACTGTTCGGCTCGTAACTAACCTGGCCGCGGTTAATAGTCTGCCGCATGTAACCATCACGCTGGTTGTTATGCACTGGGGCGACCGGACGATTGATCGGAATCTCGTGGAAGTTTGGACCACCCAGGCGAATTAACTGCGTATCGAGATACGAAAACAAGCGGCCCTGAAGCAACGGATCATTGGTGAAATCGATACCGGGAACAATGTTGCCGACATGAAAAGCCACTTGTTCCGTCTCGGCAAAGAAGTTTTCGGGATTGCGATTGAGCGTCAAACGTCCGATACGTTGCACCGGAACGATCTCCTCGGGAATGATTTTGGTCGGATCCAGTAGATCAAAATCGAAACTGTGTTCGTCTTTTTCTTCAACGATCTGAACGCCGAGTTCCCACTCCGGATAGTTACCGCCTTCAATCGCTTCCCACAGATCGCGACGATGAAAGTCCGGATCTTTTCCTGAGATCTTCTGCGCCTCGTCCCAGACAACGGCGTGCAAACCGAGCAATGGCTTCCAGTGAAACTTTACAAAGCGCGCCTTGCCGCGGTCGTTGATGAGACGAAAGGTGTGCACACCGAAACCTTCCATCATCCGATAACTGCGGGGAATCGCGCGGTCGGACATGACCCACATGATCATGTGCATCGATTCGGGCATTAACGAAATAAAATCCCAAAACGTATCGTGAGCTGAGGCTGCCTGTGGCATCTCGTGATGCGGCTCGGGTTTGACGGCGTGAATCAGATCGGGAAACTTGATTGCATCCTGAATGAAGAAGACAGGAATGTTGTTCCCAACCAGGTCGAAGTTGCCTTGACGCGTGTAGAACTTGACGGCGAAGCCACGTGCATCTCGCGCGAGATCAGTCGAACCACGCGAGCCTGCGACAGTCGAAAAGCGCACGAACACCGGTGTTCGCATGGATGGGTCCTGTAGGAAATCAGCCTTCGTGTATTCAGCCATCGACTGATAGACCTGAAAATATCCGTGCGCTCCGCTGCCGCGCGCGTGAACTACACGCTCAGGGATTCGTTCGTGATCGAAGTGCGTGATTTTCTCGCGGAGGATGAAGTCTTCCATCAAGGTCGGACCGCGATCACCTGCTTTCAACGAATTCTGATTGTCGTGGACGCGGACGCCGTGGTTGGTTGTCAGGAACTCACCACCCGATTCTTCCTGATTACCTGCGAGGTCGTTTAATTTCGGGTCGTTCGAGTCAGCCGCGGTGCGCAGTTCAGTTTCCCGATCTGGAGCCTCATTCTTATGCGCGGGTTTTGCAGCCTTTTTTCGCATTGCCATTTGGATCCCCCTTGTAATTACGTTTCACAGAATGTCGATGCTTGAAGTTGTTCTTGACGAAGAGGTTCGTCAACGCAAGTGAAGGGCCGATGCGGATCGTCAATCTGTTTAGTTAAATGACGAGATGTGAAGGTCAGTCTCTGTACACTTTCGGTCCGACGCAAAAACTCGCAGGCCCGTTTTGGTACAAGAGTTCTTGCTGTTGCACAGAGGAAGTCGTCGTGATATCAGTTTGCTAATCTTACCGCGCAAAGAGGAGAACGAATGGAACGCAGAGTCGCATCCGATTACCCGCAGGAGCTATTGGATCTCTTTCACGAATACCAGCACGGCGACATCAACCGCCGCACGTTTCTGGATGGCGCCGCGAAGTTTGCGGTGGGCGGCCTCACGGTCGCGACAATCTTTGAGAGCCTGAGACCGAATTACGCCTGGGCGCAACAGGTACCGGCCGATGACAAACGAATCAAGGTCGGTTACGAAACTGTGCCGTCGCCGGAAGGAAACGGTTCGATCAAAGGTTATCTGGCGCGCCCTGCAAAAAGCGGGAAGCTGCCCGCCGTGCTCGTCATTCACGAGAATCGTGGTCTCAATCCATATATTGAGGACGTCGCGCGACGACTTGCGCTGGCCAATTTCATAGCGTTCGCACCTGACGGAACAACTTCCGTCGGCGGTTATCCCGGCAGCGACGAGAAAGGCGCCGAAGCTTTCCGCAAAGTCGACGGAAAGAAGATGACTGAAGACTTTGTCGCGGCGGCGAAGTGGCTGAAGATCCGATCGGATTCAACTCACAAGCTTGGCGCAGTAGGATTTTGTTTTGGTGGCGGTATGGTAAATCAACTCGCCGTGCGACTCGGTCCTGATCTAAATGCAGGCGTAGCGTTCTACGGACGTCAGGCGGCGGTGGATGATGTGCCGAAGATTTCCGCGCCGTTGTTGTTGCAGTACGCCGGCAACGATCAGCGCATCAACGAGGGTATCCCCGCTTACGAAGCCGCGCTCAAAGCCAACAAGAAGGTGTATCAGGTTTACATGTACGACGGTAAACAGCACGGCTTCCACAACGACACGACCCCTCGTTATGACGAAGAAGCGGCGAAACTGGCGTGGTCGCGCACGTTGGAGTTCTTCAACAAACACTTACGGTAAACGATAACAGTATCCACAGATTACACAGATTTTGTTTAATTGAATCTGTGTAATCTGTGGATTAAGAGTGTTACACGCTAGTGCTGTTCGGAATGTTCTCCGGGAGGAAATACGGGTAGACCAGTAGACCTGATTGACCGGCGCGTTGTTCGTTCCGCTCGACGATCGTGTTGTGGATGGTCGTGGTCAACTGCTGGTAATACTTCTTCACGATCGCATCCGATCCATCCTTCGCATTCAAATCGTAGTTAAGCAGCTTGTCGTAATGATATCCGGCGAGTGCATAACTGGCCTTCACTTGCACGGCAGTTTGTTCCTTTGGCGCAAGCATCTGGAGAATCGCTGCTTCGTCAACGTTACCTGCAACCGGCGGCGCATACGTCGCACCGGTTGCGTTCGGAACAAACGTCGTGTAATCGATCTGCGGGAAGTTGACCGCCGCATGTTGTGGTCCAGCCGTCCAAATGATTCGTTGAACGATCGTCGCAAGCTGCTCGCGCGTGCCAATCTGATTGGGAAATCCGGGCACGCTGCCCGCTCCACTATCGAGTGCGCCACCCAGTTGCTGGGCCCACGCCTGCAACTCATAATCCGCGACCACGTCGTTATCACTCGTGTAGTAAAGGTTGATGTACTCCGTCACATACTGGCCAAGAAGATTCCAGATCAATAGTCCATCATCGCGGAATGGGTAGTACGGCAACGTCTCGCTGTTGGCGACACCGCGCTTTGCAAGGTCGTTCGGGAAATCCATATCGTCGAACGTCCAGTTCTTGTATGCGTTCTCAATGAGCGCGACGGAACCGTCGAGACCACCCTCGAATATCTGCTGGATGATGCCCGTTTGATTGATGAGCGTCAGCACGCCGAGCTCGTTAATGACAAGCAAGGCAGCGAAGTGTTTGCTGAGCAGAATATTGAGTGGATGTTGGTTGGCTAGACGGCGAAACGTAGCGAGGGCGAACGCTTCTTCGATCAAATGCGTGAAGGTGAGATGATTGATGACTTGATTGATATTCAGATCGGCGCACTGCAGGAAAATCTTGGCCATCATCCATTTAAATTTATTCCCCGGCAGGTCTGCCTCGTATGCCAGGAAGGTCAAACTATCGGGTGATTGGTCGAGTTGAATGGCAACGGGTTGAAGACCATCGAAATCTGGTGTTTGTACGTACAGCGCAATCGGCGCCATTAGTTGACGGCCTTTTTGCCAACCAGGCGCAGTGGCGCCGGCCTTAACTTCTCCAAGCGAAGCAAAGTCTGTAACGTAAATTCGATTTTGATTGACGGCTTGTTCGAATGTCGCGTCAGGTCCGAGAAAGGGTTTGATCGCTGCGTCGTTGATCTGCGGCGAAAGCTTCGCGGAAAGCGCGGCCCATTTTTCTGACGTCACGAGGTTGATCGTCATTGGATTGAGACCGCCGAGACGTTGTGAACCAAAGACTTTATCGTCCTGCCAGTTTTGTACGATGTCGGGAATTTGAAAGAAGGTGAAGACTTTCGCGTAATCAGCGAGAGTCGGGAAATTGTCCTGGCCGTACGTTTCGGCTTTCCACGCCTCGATGTCGAGGAAAATCTTCGCCTGGTTTATGCCCTGTCCTTCGACCCAATCGCGTAATCCGAGCGCTTGCCTGACTGCCCCAAGGGGATCGGCCATCGGCATCGGCAAACCGGCGGCGGTGCTGTAGAAGTAAAGCTCGCGCGACACGAACAACTGTGCTTCGCGTATTGATTGCTCAGCGCCGTCGTCGTTTTGAGGAAGAGAAGGGGCGAAAAAAGACTCTTGTCTTTGGACCATAAAAATCTCCTTATGATTTTGAGAAGGAAAACGTGGAGAAGTGATTTGTAGAGGAAACGAGTTAAAGCAAACGCAGATTAATACGCTGTTCTTCGACAGTCAAGTTTTGAGTTCCGGCGACACATTAAAAACACCTCTGGAAGTTCGATCACGATCGAACGTACTGTAGGAGCGGCCCTCCGTGGCCGCCCTCGGTTTGAAATGTCGTCTGTGATTACAGTGCAGATCAAAGCCAAGGGGCGGCCACGGAGGGCCGCCCCTACAGTACGTTCCACATTACGAGAACACATTATTGATCAGTTTTCTCTGAGAGAACGTAGAAGTTGCGATTGACTTCGAAGCTCTTGATCTCTTCGGGAAACTCCAGGGTTTTCTTTTCTTCGCTCGGCGTGATTTTTACTTCCTTGCCGTTAACGCTGACACGAAGCGGCATCGCGAATCCCTTTACGACGCGGTCGTAGTTATACGAAACGGTATTGCCACTCACTTTGTACTTCAACACGGGAATGTTCACGGTCCGCAAGTACTGATCGAATACCTTGCTGAAATCAATCCCGGCCTTAGTGCTGATGTACGACTCGATCTGTTCCGTCGTCACCGTCTGGTGCCAGAAATCAACATTCAGTCCACGCAGGATCGAGAGCCACTTCGCGTCGTCGTCGATGATGTTACGAATGGTGTGCAACATGTTCCCGCCTTTGGGATACATGTCGCCTGAACCTTGCCGGTTCGATCCATAGACGCCGATGATCGGAATGTCGTTTCTGATGCTGCGACGAGTCCCAACCACGTAGTCTTCCGCGTCTTTCTTCCCGAAATGATATTCAACAAAAAGGTTCTCGGAGTAATTCGCGAAGCCTTCGTGAATCCACATGTCGGCGGCGTCTTTCATCGAGATGTTGTTGCCAAACCACTCGTGAGCTGATTCATGAACGATGATGAAATCAAACTTGAATCCGACTCCGCACGCACACGGATCGCGACGCAAATAACCATTCTGAAACCAGTTGCCATAAGTGACCGAGCTTTGATGCTCCATTCCCGGATACGAAACCGTCACCAGCTTGTAACCGTCTTCATAGAATGGATATTTCCCAAACCAGTGTTCGAAGGCGTCGAGCATGCGGCGGACTTCCTTGAACTGCGACATCGCGGCTTCCTTCTGATGGGGCAGGACCCAGTAGTTGATATCCAACACGCCGCCTTTGCCCTGGTACTTGTCGGTAAAATTTATGTAATTGCCGATGTTGACGTTGACACCATAGTTATTGATCGGGTTCACGACTTCCCAGTGATACGTTTTCTTTTTAGCCGCGACGTCGTGGTCTGTCTTTTTCAAACGGCCATTTGAAACGGCGACGAGATTTTCCGGCACGGTCACGCTGATCTGCATGCCGCGATCGGGTTCGTCAGATCCGTGATCCTTGTTGGGCCACCAGATACTGGCGCCGATGCCCTGGCAGGTGGTGACGATAAAATGCTGGCCCACATCGTCACGTCCCCAGGTGACACCGCCGACCCAGGGCGGATTCTTACTAACGACCGGCACGCCTTCGTAAAAGACCTCGATCTTGTCTTCCACTCCTTTGGGAAGTTCCTTCTCGAACATCACCCAATAGACATTTCCTTCGCGCTCGAATTTGAGTTGTGAATCGCCGTGACTGATCTTTGTAATCGCCAACGGCGGCTGTAGATCGATTTGCATCTTGCTGCCGGGTTTCAGAGTTTTGAAAACGATCTCGTTCGATCCTTTCAAGCGTCTTGTTTCCGGCAGGAACTCAACGTTCAGGTGATAGTGCATTACATCCCACCATTCACGTTCCGGTGTTACGGAGCCACGCAGCATTTCCTGGCGAGTGATAGGTTCGGTTTGGGCGTAAGAATGGCTGGCGCTGAAGGGAATCAGTAGAAATACGAGAATGACAACGAGTTTCGATTTTTGCATGGTAATCATGGTTTGTTTTCAGGGGGCGCGAACGCTTTACGCCGTTCGGCTATCTCTTCCGCTTTTCTTGTAACCGGACCGATGACGCTTTCATCGAGCGATGCTATCAGATGTTGCATGTCGTTATATCGAAAAGGCGGCAGCACGGAAAGGTAGCCTGCAAAGTCCTGAAACATTCCGTATTGCTCACCGGAAATGATCGGTTGCACGGGAAGGGAAGGGAGCGCCGGCACAATAGCATAAAGTTCCTGCGGAATACTCTTCGCGTCTGTGATATCGGCAATCACGAATCGAGCTAAGCCCGCGAGCAGGCCGACGGTCTCGGTCAAGCTTCTTGTTTCTGGTCCATCAAAGTCGAAAATAATCGGTACGAGATTATCCTGACGAAGTTTGTCTTTCAAAGCGTCGAGCACCGCTTTTCTTTCGGTCGTAAAGCGTCCCAGGATGAGCACGAGTTTCGAATTCACGGTGTTAATAAAATTCGTTACTTTCTTGTTCGCCTGAAGCAGATAGATGAGCTGTGCGACCTCGATATCGTCGACGGTTGGCAGTGGCCCTTTTACGTCGCTAAGTTTCCACTCCCTGAACGAGCTGTGTTTATCGGCAGTAACGAGATCGTGCTGCTTCGCGTCTTCAATGGTCGCATCCCAAACCGACACCCCGTAAACAAAGCACCCGTTGAGCGTGGTCCTTACCAGAGTTGTATCGACGAGTTGAGCACCGGTGAGATTTGCGCCTGACAAAACAGCGTCGGAAAGGTCCGCGTGAAAGAGATTCGCTTTGCGAAGATTTGCCTCACGCAACTCTGCATTTTGGAGTTGGGCTTCAGCCAGGTCAGCTTTCCACAAGATCGCGTGGTTGAGGTTTGCGCCTTGTAATTCCTGTCCACGCAGTTGGGCATGGGGTAAGTCGGGGACGACGTGAGGGTTTGCCGCTCTCCAGTCGTTCCAGGCCGTTACTCCCTGTCGCAACCTGGCCAGATGATCGGGATTGGGCTGGGGACTGGGCTCCATGTCTGTCTCCTTCAATTCTGATTGGAAACTCTTTTAACAAAAGAACAGGATAATTTCGAGGAATTCTATGATTACGATTGCCGACGATGCCGGGCTCTGAGAAAACACAAGCACGAACTGGTGGCGAGACTGCGCCGGAACGATTCCTGGACCGTCACCTGGGTAATGTGGTCCATCTCTTTCTAACTTTCCTCGCTGTCCTGATACTAGTAGCGGCGGCCATTGCGACGTTTGAGATTATTCTTCGCGATATGCCGGCGCTGTGGCGTGCTTCCAGTGAGTATGAAGCACTGCATCTGATCATTCAGAACGTCCTGCTGGTAGCGATTGCCGCGGAGCTGGCTTTACTGTTGTTGTTTCACCGCACCAGCGCCGCGGTCGAAGTACTCATCTTTATCATCGCGCGCAAGATGGTTGTAGCGGGAATCTCCGGCCTGGACCTGCTCGCGGGCGTCGCCGCACTGGCCGGCTTGGTGGTGGTGCGTTTTTACTTCATCCAGCCGAAGGGGGAAAAGTGACCACGGATTTAGACGGATGAAAGAACGATCTGCGCAGATCGTTCTTTCTATCCGTGTTTATCTGTGACTACTTGGCAGGTTGGCGAAGTATGTCTGCCAGAGCGTTCATTCGCGATGAGTCTGCGGCGCTCTTGGCGCTGCCCGCACTCTGTTCGAGTGACGGAGCGAGTCCCTTGAGCTTCGACATATCCTTGCTTTGAATTGCCTGGCGCAGCGTCGCGATCTGATCTGCCGGAAGCGCCTGCGAGCGCTCGAGCTGATCGACGTAAGCCTTTGCCACCGTCAGATTTCGCGGCCACTCGATCTTCTGCTGGTTCTGCACATTCAATTCCGCGACTCGGACCGTCTTCGCTGCATCGATCTCGTTTTGCGTGAGAAGCTTCGTCGGCGTTAACTCAAAAATGTCGAGGCCGCGCGCGATTTCAGACGCGTAGATATTGCCGTTATACCAGTACGCCGACCAGTCGCCGCCGAGCACCAGCATTTTCGGATCGATTGGACCACGATCGAAGTATGCGATCTCAACCGGGTGTTCTGCGTCTGTGAAGTCCATGACGGAAATTCCGCCTTGATACCAGGACTGCACTTCGATGTCTCGACCGGGAACCGGAACCAGCGAGCCATTGTGTGCAACGCAATTCTCGCTATCGCCCTGTGCGGCCGGCATCTTGTAGTAGCTCGCGAATGTCAGCTTGTTATCCTGGAGGTTGAATATCGCGTCCGCGCCCCACTTGTTCGGGTCGTTCGGACGGCAGCGCGCGCCGAGTCCACCACCCCACTCGTCGGTGAACACGACTTTCTTTCCGTCATTCGAAAACGAAGCTGAGTGCCAGTACGCATAATTCGGATCGTTGACGGCGTCGAGACGCTTCGGATTAGCCGGGTCTTTGATGTCGAGCAGAATTCCGTTTCCGGAGCACGCGCCGGCAGCGAGACCGAGTGCTGAGTACACCGTGATGTCGTGGCATTGGTCGGTGTCCTGTGGCTTTTGGGGTCCATCCTTGCCATGCGAGCCACCGTTGCTGAGGCCATTCAGCACGCCTGTCTGTGTATTCTCGAAGATGCGTGGACTGTTGACGATCTTTGCATCCTGCGGCGATGCGAGCGGCACTTTAATCACGTCGATACGAAACAAGGACGTGTTGGGATCTTTGTCAGGCTTTTCTCCCGAGCATCCGGCCAACTCTTCACTCTGGCGGACGAACGACGTTCCCGAGATATAAATGTAAACGTTGTTCTTGTCATTCGGATCGACGACCAGCGTGTGTGTATGCGAGCCGCGGCAACTTTGTACGGCAGCGACTTGCTTCGGATTCTTAATGTCGGTGATGTCGAAAATTCTCACGCCGCGGAAACGATCTTTTTCCGCCGGTGGAGGTCCCGGCTTGGCGGTTGGCGGCGCCGGTGCGAATCCTTGAGTACCGCAGTCGATCCGTCCGTTTGCCATTTCAACCGACATAAAGAGCAGGTTCTTGTAAACCGACACATCGTTCTGTCCGCCGGGACAGATCATCGTGGTCAACAAGCTGGCCCTAGCCGGATTGGAGATGTCGTAGATACTCAGACCGTAGAAGTTTCCCTGGAATAAATGATTGCCCTGGAACGCGAGGTCGGAGTTTGCAAACGCAAGCTGAGCGATAACGAGTTGCACGCCTTTTGGCAACTTCGAAGCGTCGCCGCCGGCGCCGAGTTGGCCCAGCGTTTTTTGCACCTTCGGATCGTCGGGATCGTTGGAGCCGAGCTGAAATGCGTCCGGCTTTTTCACGAGGTTAAGGTGCTTGATTCCCACTGCCGCCTCGCCGGCGTCGTAAATACCGGGCGCGAGTTTGAAGCGCGGGTCATTCGTGTCGGCGCCTGTCATTCCTGCCGGAAGCGGGGAAGCTGCCTCGGGAGCGAAGGGATTATTATCGTCTTGTTTGGACTTGTCGGGTGCTTTGGTGGCCTCCTGTGACGGCGAAGGCGTTGCCGTTTGCGCTACTGCCATTACAGAAAAAGCCGAGCACAAAATAATTGACGCAATTAATAAACTTAGGGCGATATGACGCATCGTTTCTCCTCTTAAGGGTTTTCCCCCAACATAGTTTGCATGATCCTAATTTCAGCGCGTTGACCGCTGTCGACATCGCTCGCGAAGTTGAACAGTTCGGCATCCTGGCCCGCGCCGGCCGTCTCAAATAAATCTTTCACCATATCCAGGGCGCCGGTGTGGTGTTGCATCATTCCTTTCAGAAAGAGTTCGTCAAACTCTTTGCCCCTGGCTTTTCTCAGGGCCGCCATCTGCTTTGCAGTCAGCATTCCCGGCATGAGCATTTGATGACTCGACATGTCCATACCCGGCATGTGGTGCATGGGCGCAGCCGCTGGTTCACCTCTCGTCATCAGCCATCGCTTCATAAAACTGATTTCGTCTGATTGCGATCTGCTGATGCGGGCGCCAAGGGAACGGACGTCTTTGTTTTGCGTGTGTGAATCGATGAGCGCCGTCATCTCCACCGCTTGCGCGTGATGCATGATCATGTTTTGCATGAACTGCGTGTCAGCCGCGGAGTGTGGCGGCAACGTAGCGCGTGTTGACGCCGGCAGCGTCCGCGTTGGCTGGCCGGGCGCGCCCGGTTGGACGATTACGGGTGACTCTTGTGCGAAGACTGGCAGCGCTAAACAGGCGAACGCAGCGACCGCGAAGAGTCCGCTTCGCAAAAGCCGATGTGTGGCGCAGATATGCTTAATCACTAACGGATTCTCACCTCATTCATTAACCGAGGCGCTGAGGAGTTCTTCTTCGGCTGGTCAATTTATACCGCACTGAGCGGCATTCTGCACGCTGCCGTTAGTTGCGGTCGAAGTAAATCCGGTTATCGAACTTGTCTGCAAAATATCGGATGCGCCATTTGGGATTTGATCGGTCCAATAACAGGCCTTCGGCGGCGCCGATCGGATAGAACGCGACCCGCTTGTAGTTCTCCAGTTTGAGTGTCGAGAGCTCGTGGACGATGCCGGCGCGAACCTGATCTGCGGCCTTGCTGAAGGTTGTAAAGTCCGGCAGTTTTTGAAACTCAGGAGTTGGTTTATACCTCGTGGCAGCCCAGCGTGCGACGCGATCCTCCGTGTATCTCGCAATGCCTTCCTTCCACAATTGGAATGAGAGGTACTTGTAATCGTCCGCGCTCAGCGACTGCTTCAGTTTGTCGCGCGCGGCCACGTAAGCGGAGAGTTTGGCGTTAAAGTCGGCTTCGCGGTTGGTTTGGATTGCATCGACGAGGAGTTGGACCAGAACGGCGAACTGACCGCTGATCTGTGGTGACTCGTATGGGAATGGATAATTGATCATCCACATTCCGGTTTGATCTCCGCGCGACAGGTTCAAGGCTGTGATGTCTTTGAAGAAGTTTGGTTGTGAATCCTGCAACTGGTGGAAGTGTTCGTGCATTAACGTGATGACCCACGGCGTTGAGGTCTTGCTGTCAGTGTTTTCCGCCTGGCCGATCACGATTGTGGAGATTCCGCCAACTGCGGGAAAGGTGGCGAGCAGATTTGTTTGAAACTTCCGGTCACGATAGAAGATGTCGCTCTTGAGTTTTGTGTCGTAGCCGATCGCGGTGAAGTCTTTGGTTGGTTGCGGATGTCTGATCAGGAATTCTTTGTCTGGCGTGACGAGTAAGACTGCGAACGGAGCTTTACTCCAGCCGGCCCAAAGACTGTCACCGAGTTGGTCGCTCAACCTGAACGCCTCGGCTATTCGCGTCCGATCGATCTCGCGCAGAGCCGGTCGTTCCTGAGCGAAAGCGCTCGTAGATAGCAGAAGGACAAATATGATCTTGATAGTCTTCATTCTGGCGATATTGTTATCCACAGATTGCGCAGATTTTTTATTATCAATCTGTGTAATCTGTGGATAAACTTGAGGAGTTTACTACAATCTGGTAAAACCATTTCAACGAAAGGAAGCGACCAATGGACGAACTCGTCAAACGCATCAGTGAGAAGACAGGGATCTCGGAAGACCAGGCGCGCTCTGCCGTCAGTATGGTGTCCGGCTTTTTGAAAGAGAAGCTGCCCGCCCCCATCGCAGGACAAATCGACAACGTCCTGAGCGGCGCCGGAGGTATGAGCGACACACTAGGCAACGCCGCTGCTAAGGTCGGCAACCTATTCGGCGGCTCGTAAAGCCACGTACAAACTGAAGGCGATGGAGTTCGCCGTTAACCATCCCAACTCGGGATTGATGACTCCTAATCACAAAGGTTGTGGTTAGGAGTTTTTGCTACTTATGTCCAAAACAATTCTAATAGGCATCGCCGGTCTGATCGGCACTCTCTTGCGCTACTGGCTCGCAACGTTGGTCTCACGACGAGCAGGCGAAACGTTTCCCTGGGGAACGCTCGCGGTGAATGTCGTCGGTTGTCTAATCGCAGGCGCGGTTTTTCATCTGACTGAAGAAAGCAATCCAACACTCCGCGCCGTGATTATGATCGGATTGCTCGGCGGCTTTACTACCTTCTCAGCCTACGGGTTGCAAACTTTCACCCTACTAAAAGACGGCGCGATCGGATTGGCAACTCTCAACGTAGTCGTCTCCAACGTGCTCGGATTGTTCATGGTATGGACCGGCTATCTCATCGCGAAAGCCGTCTGAGAAAATCTTGCTATTTCAACTCAGTCGGGGTATTTTGATCGCACACTCGATCAAGGCGTGCGGGACTCACATCCATAGCCCAAACAGCTCGTAGCTTTGAATCGCTGAGTTGGTTCGTCAATGAACCGTCTCCCCGTCGTACTCCCCGTGTGCCCAGTTTCGGCCTCCCGTCGGTTAAGTCAGCGAAAAGAGATCTGCGTGAAATTCATCTCAGTGATCCCTCTCTCGATCTGTCGGTGTTTTATCCGAACACTCATAGATCTGTCTCTTAGAGGTTCCCCCTCAACACTTCACTTTCCCGATAACTAACGGGAACTCGCCACTTTGAGGAATTCGAAAAATGATTAGAAGTTTATTTCTCAGCTTAGCACTCGTCACCGCTCAGGCCGGGCCTGGGTTCGTGATGTCGTTCTCTACTCCGCTTCGTCAGATGCGCCCGTTTCCGACAATCCTGGCGAAGCTTGGTGTCGCGCCAGTGCCGTCGGATTCCACGCCGGCCGACTCGTCTGGGTTTGCCACAGCCATCACAAACGCAGTCGGCGGCGACACAATTACCTTGACTGCGGGCACCACCTACACCGGGCCATTCACGTTAAAGAGTGGCCTCAGCTCAACCGTGACAATTCGCTCGTCCGCACACGCTTCACTGCCGGCAAACGGCACCCGCGTAACCAGCGGCGATCGATCGAACATGGCGATCATCGTCTGCGGCAATTCCAACAATCAACCATGCTTCTCAACTACCGGCAACGATGCTGATAACTGGCGGCTCACCGGCCTCGATATGCGACAGGCGAATGGCGTCGGTAACACCGGTGCGATGGTCAAATTCGGCAGTGAGTCGGAAACGACGACGGCAAACACGCCAAACAATATCGAAGTCGATCATTCGTGGATTGAAGCCACTCAAGCGGGCACCGTGCGCGGTATCTTCATCAACGGCCGCAACATCAACATCCACGACAATTTCATCAGCGGCTTTCGAAACAACGGACAGGAATGTCAGGCGATTCTGTTAGCCGGTGGTCCTGGACCAGTCACCATCGACAACAACTATTTGATGTCGCTCGGCGAAGTATTCATGAGCGGCGGGTTGACGGTCGGCATCATGCCGGGTGACCTGACGTTTACGCGGAACTACCTGGAAGCGCCGCAAAAGTACAATCCGTGGAATCCGTCGGTGTTCGACACCAGCGACGTGCAAGGCACAACGAATCTCGGTTGCTCGTTGTCGTCGAGTGGGACGACCGTGACGTGTAACAGTCACGGCCAAGCGGTTGCGCCAAATACGACGATACGAGTGTTGAAGCTCACCTCCGGACCACAGTCAGGAGAAGTCCGAACAGTCTCCAGTGCTCCAACATCAAACACGCTCACCATTGAAACGGCGTTCAGCGCCAATCAATCAGGTGTTTCAGCCACTCTTTACACGCCATGGACTGGTCACAAAAACAATCTCGAGTTGAAATATCTCCACGGCACGACCAACCTGATCGAAGGCAACGTGTTTGACGGCACATGGACCATGGGCCAGGACGGCACTGGTCTCGTGTTGACGATTCGCAGCGAGAACGGAGTGCTTTCGACTGCGACGATCAAGAACACGACGTTTCAGTACAACTGGTTTCGGCGTTTCAACCAGTTCGTTAAGTACCTTACTCCTGATGACAGTGGCACAAGCGTGGCAATGTCTTCGGTCGTTCTCAAACACAACCTGATCGAGCCGGCCTATCAGTTCGGTGGTCTCGGACTTCAATCAGGAAACCCCGGCGATACCAACAAGCTCGCCCTCTTCATGGGGAATTCGAACACCACTCACGGCACGGACATCTGGTTCCAACACAACACCGCGTACTCTACCAAACGAATCGCCAGCATCATCGCGTTCGTCAACAACACGAGCGGTGATTGGATCAACTACAAGGCAGAAAACAATCTCTTCGCCATGGACACTGACTTCGGAGGTTTCTTCGGCGAAGGATCAACAGGAACCGGAACCACGGCATTGAACAATTGGTGTAATGGCGCAGGAAACTACAGTGCTGTTAACAACACGTTTCAGAACCAGAACACCAGCGGTTATCCAACCGGAACGTTCTCCGAAACAAGCGCGTCGGGTTTCGGTTTCAACGACGTCGCGAATGAAGACTTCAGTCTGACCAGCGGTTTGTATCGCGCTGGCCAGTCACGCGAGGCATCTGACGGCACCGATCGCGGCGCTGATATCACGACGCTCTCGACGAAGATCGGCGCCAGCAGTAATGCTTATGCAACGGCGACGATCAAAGCCATCACGGGAGACTGGAATGGCGGCGGCGGTGGAACTTTGCTAACCAAGGCCGGCTCGTTTGTCGGTAATGGAAGCACCGGAAATCAATCTGTCACAGGGGTCGGATTCCAGCCCAAGGTGGTCCTGTTCCGTTACAACATGGGAGGTGCTGATGGTACTCAGTCCGATTCAGTGATCGGTTTTGGCGTCGGCATTTCGTCGAGCGATCGCCGGAGTTCGGGAAATTACTCGGGCCACAATCAAAGCACTTCCGGGAACGCGGCGTGGAACCAGGATGCGTATTGCATTTACACGCCAAGTGGAAGTTCGCGTGCTGATTTCGTCTCGATGGACTCGGACGGTTTCACAATCAACTGGGTGGCGTCGAGTCAGGCGAAGATTCAGTATCTGGCCCTCGGCGGATCTGCACTCACAAACTACAAAACCGGTGTCGGCACCGCTAAGTTGACCACCGGAAACCAGGCGTACACGGGCGTCGGGTTCCAACCGACTGCTTTGATCGTTTGGGCGGGCAAGTTTTCCACCACACCACTCGATCAATCTACCAACGGCAACGGACTGTTTGGGTTTGCAACCAGTTCGAGTGCGCGCGGCATGGTGGCCTGGCGCAATCTGAACAACAGCAATCCGCAAGTTGCCAAACGTCGACAGTCTACGCAACGCATTCTCAGTACTACGACGACGTTCACGGAAGCCGATTTTGTTTCGTTTGATTCAGATGGGTTTACGTTGAACTACACAACTGCGGGAGGTTCGTCGGATATCTTCTACTACCTGGCGCTGAAAGGCCCACAGTTCAAGGTCAGTTCATTCAACCAGGCAACCTCGACCGGTAATCAGTCGTTGACTGGCGCGGGCTTCACGCCGAAAGCGTCGATCATGATTTCGGACAATGACGTCTCGGCAAATAATGATGCGGCACAAGCGCATGCTCGAGTCAGTTTCGGTTGGGCCACCGGAACCAGTGAACGAGCCAGCTTCTGGATCGGAGAGACTGACAACGTCAGTCCGACGGTGGCGTTTCGCAATCACGATTCTACGAAGTTGATAAAGATGATGACCGAAAGCGCGTCACCAACTGTGAACGCCGCCGCCGATCACGTCAGCTTCGATTCGGATGGACAAACAATTAACTGGACCACTGCCGACGCCACAGCACGACAAATAATCGTGCTCTGGATCGGCTAAATCTTTTTCCCACAAAGAGGCACAGATTTGTGCCTCTTTGTGGCTACTGACACTTGGCATTAATGGTGTCATTGCCGCGATTGTCGTCTAAGACGTTTCCTTTGCCGCACTTATCGACGATGCCCGCTTGCGTGTTGATCGTTACTCCGGGTCTTGCGCGAAAGTGGTTTCGACGAAAGATTGTATTTGCAACGTTGGTGAGCATCGCGGTTGCATTGCCGCCGCCACCAGTCGACTCGAAGACGTTGTCTTGCACCAGACAACCGTCGAGCGAATAAGCCTGCAACGCGTTTTGTCCGGTTCGGAAGACGTAGTTATTCACAATCTCACACTTCTTCAGACCAACGAGAAACAAGCCGTTCGACATGTAGCGATGGTTTGAATGTTCGCTGCGCCCACCAATCGCGACGTTGTTCGCGGCGGTAACCTTGCCGTGGTTTACGCCTTGATACGGATCCTGCAAACAGAGCGCGTTGCCGGCCGATTCAAGTCCCGCATCTTCATAGTCAAACAGGTTGTTGTAGACGCCGATGTCTTTACTGTGATCAACGGCAGTGTTCGTCTCCAGATCGAAGCCACAGACACCACCGCCAAACTGCGGATCGTGATGACCGGGACGACGCACGTAATTCTCGATCAGTAGAAAGTTCTCCGAATTAACTGCCGCAAAGTTAGCGGCCGCTACGCCGGAAGCGACGTTGTGCCAGATCAATCCCTGGTTAGAAAAGTTGTTCTTGTTCAGTGCAGAACCGCCGAAAGTGATTCCGATTGAGCCGGTGTCTTCGAGGTAATTATTTTGAGCGGTGCAGCGGACGCAGTTGCCAAGCAGAATTGTTGCTCTGATGCCACCGTCATAAACTTTTTGGCGCCCTTTGATATGAAACCCGATCACCGCGATGTCGCGCGCGGCGCCGGTGTGCGATTCAACTGAATCGCCGAGTGCTTGAAAGACTTCGATCGCCGGATGCGGTCCATTGACGAAGGTGGGTTCAAGGATTGTGGTTCCCGTGCCGGCAAGTTGCGCTGCGGTGAGAGCCTGGACCTTCAGCAGGTATGGATCCTGCCAGTTGCTTCCGTTCCCAAACTTGAAATAGTCAAGCAACTCTTTGGGCATACGCCATGTGCCTTCGACGCGAACGCCGTCGGCAAGCAGAAACTGGCCCTGATCGGTTATGCCTTGCACGTCGCAGGAATAAGTCGAACTGTCGAAGATAGTGTGCTTGCGAAGCGTGACTTGTTTTGTGATCGATCCGCCGCCTTCGATTCTCACAGTTGCGATAGACGCATCGTCTTGTGCGGCCTGGATTTTGTCGGAAAGATTTACTCCTCTTACGGTTACTGTTTTTCCTGATCGAGTAGCAGGCAGGTAGCTTGCCGGATTGTAGCTCGGTGTTGGATAGGGAGTTGGTGTTTGAATTTGTGGGACTTCAAACTTGTCGCCGCCGGCAGCCAGGATTAACACGGTCAATAAAGCGAGCCAGAATTCATTCATCTCAGGTAGCTTATACCGTTGATCTTGAAATCGTAAATCGAGCCAGGATCAGAAAAACGAAGATTAGGCCCGTGAGTACGATCGGTGGCAAGAATGTAAACCACACCATCTCCGCGAAACAGATACCGAACACTATCAAATTGATATTGATGAACCCGGCAATCAGGTCTTTACCAGGTTGCTTACGCAGCAGATACCAGTTCACGAGGGCGCCCAATAGACACAGCAGCGAGAAACAAATGCTGAGACCTGTGGTCAACTCAGCCGCCGTGCGGTGAAAGCCTCCGCCCAAATCGAAACGGTAACTATCCATCAACCCGAAAAGCTGGCGTTCGGTGTCGTTGTTCGGCGGCGGCGACACAAACAACCCCACCCCGTGGATCAGTGCAGTCAGTAACTGAAAGCCAGCCGCGAACCTAAGCCAAAGTGAGTATCTTTTCATCTTCGTGGGGGCCAAGTCTCAAAGAACATAATGATCTGGCTCACGCGCGAATAATGCAAACAAAAATCAGGACATCGACGCAAAGGTGGCGCGCTTTCTGGTGACAAGTTATTCTAATCCCGTGGACCAGAATGAGATCTTTCGGGTGTTGCGAGCTTTTGAAGATGCCGGACTAGAGTACGTGCTCATTGGTGCGACAGCCATGGGATTTCACGGTGTCGTCAGGGCTACCGAGGATCTGGATCTTTTTATACGCGCCACAGCGGAGAACATCGAACGTCTTCGCGCCGCTCTCCGACAGGCGTATGATGATGACCCAGACGTCAACGAAATTTCTTCGGCGGACTTGCTTGGCGAATACCCCGCAGTTCGTTACTTCCCGCCTACCGGTGATCTATACTTCGACATACTAACGCGCCTGGGTGAATCAGCAAGCTTTGAAACGGTCGATGCTGAGATCAAGGAGATTCAAGGCACGAAGATCAGGGTTGCGACGCCAATGGCCCTTTATCGGATGAAAAAAGGGACTATTCGAGCTCAGGATCGAGCAGACGCTACGATGCTACAACAGCGTTTTAACCTGAAGGATGAGAACTGATATGTCGGTACAAAAGTTCCGATCGATTGAAGAGATGGGTAACGCGCCTGTGCGTGATTTCCGGGGCTCAGACTTCGAGCGCTTCCTCCGTCATTGTGCCCGCTACTGGGCCATCTCACCGAAACATTATCCACGTGGAGTCTTCAAGTTCCGAAGCATTGAAGAGGCTCAAAAGGCGCGCGAGAAATATTCACGTTTTCCTGCCTCAAATCCGTGATCAATCCGCGTTAATCTGTGGCCCAACCTATCCACATGAAGAGCAAGCTCGAAGACGAAATCGACGCGTTATTCACGCTTTCGTTAGCCGAGTTTACCAGTGCGCGGAACACTCTCGCGGCCCGGCTGAAAAAGGAAGGGCGTGCCAACGAGGCCGATCGGGTGAAGTTGCTGGCGAAACCGCCAATCTCGGCGTGGGCTGTGAACCAGCTTTATTGGAGTTATCGCGACGAGTTCGAGCAATTGATGGCGACGGGCAAACGCTTTCATTCGGCGCAGGCATCGCGTTCCGCCGCGAAAGTCGCAAACATGCGCGACTCGCTTGAGACGCGACGTCAGGCACTCGTTGAGTTATCAGACTTGGCAGCGGCGGTATTGCAGGATGCGGGTCACAATCCGTCTCAGGATACGCTGCGTCGCATCACCACCACGCTCGAAGCCCTCTCTGCCTATGCGATGCTGCCGGATGGTCCAACTCCGGGACGGTTGACTCAGGACGTCGACCCACCGAGTTTTGAGTTACTGGCATCGTTGATTTCCAGCGGTGCGACCACGGCCGGTGTGCCAGTGCGGACGAAGTCAGACATTGCATCTTCGCCGGCACGACAGAAGTCGATCGCAGCCGCCGAAGCACGCCAGATTCGACAAGCAAAGATAGCTGAGGCGAAAGTCCTGTTGCAGGAAGCGAAGCAGTCCCTGGCTGATGCACGCGCGAAGTCGCAGAGTTCAGAGGCGGCACTAAGAAAAGCGAACGCCGATGCAAAGGAAACTGAGAAGTACAAACGCGCCGCAGAAGAGCGATTGCAAAGGGCAACGTCGGTCGCAGATGCAGCCGCTCGACGCACCCAAATCGCTACGGAAGAAGCACGCGAGGTGGCGCAGGCGCTTGAAGACGCGAAGCGTGGCGTCGACGCCGCAACCAAAGAGCTTGAGTCCTTACTTCAAACTTGAGCTATACACGTTTTTGATAAACGAGCAGGTAGCGCCACATCAAACACCTCGTCACGCTCGAGCCGGGCAAAATCTCATCAGCCAGCGACTGTGCCTGTCTCATAGTCAAATAAGAATCGTGTTTGCCATGCTGCTCCCACGCCTTCCTTACTTCGGCAGGTGGTCGTAATCGACCATTGTGTATCAACCGCAAACCAGCGCTAACGCCAAGCGCAATACCATCACCCAATCGCTCAAACAAACTTTCAGACTCAACCAGATCAAGGACTACCAAAACTCCGCCCGGTCGTAGTGATTCTTTGATCTTCAAGAGCAATTCACGCTGCTCGAGATGATGCAGCGTGGCCACGGAACAAGCGAAGTCGAAATGTGCCTGGGGAAAGTTCCACGTCATCGCATCGGCGACTTGAAATTCAAGATTCTCCAAGTGCTGCGATCGCGCACGCGCGACCCGCACCATCTCCGCCGACAAATCCAGCGCCACAACGCGCTTCGAACGTTTCGCCAACTCTCTCGCCAACGCCCCAGTCCCGCATCCAATCTCAAGCGCATTTTCACAATTCAGGGGCACATGCTTGAGCAGGGAACTGTGATACCAGTTATTGGCCGTCCACCCCTCCTCGTCGAGAAGGGCCAGTCGATCAAAGTCTGCTTCGACAGATGACATTATCGATCAGGAACCAGTTTCGCCTTGGTTACTCGCCGATGATTTTCACCAACACACGCTTTCGACGTCCGCCGTCAAACTCGCCATAGAAGATCTGCTCCCATGGGCCGAAGTCCAGCCGACCTTTTGTGATCGCAACCACGACCTCGCGTCCCATCACCTGCCTCTTGATGTGGGCATCGGCATTATCTTCGCCGGTTTTATTGTGATGATACTGGCTAATCGGTTCGTGTGGTGCGAGCTGTTCCAACCAGGTCTCGTAATCGTGATGCAACCCGCTTTCGTCGTCGTTAATGAAGACAGAAGCGGTGATGTGCATCGCATTCACCAGCACCAGCCCTTCGACCACTGCGCTCTCCCGCAAACATTCCTCAACCTGCGGTGTGATGTTGATAAACGCCCGGCGGGTCGGCACATTGAACCACAGTTCTTTGCGATAGCTTTTCATCAAAGCGCTCCACGATTGAATTACTAGCCGGCAATCTGGTACATAACTTTAGTTCATGATTAGTTGAGCAATAATCTCATACGAACGGATGCGGTCGCTGTGATCGCAGATACTCGTTACGATCATCAATTCATCCGCCTTCGTTAACGTAACAAACTCTGCTAAACCTTTTTGCACCGTCTCAGCGCAGCCGACGAATGAGTACTTGAGCATCTGAGAGGCGTGGTGTTTCTCGGCAACGGTCCAGTAGTCATCGATATTGTCGATAGGCGCTTGAAGTTTGCCGCCGGCGCCGCGAACAAGGTTAGTGAATGATTGTTGGATTGTCGTGAACAATCGGCGCGCTTCATCATCCGTTTCAGCTGCGACTACGTTGACGCAGACTAATGCATACGGCACGGCCAACTGTTTCGATGGGTTAAATTGACGACGATAGATTTCGAGGGCCGAAAGAAGACTGTCGGGAGCGAAGTGTGAGGCAAAAGCGTAGGGAAGGCCGCTCGATGCGGCGAGTTCTGCGCCGAAAGTGCTCGAACCTAATATCCAAATCGGAACTTCGGTTCCGGCACCGGGAACAGCACGGACAGCCTGCCCAGATTTAGCTTCCGCAAGGAATGCCTGCAATTCAAGTACGTCTTGAGGAAATGTATGCTCTCGCATTGGATCGCGACGCAAGGCGCGTAACGTTCGCGAATCCGTTCCAGGCGCGCGGCCGAGTCCAAGGTCGATGCGGCCCGGATAAAGTGATTCGAGTGTCCCGAATTGCTCCGCGATCACGAGTGGTGAATGATTCGGCAGCATGATGCCCCCTGAGCCCACTCGAATCGTCGAAGTCCCGCCAGCAAGATATCCGATAACTACAGATGTCGCGGCGCTGGCAATGCCGGTCATATTGTGATGCTCGGCAACCCAGTAGCGCCTGTAGCCAAACCTTTCGGCGTGTTGCGCGAGGTCGAGGCTCTTGCGCAACGCATCGTGCGGTGTTTCACCGAGAACGACGGGAACGAGATCGAGTATCGAGATGGGAACCATGCTTGCTCTCTGCTAGATTAATCGGAATGACAGAAAAGTAAAAATGCGAGCGGAGTAAAACGGCAATGAGCTTCGATCTGTATTTTTGTCGAGAGAATGGTTCGGTCCCGTCAACGGCGGAACTGACGGAATACTTTTCGGCGCTGCCGCTTTTCAAGGTCGATGAGATTGACGATGGCGGGATGCAGTTTTGCTACGAGAATGAATCAACGGGCGTCTATTGCTACTTCTCCTATTCACCTTCAGACGCAACCGAGTTGGAAGGATGTGGCGCGAGTGGACTTGCGTTCAATCTGAATTACAACCGGGCGAGCTTCTTCGCATATGAAACAATGCCGCTCGTGGAAGCGTTCTGCATGCGCTTCGAGCTGATGGTTGAAGATGTTCAGGAAGAGACTCGTGAGCCTGCCAATGCGGATCGTTTGATCGCCTCATGGCGTTCGCATAACTCGAGAGCAATGGCTGCCCTGGCTGCTGAGAAGGACGATCCTGTGGAGTTGTTATATCTTCCCGAGCAGCAGGCCACGGAATGGTGGCACTACATGAGCGTCCGTCAGGCTATCGAAGATTCTCTGACGGAAGATTTATTTGTGCCATCTCTGGTCGTTCTTGGTAGCCCGCGCGGGGATCTTTCGACCATGATCGTTCACCCGGAGGGCATCGCACAGCTCTTTCCCGTCTGCGACAACGTTTACATAACCCGCAAAAAGAAATCGCTCTTTCGGACAGTAGAGGAGAGTGGGTTCGTTACGTACCAGTCAATCATCGAGACTCTAAATCCACTACTTGATGATTACGAGTTCGCTGACCTTAGTATTAGATATCTGCGCCCTGAGAACAGTGTCAGGGCGGCCGCTCTGCTGCAAAAACTAAAATTAGATTCGGTTGATTTGGGACAATACAGTCAAGTGGCACCGGATAGATTTCAGGACGCGGTGGCGCAAAGATCTTAGTCCCGAGGCTCTTCACCGGGACGATAAGACGTTTCGAGAATGGCTTTGACGTCTTCGAGTGTTAACGGAGATGGTTTGAACTGGCCGCGGGTGTAGAGTGCTGACTGGTCCATGAAGTGTTTGCTCCGAGGATCGCCGCTGGCGCCGAAGGTGTGTACCGAGAGAGCGCGAACTTTTGGACCAAACTCAACCACGCTGATGTATGTTCCACCAGCCACGCCATATCGTCGCTTTTGCCCTTGAGCGGGCGCGGCGTAGAGAGTGAAGACGGCGCCGTCATTACCATTCACACCGCTGACGGCGAGACTTGGTTTCGAATCCGCAAACTCTTCGTCTCTACTTTCATCGCGACGCTGTAGCCGATTGATCTCACCCCACTTGACCTTCCAGGTGCCAAAGTCACGTTGCAGGGTATTGATTACATCGGTAAGAGCAGTCAAGACATTGAGGTTCTGATCTCTCGAGACACGCTCGTTCCAAAGACTAAAGACAGTCATCGCCACGGAGTCGGTCGTGCTGTGATGATTCCAGCGCGAAAGCTCGTCATAAACCTCACTTAATCGTGATCTTTCAGCCGAGGCCGGAAAATTATCAAGCCGCTGTTTGAGCGCCAGAAGCAACCCCGGCAAGCGTCTGCCAACACTCATAACTCGCGTATCAAACGCGAAGCGCGTCCACTCATCGAAGGTGAACTTTGGCTTACTTGCGAGGATCTCTCTCGAAATCGCGCCGCGAGGGTTGTCACCCTCCTGGACCATGTATTTCGGAAACTGTTTTGGATCCGGATTGCCTTCACTCGTGAGCAGAAAAGGAGTGGTGTTGCAGTTTTGCATCCAGCCGCTTCCCGGATTAGCCAGTTGGGGTAACTCGTTGATCGTGTGATAGCCCTGCCATTCCGTCGCCGGATCACTACCATCAACCGGTTTGGTCCAGTCGAAATGAGGATCGCGACGCGGTACGGCGCCGTTGTAGAGGTACCAGGTATTCCCCTGCCGATCGGCGTACATCACGTTGCCGAAATTCATGTTGAGCGGTGTCATCGCACGCTTCAACGCCGCCAGCGATGTCGCGCGCGTCATGTCGTACCACTCGCGCAGCCATCCATCCGATTCGAGCTTCGCCATGCGTAGCGCGAGCATCTTGCCGTCGCGAGCACCGAGGATTGGCCCATGATGCGTTTTGCGCATCGTGAACTGCCGCGTCTCGAGACCATTCGCCGTCTTGACTTTGATCTCTTCGACGCGCTCAGTGGCGAGCCGATATCCTTTGCCATACTTGTAAGCGAGTGGACGAGCCGGATCGTCAAACGTTTCAAGGTAAACGTCCGCTAAGTCGGCTGCATTGTCTGTGCTGACCCAGCCGCCATTCTCGTTGTGGCCCACGTACGGGAGAGGAAAACCGAAGCGCGTGTAACCGGTGAAGTTCCAACCTTCATCGCTATGAACGTGACCTTCGTAAACCTGGCCCGGACCGAAGAACGGGAGGTGAGGATTGATAAAGAGCATCGCATAACCGCTCACACTCTTAGTTGGTCCAACCACCCAACCGTTCGAACCGGTGTGTTGTTTCAGATCGTTGTCGAACGCGGCGGTTTGCAAGCCGGCCTGGCGCAGACTTCGATCGCGTGCGAAGCCGTTCTGGTAATAGTTGTAACGAATAAACGCGAGCGTGTACCAAGGTTCCATCCGGGTCAACAGACGCGGGTGAGCTTCAGGATGACGTTCGAGATAGTAGTTAAAACCGGCGGCAAAGGCGTCACACAACGACCGCATGCGTGGATCGAGACGCGCGTATTCAGCACGCGCGAGTCTCGGAATTTCGAGTGCGTGATTGAGTCGATCTTCATCCAGCATCTTCGCGCCGTAAACTTCCGACGCGCGACCCAGCGCAAGAATGAAGTTTTCCTCGACGCGCCAGAAGTTATCTTCCGCCTGAGCATAGGCGAAGCCGAAGACTGTGCTCGCGTCAGTGCGACCGAAGACATGTGGAACGCCGTAAGTGTCGCGATAGATCGTCACGTTCCGGGCAAGAGGATTCGCCTGCGCGAACAGCGGCACCTCGAACGCGAAGAGGACGCAGACAATGAGGATAAGTCGTCTGATCATTTGCGCCTATTAAGCCACAAAAAGGCGCAAAAGCACAGAAATCCCGTCAGGTTAAAACGATCTTGATTTCGTCGAGTACGGTTGCGTCTTCAATGGTTGCGGGAATGACGTAGTCTACCCCGTCCGCGATTTTCTTGATTGTGCCGCGCACGATTTTTCCTGAGCGTGTTTTGGGTAGCCGGCTCACGACTTTCGCTGTTTTGAAGGCCGCGACTGGGCCAATTCGTTCACGCACCATCGCGATCAGCTCGGCGACAATCTCTTCTTCCGTTCGAACTGTGCCGGCTTTCAGCACGACGAGGCCAAGCGGAACTTCGCCTTTGACTTCGTCGGTTTTTCCGATCACGGCGCACTCGGCAACGTCGGGATGTGCAGCGATAACTTCTTCCATTCCACCAGTCGAGAGTCGATGACCGGCAACGTTGATGATGTCGTCAGTTCGACCCATGATCCAGAGATAGCCATCGTCGTCTTTGAAGCCGGCGTCTCCGGTTTTGTAATAACCCGGATACGACTGGAAATATGAGTCGTGACAGCCGGAATCGTTGTTCCACAGAGTTAAGAGACATCCCGGCGGCAACGGCAGCTTGATCACGACATTACCGTTCACATTCGGTGAAACTTCTTTGCCTGCGTCGTCAACGACGCGCACGTCATAGCCGGGAACTTGCACTCCACACGAACCCGGTTTGATTGGCAGCATGTTTGGTCCAGCCATGTTTGCGCCGACAGGCCAACCGGTTTCGGTCTGCCACCAGTGATCGATCACAGGCACGCGCAAATGTTTGCCGGCCCATTCGAGCGTGTTTGGATCGCAGCGTTCTCCCGCTACAAAGAGCGTGCGGAAGTGTTCGAGGTTTTTTCCCGAGATAAGCTCGCCACGAGGATCTTCACGCTTGATGGCGCGAATCGCTGTCGGCGCCACAAACATCGTTCTCACTTTGTGCTGTGAGATGACGCGCCAGAAGGCGCCGGCGTCAGGAGTACCGACGGGTTTGCCTTCGTAAAGAACAGTAGTGTTGCCGTTGGCGAGTGGGCCATAGACGATGTAAGAGTGGCCCACTGCCCAGCCAAGATCTGACGACGCCCAGAAGACTTCGCCCGGTTCAGTTCCATAAATATTCTTCAAGCTCCACTTGAGTGCGACGAGATGCCCGCCGTTGTCACGCACGACACCTTTCGGCACTCCGGTCGTTCCCGAGGTGTAGAGGATGTAGAGTGGATCAGTCGCCAACACAGGAACGCAATCTACCGGTTCAGCCCTTGCCCTCAGTTCGTCCCAATCGAGATCACGACCGGCAACCATCGACGCCTGTTCCTGGGGACGTTGAAGAATGATGCACGACTCAGGTTTCCACGACGCAGTTTCGATTGCCTGATCGAGGAGCGGTTTGTAAGACACGATCCGGTTAACTTCGATCCCACACGACGCCGAAACAACTAGACGCGGGCGGGCGTCGTTGATGCGTTTGGCGAGTTCCGGAGAAGAGAAGCCACCGAAGACGACACTGTGAATCGCACCGATACGCGCGCAAGCTAGCATCGCGATCAAAGTCTCAGGCACCATCGGCATGTAGATGATGACGCGCTCGCCTTTCTCGACACCTCTGTTGCGTAGCACTCCCGCAAAACGCGACACCTCGTTCAGCAACTCGCGATAAGTGAAACTCTTAATCGTGTTGGTGACGGGACTGTCGTAGATGAGCGCAGCTTGATCGGCGCGGCCATTTTCGCAATGTACGTCGAGCGTGTTGTAGCAAGTGTTTAGCTGTCCGCCGCTAAACCAGCGATGAAAGGGCGCGCGTGAATCATCCCGCACACTGTCCCACTTCTTGTACCAGTGAACAGACTCAGCCGCCTCGGCCCAGAAGTCTTGCGGGTTAGCGAGCCAGCGATTGTAGGTGTCTTGATAACTCGAGGGCATGTTTATCGAGAGTCAGTTTTTGACAGGATGTGCAGGATTTTTCAAGATTGACACGATCCATCCCGGAAAAATCCTGTACTTTCTTATCTGAATCAGCCTTAGGTTTGAAGCCAGTCTGCAACTATAGATTGACAGATTGATTTCATATTTACTAATTGAGTCGAGCGTCTTAAGATTGTTCGACCTGTAAAATCACAGCACTCCGAAAAAGTTATTACGGGAGGTCGAGTATGTCAGCCCACGCCGCACACGCGGGGGTCGGCTCAGCCGATTCCAGCCTTTACGAGAAGCTGAACACCGTTTGGCACAAACGCGCCTTGAACACCTTTATGTTAGTCGTGCTCGCGCATTGGGCGGAACACCTGGCGCAAACTTATCAGATTTATGTGCTCGGCTGGCCCCGACCGCAATCCAACGGTGTGCTTGGTTTGTTTTTTCCCTGGCTCGTGTCGTCCGAGCTTTTACATTATGGCTACGCGATCGTCATGCTGATCGGAATCTGGGTGCTCCGAAAAGGGTTCACCGGCACCTCACGAAAATGGTGGACCGTCGCCCTGGTAATTCAGTTCTGGCATCACATCGAACACTTTGTCTTGCAGTGGCAGGCGCTGACACATCACTACTGGTTTGGCTCGCCTGTGCCCATCAGTTTCATTCAATTACTGGCTCCGAAGTTTCGGCCCGAGCTGCATCTCTTCTACAACGCGATTGTGTTCATCCCGATGATGATCGGTATGTACTACCACCTGTTCCCGCCGAAGGGTGAAGAAGCCGCCGCCTGTAGTTGTGCGCTGAAACGAGAGCCGCTTGCGGCAGTTGTTTCCTGAACTGTGATCGTAAAATACTACTTTCCGATTGCGCTTTGTCTCTGCATCCTCGGCGCATACGGATGCAGACGCAATGAAGCACCGCCGGATCTTAAGCTTACCCACGAAGTGTCGCCTCAGCCGCCTCGGGTCGGTTATGTGACCGTCAATCTTGGACTGACTGACAGTTCAGGAAACCCAATAAGCCGGGCCGGACTCAGTCTGGAAGGCTACATGTCGCATTCGGGTATGCCGCCTGTTTCGGGACGCGTGGCCGAAGTCAGACCGGGAAGTTATATCGGGAACATGGAGCTTTCGATGGCGGGAGACTGGGTCGTCATCGTTCATATTCACTTGCCCGGTCAGGTATCGGTGGACCGGCAATTTGAAATCAAGGGGGTCTTGCCAGAGTAAGACGGTAGTTCACTCCGTGTTTCAGTCAAATCGAAACAGCAGTTCTTTCGATCTCCTGCGTGTTCCGATCGTCGGGGCGTTGCTGACGTACAGACACGCCCGCACGCTGCTTCAGATACCGCTGTTTCTAATTGCCATCGCGATGGTTTTGCACGGGCTCTTTGGTCCGCAGCTAGCGCCGAAGAACCTGGCGACGACGTACACATGGGTACACTTTCGCGGCGCGCTCGTCTTTGTGCTGCTGCTGGCCGGGAACTTCTTTTGTCTCGCGTGCCCTTTCATGCTGGTGCGAAATCTGGCGCGCAAGTTTTTTCGTCCGGTGCGAAACTGGCCGCGTTGGCTGCGTAACAAATGGTTCTCGATTGCGTTGTTTGTGACGATGCTCTTTGTTTACGAGTGGCTCGATCTGTGGGCGTCGCCGTGGTGGACCGCGTGGCTGATTGTTGCTTACTTTGGCGGGGCGTTGCTGATCGACGCAGTTTTCAAGCACGCGACGTTCTGCAAGTTTGTTTGTCCGATCGGGCAGTTCAATTTCGTGGCTTCAACTGCCTCGCCCCTTGAAGTCGCGGTGCGCGACATGGAGGTTTGTGATCACTGCACGACGAAGGACTGTATTCGTGGTGTGCGTGATGAGGTACAGCCGCTCGTGGTGATTCAGCGTGGCTGTGAACTGGCGCTGTTTCAACCGCGGAAAGTCGGGAATGTCGACTGCACGTTTTGTCTCGATTGTGTGCAGGCGTGTCCACACGACAATGTTGGCATTATCAGTCGTGTTCCGGCGGGAGAGTTGACGACCGATCCGATGCGTTCGGGGCTGGGAATCTTTTCGAGACGGCCGGATCTTGCGGCGCTCGTGATCGTCTTCACGTTCGGCGCGTTGCTGAATGCGTTTGGGATGGTCAGTCCGGTTTATGCCCTCGAGAACTGGCTTGCGAAACTCTTCGGACTCAATCGAGAGTTTCCGATACTGGCTTTTGTCTTTGGATTGTTTCTGGTGCTCGAGCCTTTGCTGCTGATCGGCGTGGCGGCGTGGCTTACCAAAGTCTGGGGTGGGACCGGCAGATCAATTGTTTTCGTTGCGGTGCGGTATTCGTATGTGCTCGCGCCACTCGGATTCGGGATCTGGCTCGCGCATTATGGCTTTCATTTTCTGACCGGGCTCTACACGTTGATCCCGGTTACGCAGTCGGCGCTCGCCGAATCGGGGTGGGCGATCCTGGGCCAGCCACGCTGGGGAACGCCCGGTCTTCCGCCGAATGTCGTGCAGGTGATTGAGTTTGGGTTTGTGTTTCTTGGGTTGCTCGGTTCGTTGTTGGTCAGTTATTCGATCGCCGCGGCGGAAAAGGTGGACCATCCGTTGCGCATTTTTATGGTTTGGGCCGCCGTTGCGTTGATCATGACCGCCGGCGCGCTTTGGCTCATGTCACAACCAATGGAAATGCGCGCAGTGTCCCTCGGAGTTGGTTGATGTCTTACGTTGTTAGCCACAGATTACACAGATTGGTTTTAGGAATCTGCGTAGTCTGTATTGTCTTTGCGCTTTCGAGAAACCTGGACGCGCATGAGGGGCCGCCGTTTCCGTTGTTTGAGGACCAGAAGGTCGATCGATACACAGTTTCTGTTTGGACGGATCCGGATGTGGGAACGGCACTCTTCTTCGTGATTGTGGACGCGCCGGATCTGCCGTCGGATTTACACGTTCAGATCGGCGTGCAACCCGTCAGCGGCCGGCTGGCTGAGGTCTTCTATCCGGCCGAACGCGAGAACGTTCAGGGTCGAGTGCAATACAAGTCGCAGGTGCAATTCGATGCCCAGGAACTCTGGCGCGTACGAGTGCAGTTGCAAAGCGCACAATCCGGCAATGCCGAAACAGTCGCGACCGTGGAAGCTACACCACCGGGCTATGGTCGTTGGGATCTACTCATCTATCTCGTGCCGTTTCTGGCTGTCGGTCTCTTATGGGCCGTGGCCATGATCCGCAAGTCAAAGCAGCGAACTGGAGACAATTGAATGCCTGACATTCTGAGTCGACTTTCAAACTGGGCCAACTCGAGACGCAAGCTCGTCTGGGTGACGCTCTTGTTACTCGTCGCAATCGTGCTGGTGATTGTGTTGACGCCGGTCTTCCTCATTATGCCGTTCAAAGCACAAACACCGGGCAAGCTCGAAATCTCCTATCTCATGCGACGCGTATCACCATGGCTAACGATTCTGGCTTTGTTCGCTATTGTCATGATGACAGTCAGACTGTGGATCGGTGGTCGCTGGTTTGGACGCATCGCACTCGTAATTCTACTGCTGCCAACACTCGGCGCAACGTGGCTTGCGCGTCAAAACCACTTCGAGTGGATGTTCAATCCATTACCGAATGCCGCCTACGCAAGTATTGCCGAAGCAAACTTCGTAAATGATGACGATCGCGTGCTCGCAGTTACGATCAACGGCGAATCGGTCGCCTATCCAATTAGATTGATGGGTTATCACCACGTGGTTGGAGACACGGTTGGCGAGACGCCGATCGTGGCCACTTATTGAACGCTCTGTCACACCGGTCTGGTGTGGGAATCAACAGTCGACGGGCGCGTGCTTCATTTCCATCTGGCGGGAATCAACAACCAGAACTTCATCATGCGTGATGAGGAAACAGGAAGCTGGTGGCAGCAGGTCAGCGGGAAGGCGATTCATGGCCCATTGGAGGGCAAGCAACTCAAGAGTGTCTTTCACGACGAAGTTTCATTTGCTATCTGGAAGGGTGAACAGCCTGACGGTCGCGTGCTGAGACCCAACGAGAAGATCGCCGCTCAGCAGGAATACGAAAAGCCAGATTGGGAGGCACGTGTCGGACGGATGCGTGTCGTCGAAGGCACCGACCTCGACAAACGTCTGGCACCGCGAACGCTCGTGATGGGCATCGCGTTGGATGGAAAGTCAGTCGCGTATCCGTTCACGACACTGCAGAAGCAGAGTCCGATCATCGATATGGTAGGTACGGTTCCGATCGTAGTTGTGCTTGGACAAGACAATCGTTCGGTGCGTGCTTTTGAACGAACGGTCGACGGCCGGAAGCTCGAGTTCTTTCAAAAGAAAGACGACAAGAATCCAGAGTTTCAACTAATCGATGCGGAAACGGGCAGCACCTGGAACTTTGAGGGTAAAGCCACGAGCGGACCACTCGCCGGACGTCAATTAAAGAAGGTCTTCGTGCTCGAAGACTTCTGGTTCGACTGGCGTATCTATCATCCGGATACCGCTATTTATCAACTCGGTCCGCAATAAAAAGTAATAGGTTAACCACAGATTACACAGATTTTTTAACAATGATGGTTTCTGCGTAATCTGCGTAATCTGTGGAGGACAAGCAGGGATGGCCAAATGTGAAGTATGCGGTAACGATTATCACCTTTCCTTTGAAGTGGTAGCAGCTGGAGCGCGCCACACCTTCGACAGTTTTGAGTGTGCAATCCACAAACTCGCGCCTGTTTGCGATCACTGCGGCTGCAGGATCATCGGACATGGCATCGAGGCCAACGGCACGTTCTATTGTTGTGCGAATTGCGCGCGGCAGGCAGGAGTTACTAACGTAAAAGATCACGCGTGAGGAGCAGGTTTCATGCAAGCAATCGCTACTGCTGAACTGCCGGCACGCATTTCACACGAGAAGATACTGGTTGTCTTCGGTGGCCTTTTACTGGTCATGCTGCTGGCGGCGCTTGACTCAACCATCGTAGCGACCGCGCTGCCGACGATAGTTCGTGAACTTGGCGGGCTGGACCACATCTCGTGGGTAGTGACTGCATATCTACTCGCGCAAACTATTGTCACTCCCATCTACGGCAAACTAGGCGATCTTTACGGGCGCAAGCGAGTACTTCAGTCTGCCATCATCATTTTTCTGATCGGTTCGGCGTTGTGTGGTCTGAGTCAGACGATGACGCATCTGATCCTGTTTCGTGCGATTCAGGGTTTGGGCGGCGGCGGACTGATGGTTACGACGCAGGCTGTCGTTGGCGACATCATTCCACCGAGAGATCGCGGCAGATATCAGGGAATCTTCGGAGCTGCTTTTGGAGTGGCGTCGATTGCGGGTCCGCTGCTGGGCGGTTACTTCACGACTAATCTGACGTGGCGCTGGATTTTTTATATCAACCTGCCGCTGGGTGTTGTGGCTCTGCTGGTTTTGGCAGTGACTCTGCCTGCGCAAACTAATTATCTGAAACATGCGGTCGATTATGTTGGCGCCGCTCTGTTGGCTGCCACACTCGGTTCAGTAGTGCTGGTCACGGATCTGGGTCGAATCTCTTATCCGTGGTCGTCACCCTTCATGATTGGCTTGATCATTCTGGCCGTCGTCAGCCTCGTCATTTTGTTTTTGGTTGAACGACGCGCGGCGGAACCGATTCTTCCGTTACATCTGTTTCGCATCAGGGACGTTTGGGTTACGTCGGTGGTGGGATTGATCATCGGTTTCGCCCTCCTGGGGTCTGTAACCTACCTGCCGTTATTTTTGCAGATTGTTAAAGGTCTGAGCCCAACTGAGTCAGGGCTGCGAATGGTACCGCTGATGGGTGGCACGCTCGTGACGTCTATCCTCGCCGGACAGATTGTGAGCCGGACTGGACGCTACAAGGTCTTTCCGATCATCGGTACCGCGACGGTGACGTTGTCGTTATTTTTGATCTCGCGCATGACGACGGAGACAAGTATTTTCACCGCGTCGCTTTACATGTTGTTACTCGGAGTAGGACTCGGCTTCGTGATGCAGGTGCTGATCATCGCCGTTCAGAACGCGGTTGAGTATCACGACCTTGGGGTTGCAACTTCAAATGCGATCCTTTTCCGGTTTATTGGCGGATCGTTAGGCACTGCATTGCTTGGTGCGGTGCTCGCAACGCAGCTTAATGGAAAAGTCACACCTGAATCACTGGTCGCCTCATTGCAGACAGTATTTCTGGTGGCGGCAATCATTGCTTTTGTGGGACTGCTGTTCTCGTTCTTTGTGCCCGAGCGACGATTGAGAGAAACGATCGCAGCCGCGACTGAAGTTGATATCGGCGGTGACATCGCACAGACGTATGCGATGCCGACCGACAGTAGTGATTCGCGTACGCATCTGTTGCGTGGACTGGCGGTGTTGGCAGATCGCGATGTGTTGCGTCGTTACATTGCTGCGATAGTTGCGCGCGCCCAGGTGGATTTGAGTGTGGGCGCCGCGTGGTTGCTGGTGCAAATTGAACGCGAACCCGGAGTCAAGTTTGGCACCAGCAAGATCCAGAACGCGAAGATGGAGTTGCTCAAAAACTCGTTGATTGAACAGCGGTCAGGTGACGTTTATTCCCTGACCGAGGAAGGTTGTGACGTCTACAATCGGCTGGTTGCAGCGCGTCGCGAACATCTCGCTGAATTGTGGCCCGAGTGGTCGGCGAAGAAGCGTGAAGATGTGGCGGCGATATTGCGACGTCTCGCGCGTGAACTCGTGCCGGAAACCAGCCACAGATGACACGGATCTAATCCGTGGCTAAAAGGTCTCGTTGCCAGTTGGCTCGATGTGGGGTTCGTGATTCATCGCCTGACGCAGGCGTGAGAGTTCGGAATAGAGCAGGTAGCGAGCGCGGTTTTGGTTTCCGAGTGGACGATGTTCGGCGATGGAGTGCCACGGGTTATAGGAAAGCTCGCGAGCGAATTTTGTTTGTGCTTCGGATCTAAACTCCTGTTGTAGCACCGTGATCTTTGCCACCGTCACAAACTTCGAGAGGCGTTCGGGCCACTCGATCGACGCGTCTTCAATCGGCATTCGTTTGTGATTCGTCTGTAGCTGAATACTAAAATCAAACTCCGCGTGTGTTCGTGAAAGCGTTTGCGACATTGACTGTCGTAGCCAATCATCCGGTGGGTTCCACGGGATCTTTGTTTTGAATCCAGACGTGGGAGTCACCGAATACTTCATCGCCTGTCCCTCGCCGAGCAGGTACGGCACACAACTCCAGTAACGCACCTCCAACGGGCTCCGGTTCATGCGCGCGTAAATACCCTGCATCGTCATGTCCATCAGATGCGAATCCAGCGGATTGATGAAGTAGAACACCGGCGTGCGTGCGTAGATCAGTTTTTGCAGTTTCAGATTCTCGACGATGTTGGGCGTAGTAAACGTCGGGCAACTGATACCGGTGAAGTCCTGTGTGGCTTTTTCATCGTCGAGCAGTTTGTCTCCCGGCACGCCCATCAATTTGATCCCGATGCTGAGGATGCCGCTGTCTGCGATGTCAGGCGGCGATGCGGGACCAGGACCACCGAAGCGAATCCATGCCGGATACGTTTTTGGTTCGGCAAAGATTCCGTGTTTGTACTTGGATGGAATATCTTCGAGCACACGAAATTCGGCCCGTACTACACCGTAAGTTTTAGTATTGCCCGCGCGTTCGGCGATGCGGCCCGCGTACTCGCGTTTGGTGTACTGGGCCATCGCGTCTTTGATACCGACTGTGATCTGATCTTCACCGGGTACGGGAATCTCCTCGCACAATCGCGTTTCCGGATTTCGATGGAGTGTACGAAGCAGCAGTTGGGCCACTGCCACGATCGGTCGTTGAAACACGAAATTGAACGCGTCGCGAAAGTACGGATCGAAGCGATGCTCGAGGGTTACGAGGCTGAGAACGAAATCATTAAAGCGTGGTCCAAGTTTGGAGGACATAGTCGTTGCCACACAAGAGGCACAAACTAAACACCGGCGAGGTAAAACGCGGCCCAGTCTAGCACCTTTCCGAGTGTGGGGACATAAATCTGGACACGATCCCGTTAATTGTCTAGAGTTTAATCGCGCAGCCGATCTTCAAACCCACTTGCTGGAGGTTCTCCTCTTGACCACAGCTATCGAATATCTTCACGTAAATGCCAATGGCATCAACTTCCGCGTCGCGGTGTCGGGACCTGAGGATGGACCGGTGATTCTGTGTTTGCACGGTTTTCCGGAGGGATCGATGGGATGGCGGCCACTCATGGAGGCGATGCCCCTCGCTCGTATTTACGCCCCCGATCTGCGTGGCTATGCCGGAACGGACCGGCCGCGGAGCGGTTACGACGTCTTTACTCTAACTGACGACGTGAAGGCGCTGATTGAGGCGTTGAAATTGGATCGGCCGCTGCTGCTAACACATGATTGGGGCGCCGAGATGGGCTGGATCTTTGCACACCGTTATTCGTCCCTCATTCGACGTCTCGTTATCGTGAACGGTACCCATCCAAAAACACTCGTACGCGCTGTATTTCACTTTACTGACTGGCAAACGTTTCGTCTTCCATGGGTTCCTTTCTTTGAACTACCGTGGATTCCAGAAGCTTTCATCGCCAGTTCGCTCGGTCGAAAGATCTTGCGGTGGTCGTTCACTTCGAGAGAAGGGCAGCCAGGCACGATGAATACCGCGATTGTTGATGAGATGGTGGCGCGATTTCAAAAGGCGTCGGACATGAGACCTCCGATCGACTACTATCGCCAATTTGTAAGTACGATTCTTATTCCCAGCAGACGCGCAAAGCTTTATAACGTTTACGAAACCCCGATCAGCACGCCGGTCACTGTCGTTTGGGGTATGGAAGACGGCGCGCTGCCCGCATCCGTGGCTTTCAACAGCGGGAAAGATGCGGGCTGCGAAATAGAAATACGATCGTTGCCCGGCGTGGGCCATTATGTCGATCTCGAAGCGCCGGAAAAACTGGCCCAGGAAGTCACTCGTTTACTCTAATCAATGAGCACGCAAACTCAACCACAGCCTGATTGCGAGTACATCGTCGTCGGATCTGGAGCTGGAGGTGGGACAGTGGCGGCGCGTCTTGCGGAAGCGGGACGCACGGTCGTCCTGCTCGAAGCTGGCGGAGATCCGAAGGATGGTGGCGATGCCATTTCGTCCACCGGACGTTTGCCATGTGATTACGAAGTGCCGGCGTTTCATGCCTTCGCATCTGAAAACGATGCGATGAAGTGGGACTACTTCGTACGTCATTACGCTGACCTCGACACTCAAAAGCTCGATCCAAAATACAGTGCGGAATATGACGGCAAGCCCGTCGATGGCGTCTTGTACCCGCGTGCCGGAACACTCGGCGGTTGCACCGCTCACAACGCGATGATCCTGATTTATCCGCACAACGCCGATTGGGATCACATTGCCGAGCTGACGGGCGATTCAAGTTGGCGCGCGTCCAAGATGCGCACTTACTTCGAGCGTCTCGAAAACTGCGGTCATCGTCCACTGCATCGCTGGCTTGCGAAGATCGGGTTTAATCCGACGCGTCATGGCTGGAAAGGCTGGCTGCGCACTGAAAAATGCATTCCGATGTCGACCCTCGAGAATCGCACGCTCGCGAAGGTGATGCTCGAGTCCGGACATCGGGCGTTTGACGACATTGGCGAGAAGTTGAAACGCGTGCGCTGGTTCTTTCAGGGTCAACTCGATCCGAATGATTGGCGACTCGTCGAGCGAAACTCAATCGGTTTGCATTATGTGCCGCTTTCAACCAGCAATCATGCCCGCATTGGAACACGCGAACGCGTGCTGGAGATTGCGTGCAAGTATCCCGATCGTCTGCGTGTTGAACTCAACGCACTCGCCACCCGAATCTTGTTTGACGACGATAATCGAGCGATCGGTGTTGAATATCTTAAAGGTCAACGTCTTTATCGTGCGCATGCGCGACCGAGCGAAGAAACCGGCGAATTGCGGCGCTTGTACGCTGCGCGTGAAGTGATTCTTGCAGGCGGCACCTTCAATACGCCGCAACTGCTGATGCTTTCCGGTGTTGGGCCACGCGATGTGCTGAAAGATCACGAGATTCCCATACGTGTCGAACTTCCGGGTGTTGGTGAGAACCTTCAGGACCGATACGAGGTTGCGGTCGTCAATCGCATGCGTGACGATTGGGATCTATTTAAGAACGTGAAGTTTGATACGAGCGATCCGCAGTATCGGCAATGGTCGCAGAAGCGCGCCGGGATCTATGCGACGAACGGCGCCGTACTCACGATGTTTAATCGATCGAAGCATGCCGAGCTGCCTGATCTGTTTTGTATGGCCTTGCTGGCCCAGTTCAAGGGTTACTTTCCGGGATATTCGGCGTTGTTTTCACAGGGTCTCAATTACCTCACGTGGGTGATTCTCAAGGCGCACACGAAGAATCGGAAAGGACGTGTAACGCTGCGTTCAGCCGACCCGCGCGATACGCCGTTGATTAATTTTAATTACTTTGAAGAGGGTGGTGACGAGGATCTCGACGCCGTGATCGAAGGGATTCAGTTTGTACGTAATCTGACGGCGAAGCTTCAGCGTCAGGAAGTGATCGCCACCGAAGAGATTCCCGGCAGCGATTGCAAGTCGATTGATGATTTGAAGACGTTCGTGCGCCACAACGCGTGGGGCCATCATGCGTCGTGCACGTGTGCGATTGGGCCACGCGCAGAGAACGGCGTGTTGGATTCGAACTTCCGAGTGCATGGGACCCTCGGGTTAAGGGTCGTCGATGCATCTGTTTTCCCGCGCATCCCCGGTTTCTTCATCGTCAGTTCGATTTATATGATTGCTGAAAAAGCCGCCGATGCGATTCTCGCAGATTTACCCAAATAACACAGACCGTACTGTAGGGGCGGCCCTCCGTGGCCGCCCCCTTGTGGAATTCAATGATGGGGCGGCCACGGAGGGCGCCGTACGTCCTATGGTCCGTTCTCGATTCGTGGTTTGCTAATTTTATTGACAAACTGCGCTAGCGTACATAAAGTGCTGGGCGTTCAATAGCCGCAATCCTCGCACGTCCCAGGTTTTGAATAGTAGATAAAGGAGGGCATGTTATGGCTCACACGGTTGAGGAATTACTCAAACTGACTGACGTTCAGCTCGACGACCTTTTCTCAAAAGGAACTGTCGGCGACATCCCGAACGGCGAAGCCAAGGGCACCGCGATCATTGCCAACGGTACCAACTTCAGCGACGAAATCGCGCACTTCGTCAACTTCTTTGCCTGGCAGGGAAAAACGTTTGACGCAGAAGACGGCGTACTCAGAAATCGCATTACTCATTTCGGCTTCAATGCCATCATCGCCAAAGTGTACAAAGGCCCGAGTTGGTTCGATCAGAAAGATTGCATCGTGCTCGACTATTCCAAGACCTCTCTTGTAGCCCGCTGGATTCGAGATGAAATTCGACTCATCGATCCGAATTTCTATCTCGGACGCGTTTACTGGGGTGAGAAACCGCTGATCCATTTTGCGCTAGAGTTCCCACCGCAGCAATAAATTCGGTTTATCAAGATGACGTTTCAATCGAGTTTCATGGTGGTTGCACCACTCGACGTCAAACGCACGGCTGAGTTGCGAAGGCTACTCGCCTCGATGAACCGTGTGCCCGGCATGGCCGATCCCAATAACGCGATCATTCCGTTTGGACGGCTGCCCGATCTGCATTTCGCGCGCATTGTCGTCCTCGAAGATCAAACGCTCGACGACATCACCACGGCTTACGGTCTGCCGCGCCATAATTACCCGCTCTACCTCGCCTTTCTCGCTGACTTCGACGGTGATGTCGACCGTTTTCGCAACCAGATGATCTCACTGGCCGGCAACGGCCTGGAGCAGATCTTTTCTTTTTGCACTGACTTCAAGCCGGGCACGAACATCGCCGCGTGGATGAAACAGCACGAGCATCGACCGTCGACGATGTACGTCAACTGGGTCGGACGCACGATGCAGCAGATTCGCGAAGAGAACGCGCTGCGACAAGTTGTGCAGACGTTTGTCTTCAACACCAGTACTCAGTTTCAAACGAGTGCACCGGAAGAGATTCGTCTCGCAGTCAAGAAATCTGTTGACGATCAACTGCACAAACTCTCGCCTGTCGGAAAAATGCCGCTCTCGTGGCGCATAAAGAATCTCGCGCATTTGATCTTTGTCCCGATCCTGCTGTTGTTCCTGACGCCGCTGATCATTCTGTATCTACCACTCTTCGCTTTCCAGTTACGACGGCGCGAAAAGAGCGACATGGAGATCGCTCCGCGGCCATCGGCTGAATACATCGCGAGCCTCGCCCGACTCGAGGACCACGACGTCACGAACCAATTCACCGCGATGGGCAGTTTGAAGCCGGGATTATTTCGCCGCTGGTTGCTGATCTATCTCTTGTGGATCATTCAATACACCACACGCCACATCTACACGCGTGGACATCTCGCACGCGTGCCTTCAATTCATTTTGCACGCTGGACCTTTATCGATAACA
>DASSFI010000107.1:0-10286 GCA_035694465.1 Pyrinomonadaceae bacterium | reverse complement strand
CTCACGGCGCTGCCCAAGTCACAAAAGGAAGAGCGAAGTTATGTAGTTTGAGTCACGATCACACTACGGCGTCGTACTTGTCTTCTTCCTTTTCCTTACATAGCCCGCCATGAACCCCAGACCTGAGAATAGCAACACTGCCGTTGCCGGTTCTGGAACCTGGTGTTCTGCGAACGACCCTGCGTGGGTGTGGATTGAAACAGTGTGAGGGACATTAAACGCAAGCGAAACTGCCTCTGAAATCTGGTGCATTCTCACCTGTTCGTCCGAAGAATTGCTTACCACGTTGAAGATGTTGGTCACATCAAAAATTGCCACACCATCGATTGTGAGAGTTGTGATGACTTGCGACTGAGCGGTCAGCCCATTCTGGTCTGTCATTACACTCGACATCGTCGTAAACAGAGCTGCGATATTCACGTTAACGTTGCCTTCGCCGCCGGTAATAACAAAGGTCCCGGAGAGGTTGCCTTGTCCGGCTGATGAGGCAATGCACGTGCAGCCCGTGAGGGCGACCAGGCTATTGGCGGTGGCGGAAAAGGTGTTGGCATTTGCCACCGCAGAGGAACTCGCAAACTGGACCGCAGTATTTGCTTGAGATATCGGAAAAGTGTTTGACATCACTGGAGCAGTTTGGCCCAGACTGTTCGTGGCTAGTGCAACAGTGCTTGCGGCTGTTGGGGTGAAGGTAACCGTTCCCACCGCCGGCGTGATCTGGAAATTGCTGAAAGTCACCGCAGATACTGCTATGGCATCTGCATAAGCGGTCGACGAGACTCCGAGCAGCAATCCGATCAGAAGGATCTGAACAAACAGTCTAAATGGCTTACGCGTCATCGTTTCCTCCATAGTTGAAGGGAAGAGTGCCTCACCGGAAAAGGGGTGGACTGCCAGGAGCGAGACTCGCGTCTCGGGGAAGTGAACTCCGTCAGTATTGGCGAAACGCGCGAGCGGCGATTTAACAGGGAGACACGCGAGTGCCTGCGGCCTTATAACTCCCGCCCTCTAGGCTAGTCAAGAAAAAAGACCGCGAAATTTATGCACTTTTCGTCACGGATTCAGAATCCATCTTCATCCGTGTATCTGTGACCCACATATGATCCGCGGCAGACCGGGATAAGTTTTCGTCGAACCCTTTCTCTGCGCTTCCACCGTGAGCTCTTAAGGCGAGAAGGCATTAAAGGCATCGTCGCATTTTCTGACGACACCTACGGTGTCGTTATGTGTTGCAGGAAGGGGAATGCGAATGGTCCGATGTTTACAATCCAAGATCGTAAGGAGAAAGGTGATGATGACAGGCTTTTGTTAACGTTTCAGTAATGTTGCCCGTGGTCCAAGTTTGTCCCGCAGTTGTCCCGCAGTTCTTTACAAACTCGGCACTTCAAGCACAATATGCAACGCATGCACGCGCATTTTTGTTAAGCTTTTTCGTAACTGTTGAAAACAAAACGTTCGTGAAACCCACTCCTAAGCGGAAGGTCGCGCGTTGGAATCGCGCCGGGGGCACCAGTTTTCCCAGGGAAATTAGCACCTCGCTTCCTTCAAACGCGATTTGTCCCGCAATCAACCGGGTGTCAGAAATATGAAGGGATTTTTCTTGAACGCCAGGCTAATCCAGATCGTTGGCGCTTTATTCCTTACGGTTCTCAGTGTGCCGTCGCTCTGCGGCCAGTCCAGGTCTGATTCCTGGCTCGACTTTCCCTCATACGACCAAACGCTTGTGTGGTACCTGCGCCGCGGCGCAGATGCCAAAGAGGGCAAGCGACTCCTCGCGCAAGATTCCCCGTCTGTTGACACTTTCAGGCGGCTCGTCGCCGCTGAACGGCGCGACGATGCGTTAGTCGAATTGAAACGAATACTCGAAGCCCCCGGTGCCGCGCAGACCATCGCCGCACTTCATGCCCTCAGCGAAACGATTTTTACCTTTCAGCATGATCAAACGCGCTCGTACACCGAGACGATTCGCCATATGATCGCAGTCGCGCGCGCTCGCATCGCACGGCTACCACGTGAAGATGCGGCGCGGCTTGCGCGTGAGCTGCTGCTGATCGATCAGTGGTTGGAGGGGCGCCAAGCCAGCCAAAAATTCCCCGAGCGGCTGACGCAGTTCGTCCGAGATTACGATGGCACCGAGGCGGCACTACTCACGCAGGTTGATCTGCTCATGTCAGATCCCCGACAGATGTTGAAACAGATCGGCGATCTGGATCAATTTGCCAAAAACCATCCCGGCACTAACGCAGCAGCAAAGGCACTCTTCCAGGAAGGCTTCCAACTCCACGTCAATGTCCCCGTAACCGGCGTCGAGCCACGCGGCTCGGATCCGACCGAGCGCCTTTTGCGCGTAGCGGCCATCGTTAAGGAGTTGGAGAGCGGCAAGTTCCCGCGGAGTGAATGGGTGGAGAAGGCGCCTGAGTTATTGGTCGGCTTCTTCGTGTCAGATACGCCGCCACCGCGATATTCACAGGGGAACGTTGATCGGGCCATCGAGACGTACGCTGACTTCGTACGAACGCATCTGCAAATGCCGAACGCTTTGCTATCGATTGATAACAGTCTCGGTTACGTTATCACTAGCAAGATGGGCAATTTGTTCGAATTGAAGGGCGACCGGGTTGGAGGAATAGAACGATTCCTCGACGATCTTGAAAAGATCGCGTCAGATCCGGGTTGGGTGCAACTCTTCCGCGCGCAGTACTACGCGCGCCAGTCGTCTGCCGGCCCTGAGGCGGATCGAGCATCGATGGCGGCCAAAGCACGGGCGGCACTGACGACGCTGATGTCGGCGAATCGCGGCGCTGCCTCTCGGTACGCGCTCGCGTTCGCGGCGGCGTTTGATTACTACCAACGTGATTACGGGCGTGCACTGCCGGAGTATCAGAAATTTGTCTTGCGATATCCGTCGAGTTCATGGGCGCCGATCGCTGTGCTTCGCATCGGCGAGTGCTACGAACAGATGAAGGATTGGCCGAAAGCTTCTGCTGCTTACAAGCGCGCCGCCATTTCCTTCCGTAATGACGCGTACGCCCGCGTGCTCGGCGGAGCATTTGCCTCGCGCACGCTCGCTGCGCAAGGCCGATTCGACGATTCCCTGTACGCTGCCAATACTGCACTGAATAGTTGGGACGCAGACTATGGATTCGAGTATTCGATCCGTTCGCCTCAGGCGCCGCTGTCGGGCGTGATCACCGGACCGGTTGCTGACACGCTACGCGTCACTCGTGACGATCTGGCCGCGCGGGTAGCCACTCTCGATCATGATCTCCGTCAATCCGGGGGCAGACTGCTGGTGCGCGCACGCTGGCAGCTCGATCAGAACCAATTCACTGAAGCGATTAATACGCTGACGACGTTCCTCAAGCAGGAACCCGGATCGCCGGTGCTGACTGAGGTACGGTCACTACGCCATCGCGCGCAACTCGAGTCAGCCCTCGATCTGGCTGCCGTGGAAGGCGCGCACTATGACCCCGCGAAAGCTTTAGCTGCTTTGGACGCAATCAGTAAGGAACCGTTTGATTCCTTCGTCGCAACTGCTGCACTGGCAGCGGCGGCGCTGAAGTTGACACAAGGACAATCAAGCGAAGCCGAAGCACTAATGGGAAAGACACTGGACTCGTGGGTAACAACTCAGCGCGATCTCAACCGGCAACCGCCCCTATCGAGTATCGACGCTGACGTGGCGGAGATTCGGCAAGTAGTGTTTCGGCCGCTCGGCGATTTGCCGATCTACCGCGGCAGCGGTTGGAATGCCTTCAACTTTCCGGCGGCGCTGCCTCGCTTCGTCGTGGTGCGCGCCGACGTCCAGGTGAAGACTTCGGATGGCCAGGTTGGTCGGCACACTGTGTATCAGCGATTCCCGGATCTCGATCACGTGCTGTTACTGAAGTCCGATGAGCTATCGCTCCTGGCGCAGCTGTTGCCAACGATTGGCGGAACGAAGCGCCGCGCGCCGACCCAAATCATGGAAACGCCGAATCAGCCAGTCGGTGATTCGATGCAAATCCTTTCGCTATTCGGGCGGTTCTTCGAGGCGAGACCCGGCCACTGGGGCGGCTGGGAACTCGAGACGTATCCGCACGTGACCCAAATCGAATTCGTCAATGCAGAGCGGACCAAAGCGAATGCCAACGTCACGATCGGTTATTCAGGCGCCACGGTCGTGCTTGAGAAGGTCGACGGTAAATGGCGTGCGGTTCGGCTAACGAATCAGTGGATCACGTAACACGCGCGTCGGCGCCTGCCAATTCCGCTCAGGGCGCTATAGCAGGGTCGCTTGATAGTCCGTCAAATCGCCAGTCCAACGTCGCCTTCGAGCACCGATGTCTTCAGTTGCGGGCGCTCTCCGCTCTTCCACAGTGCAGCGGTGTGCAATACCCGATACCTGATTGGCCCGCCGTCCGGTGTCTCGCTGCGCGTAATGGGGCGCGGGATGCAGACAAACTCGGTGCGCATCTCAGCGACTGACAATTGGACCTTCGCATAACCGTGTCCTCCAAGATCTACGAACTCGAGGTGCGGAGCCAGATCCGGGTTAGACAGCGACCGTGCGCGTTTGAGGTCGAAGCTCTTGGCATATTCAAGGCAGGAGCGGACGCCATGCTTCACTAGCATGTTGTTCGTCCAGTCGGGCTTCGCGCCGTCCGGTCGATCGGCGAGGAACAAGGCTCGGAGGGGCGAATTCTTGCGTAAACCATACTCAAGGGCTTCCATCGTGCCCGGACTTGCCAGCGACCCACCGACGAAGCTCAATCCGACGGGTTCGAATTTCCGCGGCGGCAGCTCGGCGGCAGCATATCCAGCCCAAAAGCTGTGCCGGTCCCCCGAAACGATCGCGAAGCCGGTGATCTTCGCTTCGCGCACGAGGTCGTAGATCTCCTTGCGCTCGGCGTAGGCCGCTCCGTAGTCATCAGTGCGGAAAATGGCGTAGGTATCCGCGGGCCACGGCTTCTTGACCATTCCTTCGGGGAGGTTTTGCGGGTCCGCGCGATGGTCGAGCGCGCCGAGCGAATTGCCCCAGATTTTCCACGTCGCCTTCGATTTGCGCAGTTGGTCCTTGAACCAGGCCTTTTGCTCTACGCCGAGGATTGTCCGCGGCGGCGTGTCCTGGCGCGGATTAGGAATGCGCACATCGCGGAAGTGGAGTTCGGCGGGCGGCCTCCCACCATCAAAGGTGCGTCCCGCGTCGAGCGCGATCGTCGCCTCCTCGGAAAACATTCCGTTGAAGCTGGGGTCATAAATCTTTCCAACCCCCTCCGCGTCAGTTGGATCGTCGCCGCAGAAGCTGTGCTGATCGGTAAGAAGAAGGTCGAGGTGCTTGCCGTAGCGGAGCGCCCGATAAGCGATCAGACTGCGGATCGCAATCAGATTGTTCGGCTCGGTGCCGAGTCCGTTTGCGTCCCACTTCTCGATCTTGACGTTCTTGACCGCAACCGTCCCGAATTCGGCAAGCGAGCCACTCGGTGGGGACACGCGAGCCGGAACATATTCGAACCAGGCCTGATTGGCGGCGACCTTGACGGTCTGGCCGGGCTGCGGCTCACCGCCCGCCTGGACGATGCTTTGTCGACCCTGCCACGAGAATTCGTGATTGTCCCAGATGGCGACGAACGGCCAGCGCGCGCGGGCATCCTGGAGATCGGGATCAGCGAGATAGCCCTTGTACACGGCGCGATATCCGTCGACCGTCAACGGGTAATGGACCTTTTGCCTGTCGTTCTTTCCACCATCGGGAATGCGCGCCACTTCATAGATCGTGCGATCGAAGCGTGTCTTCACCTCGTCGGGATACTCGACCACCTCGTAGATGAAATCGCCGAGGTGCAGAACGAAATCGAGCTGTTCGGCGGCGGGAGCGCGTTCATCTTCGTAAATCATCCGGCGATAGGCGTTGAGCTTGCCCTCATTGACGTCCTGACAACTCACGAAAGCGAAGTTCACCGTGCGGGGATCGTTTGGCAATGGCGCTGTGATCGTGCGGCCGACTCGACTACCATTTCCGTCGGCGTCGGTGAAGCGATACCAGTAAGTGCGCGCTGGCTTCAGTCCGCCAATCAGAACGCGCGCGGTCCAGTCCGCCGCGCTCGAGACCGGTGTCTGCGCGTGCGCAACGACTCGGCGGAATGTCTCATCGTCCGCTACCTCGACGGTCAGGAGCTGCCGCGTGCCGTCGGTGAACGGATGCCTCGTCCAAAGGATCACGCTGTGCGGATCGGGATCGCCCGAGGCGACTCCTTGCGGATAGAGATCACGCCGCTCACGCCAGTGCACACGCGAACCGCGAGTCGGCCCGACCCATGCGAGCGAAGCACCGATTGCGGCTGCAGATTTGAGAAAGGATCGGCGGTTAATCTTCATCGTCTCACTCCGTCCACGACCTTAAAGTTTGGCATAACTGCGAGGGTGCAAGTGATTGAGCAGAGGATAATGAACAGCAACAGTACAAACCGCCGCATCGTAAATGGCCTCCAGAAGTCTGCTAAACGGATTCCACTCGCACCGGCAGTTGTTACCAGTCCTACGTATTCAGTCAATATCAAAGACGCGAAACGGCCTAAAGTAGTGGTGAGTATCACTTCTCGAATTGTCACTGTCTCGTTGTGTGGTAACATTTCCTGCGGTAAATAGAAAGGCCCCGCGGAGAGGATCATTTCACAAAAGCCAACCCCTTTTCCTGTCCCCTAGTCTTAATCACGACGCGGTTTTCAACCCAGAATCGGTATTGATGTACATTGAATTCCACCAACACACCGACGTTCGTTCTCGTCTATTCGTAGCATTATTGATTGGGGTAGTTCTGTGCTCGCTCATCTCACCGGTAACTGCGTTTCTCCGATTTCAGCAAAAGCCCCTTTCCAAAGTACCGAGCGGTGCCTACAAACCGGGCGACGTGATCGTTCGGTTTCGCTCGAGCTCTGAGCTTGTCAGGTCTGAGTTCGCAAACCTCCTGACCAGGAATGGTAAGTCGATCCCGAGCAGGATCGAACGCTTTGGAGGTTCAAACCTGGCTGACGGCTTACGCATGATGCGTGTTCCTTCCGCAGAAACGCTGGCCGTGATTGAAGCGTTGAATGAGCGACCCGATGTAGAGTTTGCTGAACCCAACTATCTTTGGCAACCAGCGGCGCTGCCAAACGATCCTCAAGTCAGTTCGCAGTGGTCGCTTAAGAACACCGGGCAGTCCGGTGGGGCAGTTGGCGAAGATCTGGACGCTGAAACCGCCTGGGACATAACTACCGGAAGTGCCAACGTAGTGGTTGCAATTCTGGATGGTGGTATTGATATCAGCCATCCCGACTTGCAACAGAATATCTGGGTCAACCCAGGTGAGACGCCCAACAATGGTGTGGACGACGATCAAAACGGATTCATAGACGATATCAACGGCTGGGACTTCTACCACGGTGACAAGACGGTCTTTGATAACGAAACGGGTGACGATCATGCTACTCATGTTGCAGGGATTGTCGGAGCACAAGGCAACAACGGCGCCGGGGTAGCCGGAGTCAACTGGCAAGTGAAGATGATGTCAGTGAAAGTGCTCGGACCTGATCCGAACCAGAATACTGTTGAGAAAGTCATTAACGGTCTCAACTATGTTCGATTACTCAAGCAGGCGGGGGTAAACGTTCGCGTTACAAATAATTCCTACGGAGGGCCTTCGTATTCGGTTGCAGCATCTTTGGCGATTCAATCGCTGAACGGAGCCGGGATCCTCTTTGTCGCGGCTGCAGGTAACGATGGTCGCGATACTTTCAACTATCGTCAATTTCCCGCTGATTACGGTTTAAGCAACATCATCTCTGTTGCGGCGACAGATCGACAGGGTCAATTGGCCGCTACCTCAAACTTCGGCGGCCGTACTGTCCACCTTGGGGCACCCGGACACGAGATTCTTAGTACGTTGCCAGGCGCGACGTACGGTCTGCGTAACGGCACCTCAATGGCGACGGCTCATGTCGCCGGGGCGGCTGCGCTTGCCATCGCTGCGAACCCCTCAATCTCAGCAGTGCGTCTCAGAAATGCGTTGCTGTACTCGGGTGAATCAATAACCTCACTTAATGGAAAGACAGTAACCGGAAAACGTCTGAACCTGCGGCGTTTGCTCGATACGGTGACTGGTTCTCCTGATACGACAGCGCCGGCGGTTTCAGCCAACCTTCAGGTGTTGAGTTTCAACGGACGTGACTTAACAGTGCAATGGACAGCGCCCGGAGACGACGACAACACCGGCACCGCTGCCGATTATGATTTCCTCTTCTTTTCAACTACCACGGGTATTACGAGTTCACTAATAACGGCGGTGGTTCCGGCGCTTGCCGGAACCGTGCAAAACACAACCCTAAAAATTCCTTACCGAGGTGCTGCCGGAACACTCAAACTGCGTGCGTTTGATAACGAAGGAAACTTTAGCGAGGCGAGTGTAGTCATTAACGGCCCAAACAATGGCGTTATTGATCCCTACACCCAAACGCTGACACCGAACGAAGCTCTAACTTCGGGAGGAACTCCACTCAACCTCATTGGCGATGACACTTTTAAGCAAGTATCGTTACCATTTGCCTTTCCTTTTTTCGGCGTGACCAGGACTTCCGTCACAGTTTCCACCAACGGTTCACTCTTCTTTTCGACGATTCCGCAGAGTAGCGCGACTGTCGGACTCGATACGGCAAGTTTGATCGACAACCTCCAACGTCAAACGCAGATCGCCGGTCTTTGGGATAACTTGCGGACGGACCACAGAATTGGTGGCGATGTCTTCATGATTTCTGACGCAAACAAGGTTGTCTTCCGATGGCATGCTGTGACCTTTGGAGACGGCACTGCGCCGACAGAATTTCCCGTCAATTTCGAAATCGAATTAGGCAGCGACGGCAGAATCATCATGCGTTACGGAGCCGGTAATACTTTGCTTCGTCCCGTGGTGGGTATTTCAGCGGGTGAACCTGATACGTACTTTGCCAGTTCGCACACAGCAGAATTCAGTCTGCTCGATTTAACAAACGCGCAAACTGTTACCTTTTCGATCGGCTCCGGAAACCCATTGCCAACGCCAACGCCGTCGCCGTCACCCAGCCCTTCACCGTCGCCCTCGCCATCTCCGTCACCAACTCCACCCCCGGATCCTAATCAGATTCAGTTGATTGTTGATGAAGAGGCGCCGTCACCGGGTCAAGCGGTCGCTTTGGATGCTGTGTTCGCGACGCGAGACCCATTCCTTGTTGCGAGTAGTAGCAACATTTTCAATCCCGCGTTGGATCCCAACACCAGGATCAGGATCTTCGTTAGCAATTTGCACGCTGCCGCGGGCGTCCTCGAAGTACAACTGGTGGATTTCAACGGTCAATCATTTACCGTGGAAGCAGAAGATGTCCGCCCGGTTCCCAACTTTCCTTTTACACAGATTGTTTTCCGCTTGCCAAGTGACTTAGCGCCGGGTAAATGCCAGTTGAAAGTGGTAACCGAGAGTCAGAGTAGCAACGTAGCAATAATTCGAATTAGTCCTCCCCATTAGCAGGATGGACCAGCCCACGCCCTCGACCTCTTCCACCACAACCAAAAACATCTCCCCTGGCTAAACTCTCATTTTTCGAAAGCGATGTTGTCGACCACGACCGTGCCGTTCTCGATTATGCACTTATCGCACGTCACGCCGATCTGCACCGAAGTCAGTTTCTTCAAAACGTCTTGCTTCAAATCCAAATGCGTGGCCCACTCCGGTTGATTGAATGAATCGAGTTTAAGTTTGTATGTATTGAAGCCCTCCAGCACGCGGATGTTAGCCATCGGATAGCCGCCATCCAGGGTTGCACCATGGCCGCGAGTAATTAATTCGACGCGGATCATTCGCGGACCCTTCGCGAACAGTCGGAACGTGATGTATTTGTATTCGCTAACGTCGTCGGCTACGAGTTTCCCGTCTTTTTCCGGCTGACCAAATACTTCGATACTTACCCCCTCCCATTCGTTTGGTATTCGCATTTCATAATTGAACGCGGCGGCTCGATCTTCGTCAGTGACTCGCGCGAGTGCTGGTGCGGGAGGGTCTGTGTTTTCCATTCCATGGAATTGCGGAGGATTGGCGGAATTCTGTGAATACCGATTTAAGCGGGTTTGGCCGCCGCGTTTACTCACCGGCCGGCCGTTTTGTGCGTTCTGGAAGTCAGCGTAGATAAGTTTCGAATCGTTCGATGCGTCAGGCCTTGAAGGATTTTGTGCAGCGAGTGACGGCGCGAAGAATAGCAACAGAGTTGCCGTCAGGAACAGACGTTTCATCGCGTGTTCTCCTT
>DASSFI010000106.1:0-9811 GCA_035694465.1 Pyrinomonadaceae bacterium | reverse complement strand
GCTAGTCGCCGTCTTCAGGTTCGGAGTGCACGTTCTGTTGCGGTTGCTGCTCGTCGAGATCGCGTTTGATGGCGTCGAGAATACCGTTGATGAACTGGGTCGCTTCGTAGGTTGAGAAGCGGCGCGCGATTTCGAGTGCTTCATTGATGGCGACTGTACGCGGCGTAGGTTCGTAAAGAAATTCGTAGACAGCGAGACGGAGAATATTGCGGTCGACGACGGCCATGCGTGAGATGCGCCAGTGTTCGGCGCGCGAGCGAATGCGGTCGTCGAGCAGTTCGAGATTGGAGAGCGTTCCTTTAGCGAGGCGCGTGGCGAACCCGCGGGCTGTCTCGTCGAGGTCGGATTCTCCCAGTTCAGCCCAATAGCTGCGGACCACATCGTCCGGAGGCATCTCGGCAACGTCAGCCGCAAAGAGCATTTGCAAGGCACATTCGCGTGCCTTACGTCGCGAACCCATAAAGTATTACCAAAAAACAGCCACAAAAAAGCACAAAAGGCACAAGCAAAACTTTCTAATCATTAATTCCGTTCTTGTGCATTTTGTGCCTTTTTGTGGCTACGTAAAAGCTTCCTTGTAAAGATTTACCAACTCCACCGCCGTCATGGCGGCTTCAAAACCCTTGTTCCCCAGTTTCACGCCCGCCCGATCGAGAGCTTGATCGACTGTATCGGCCGTCACGATTCCGAATACAACCGGCAAGCCCGTAGTCAGGCCTGCATGTGAAATGCCACGCGCCACTTCGGCAGCGATGTAGTCGAAGTGTGGCGTTTGACCGCGAATGATCGTCCCGAGACAGATTATCGCATCAAACTTGCGCGACTCACCGAGCCGTAGCGCCAGCAGTGGAATTTCAAAAGAGCCCGGCACTCGATACAGAGTGACGTTGTCGTCCTGCGCACCCAGTCGCTTTAGACCATCGAGCGCGCCTTCTATCAGTCGCGACGAAATCAGTTCGTTCCAGCGGCTGGCGACAATGGCAAAACGAAACGCATCCGCGTTTAGACGACCTTCATACACCTTAGGCTGCAACCGCTTCGACTCCACGAGCTGAATAGTTACTACATTTGGCAGTATAGGAGATGCTTCGAAGCGCATCAAGTTTGTGAATTCTGCGGGTTACACATTATTTCGAGTTCGTTCACTCGTTCGTCGAGGTCATGATAGTCACCCTGAATCTTGAGTATTGAATCGTTGAGCGCAGATTGCCTTCGGTCAATATCTCTAAGTGACTTCTTAATCTCACCCGCCATAGTGCGCAGGCTTTCTTCAAGTCTGGTTTGCCCTTCGCCAAGCAGTCCGATATCCGCCAGGACCTTTTCCCAAATCGGACGCGTGTCGTGGAGCCGTTCTTCAACCGTGCGTTCCAGCAGTCGCACTCGTGAATCCATGCTGCCAACCCATGTGACTAGATTGTCAAGAGAACTTTGCATAGCTTTTTCCAGGTTTTGTACGGCGGTGAGGATTAAGTCTAGTAGGTTGTCGCTCTGCGGTAATTTTTTCGTGAGGTCGTCGCTCATTTTGTTGTCTCCCTTCAGAGAGTAACCTTAACACTCTGTAGGGCTTTAGGGAAGGAGGCGAATTTGGCTATTTTTTGTCGAAAATGGCTATTTACGCCGACGAACCTAAACCAGGTTCATCGGCGTGGGGTTCTTTGGATCTTTGGTGTAGTCGTAGAAGCCGCGGCCGGATTTGCGACCGTAGAGACCAGCCAGCACCATGCGCTTCAGTAGTGGCGGCGCCGCGAAACGCTTTTCACGAAATTCATTGAACATGATCTCTGCAATGTAGTAAGTCGTGTCGAGGCCGACAAAGTCTCCGAGCGTGAACGGCCCCATCGGATAACCGCAGCCGAGCTTCATCGCATTATCAATGTCGACAATCGAGCCCACTCCTTCTTCCAAAGCGCGAATCGAATCGAGCATGTAAGGCACCAGTAAACGATTGACGATGAAACCAGTCTTGTCGCCCGCCCGCACCGGAACTTTGCCGAGCTTTTTGCCAAACTCAACTGCGTGCTCGTAAACCGCTTCGTCCGTCAAAATCGTCTTCACGACTTCGACCAGCTTCATCAACGGCACCGGATTGAAGAAGTGCATGCCGATGAAACGTTGCTGCCGTTCGGGCGACGTGGCCGTCATCATCTCCGTGATCGATAACGACGAGGTATTCGAAGCAAAGATCGTCTCGGGCTTGCAGAGTTCGTCCAACTTGCGATAGGTGGTGCGCTTTTCGTCCAGGTTCTCAATAATCGCTTCGATAATGATGTCGCAATCCGCGAGCTTGTCGAATGAAGTTGTGCCCGATAAGCGACCGCGAATCTCGGTTTGCTGTTCGGAAGTAATCGTTCCTTTTTCCGCAAACTTCGCCAGCGATTTCTCGATGCCGCCAAAACCTTTTGCGATCAGATCGTCTGAAACTTCCTTAACAACGGTCTCAAATCCCGCCGTCGCTGCCACTTGCGCAATACCTGCGCCCATAAGTCCGCAGCCTAAAACTCCAACTTTCCTGATTTCCATTTCTCTCTCCTGCAAAGTTTATATGTAAATTTTACTGCGCCGCTGATGCATAAGTCTTGAGGGCATCTTTGAGCCACTCATTGTAGTCTTTGCGCCATTGATCGAGCTCATCCATGATCTTCTGGTCCACCACGGGCGGTCGTCCCGGTGCGTTTTCCGGCGGTGGGCTTGCCTGAGCCACTGCGGCAGCCAGGTTCGCCAGAATAGCCACCAAACGATTTCTTAATTCGCCTGCTCGCTCATCCGGGACGGGAGCCTGAAGTGCTTGTTGTGTAACCGGCTCGAGATCGGTCAAGTCGTTGTTATGAACTACTGCCGCCACTTTCTCCTGCAGTCTATTCATTGCATTTATATAACTCGGAAAGGCGCGGCTGCTTGAATTCTGGTTTTGGTTAATGGTCTGTTGACGATTGAAGTTCCTGACGACTTTGTAAGCACCGACTGCAATTAGCCCCAACGCCAACACCTGCAACACTCGCCACGCCGTGGTAACACTGGCGCGTACACCGGGACGTCTGAAGTCAATAAAAAGCGCCAGCGCCGCGCCCGTAAACAATCCGCCCAGATGCGCTGCATTACCAATAAAACTGCGGCCCAGGAACCCGATAAACAAGTTGATAAAGATGATCGGCAGCAGCCCGGTTCCGAAAACACGCTTAAATCCTTCCGGAAGTTCTTTACGGTACTTAATGCCGAATACAAAAAGAACGCCAACTAATCCAAACAGCGCCCCGGACGCGCCTGCGGCTGGACCATCCACACCTCTGAAGATAAAAGATCCGAATACGCTCTGCGAGAGCGAAGGGCGAAGTGTCAGGTAAGTAGCAACCGATCCGGCGATTCCGCAGGCAACCCAAAAGACCACAAACTTCGCCGAGCCATAAAGCTTCTCGACGAATGGTCCAATTATCAACAAGCTGAACATGTTCATTATGAGGTGCACGATCTCAACATGAACAAACATCGGCGTGACAAACCGCCACCACTGATTGTTCGGAGGTTTGATCAGAAAGTTGAGCTGTGCCCCATATGCAATCAGTACTTGTTCCGGAAAGGGTAGTACGAGAGACCGGAAAGAGAACCCGCTCGATTCCCACATCAACATGAACACAAACAGGTTCAGCACCAGCAGCATGATCGTAAACTTGTAAGGACGATTCAGAACTGCGCGAGCGAAACGGATCGTTTCTTTGTCCGCAGGCGGATGTTGAGCCGGAACGCGCGTTGGCTGAGCCGCGGTTGAAGCTCCGCAGACACTACACTGTAGTTGACCGGCGCCAACAATTGCTCCGCAACTACGGCACATGGTTGGCCGGCCGGCATTAGCCTGATTGGATTTGCTTTCTGACAAGAGACAGAAGACTAACAAGCGTGATGCTTCGCACGCAAAGCATCACGCCGTTGGTAAGCGATTACAGAGCCGATACTCTCAGCCCATCTTGTCCAGCAAATTCACAAGGTCGTCAGCGTGTTCCTCTTCCATTGCGAGAATGCCTTCCATCATCCGTCTCGTAGTAGGATCGTCGTTGCCGAAGTACGAGATCATTTCGCGATAACTATCGATCGCGATGCGTTCGGCCACGAGGTCTTCCTTGATCATATCGATCAGCGTAGTGCCCTCGACGTATTCTGCGTGACTGCGCGTCAAGAGGCCCTCGGGATTGAAGTTGGGCTCACCTTTGAGCTGCACAATGCGTTGGGCAAGCTGATCGGCGTGTCCCTGCTCTTCGTTAGCGTGCTGTAAAAACTCTGCCGCCACGCTTTCGGCGTTGATGCCACTCGCCATGAAATGATGGCGTCGATACCTCAGTACGCAAACGATCTCCGTCGCCAACGCCTCGTTCAGAAGTTTAACTACCGTTTCGCGATCTGCGCTGTACCCTTCTGTGACAGCACCATTCTCGATGTGTTGTCGGGCGCGATCGCGCAAAGTTTTGATATCAGTGAGAAATGGTTTATCTGCCACTGGAACTCACTCCTTGAATATGAATTTAGGGGGACACAGATCTTAACTGATTGTTTAATGGATTGCCACGCACGATCCGTAATTCATCCGTGTTAATCCGCGGTTAACTTGCCCTGGACCTTCACGTCCGCCGGCGCACTCGCATCGTTTGTGACCTCAACCGGCACCTGCCAGACGAGCGTCTTGATGCGGCACGTACCCGTATTGTCTTCACGACAGTAGAACAAGGTGACCTGGGCGCGCACGGTTGCTGGTCCAACTCCACTCGCATTCAGTGGCACACGCAGCGGCAACTTCAGGTCCTTCGATGACCGCGCAGCGTCTTTCTCGTCAACCGCGATATTCTTGCCGTCGATTGAAACTTTGTAACGTTGTGGCGCCAGCGGGTTCAGATGGTAACCAGACGGAAGTTCGACATCGATCTGGAGCGCGCCATTAGCGCCGGCACGAATCTTTTGCGCGGCGACCTTGATCTCCTCGGCGTTTGGACCAACCGCGGTCTCGAGTGCCTGCATGTTCTTCGCCGGGGGCGTGAGCCCGTTCAAACGAAGTGTTGACGCTCGCTTCGTTTTCAGATTGACGACGCGAATTGCATGATTGTTCGTGTCGGCGATGTAGAGATTGCCATTTGCGATCGCGAGGCCGCCGGGTTCGTAAAACGATGGCGTCGTGCCGTCTGCTTGTCCGGGCTTTCCGGTTCCCAGGAACGTTCTGACTCGCTCAAGTTTTGGATCGAGCTCTTTGATCTTGTGGTTGTAAGTGTCGGCGATCAGGATTTTGTCGCCGTAACTTGCGAGACCGAGTGGATGCTGCAAGCGAACGTCGTCGGCGTGTCCGTCAACGTCGCCAAACTCGAAGAGATCGCCGCCGACCAATGTTCTCACTTTGCCGTCGTTTAGCTCGATGGCCCGAATGATGTTTGACTCCGCGTCGGAGACGTAGAGATTTTTGCCGTCGTTGGCGAGTCCTGAAGGTTGTGCGAATCCTGACTCGCGAAGTGAGCCGTCGAGTCGTGCTTCACGACCGGAGCCCGCGAAGGTTGAGACTTCGTTTTTATCAAGATCGAGTTGCCAGATCTGATGTGGACCAGCCATCGCGATATAGAGCGTGCGGCCGATGAGTTGCATATCCCACGGCGAACTCAACGCTACTGACCGCGCTGGTCCGGATGCGAAGTATTCGTGGGTTTGTTGACCGGTACCGGCGATCGTTTCCACGTTCCGCGTTTTCAGATCGACACGACGGATCAGGTGGTTTTCAGTGTCGGCCACGTAAAGATTATCGCCGTCCAGCGCCATGCCTTGCAGACGGTAGAACGTCGCTTTATCGAACGCGCCGTCGGCAGCGCCCGCTTCGCCCGTACCGATAGTTTCCACGAATGTGCCGTCCAGCTTGGTAACCACAATCCGATTATGGTTCGAATCGGCGATGAACAGGCGATCGGTTTTAGCGTCGGCGAGAATCTTGCCCGGAAAAGCGAGCGGCAATTCGCCGACTTTGGCTCGTTCGAGCACGAGTTTGAGAGGCTCTTCGTTTAGTTCGCCTCTGCGGCGTGCTTCGTCGGCAATCTTCGCGATCGTTTGATCGATGACGTCGTAGTTTCCTTCACCGGAAACGCCGCCGACGATGTACCCGGCTGGATCGATCAACACTTGTGTGGGCCAGGCGCGGATGCTGTAGCTTTGCCAGACTGCGTATTCCGAGTCGTTATAAACGGGGTGCTCGATTTCGTAACGAAGAATGATGCGCCGGATATTTTCCGTCTCTTTCTCGTTTTGAAACTTCGCCGAGTGAATGCCGATCACGACCAGCTCTTTCGCGTACTTCGCTTCGAGTTTCTTCAGATCCGGAATGATGTGAATACAGTTGATGCAGCCGTAAGTCCAGAAGTCGAGCAGGATGATCTTGCCTTTCAAGGCTGCAATCGAGAGTGGCTTGTCAGTGTTCAACCAACCGCGACCACCAGTGATTTCCGGTGCGTGAATCTTCGGTCTTTCTTGAGCAGACATAGAAATCCCCTGAGCCATCAAAACCAGAACAAGTATTAGATTCTTAAGTTTCATGAATTGCTTATTGTATACCATCCACAATTACACAGATGAATCGGCGTAATCCGGGGATGATATTTGTATGTCGGTTGTCGGCGTTGTAACCTTACACCTCGTGAACAAGCAGGCTTTTACAACGCTCGAATACCAGCACCTGCTGGAACTGATCAAACGCAACGCGCAGACCGAAGCGGGCCAGCGTCGCGTCGATACGCTCGTGCCTTTAGAGGATGTTTCCGATCTGAGACGCGAACTCAAAGCACTTGCAGAATGTGTAGCCTTGCGGGCGCGCGGAGTGAAATGGTGGTTCAGCGGTCTTGCCGATCCGACCGAAGCGATTGCTCGCTTGCGCGTCGAAGGAGCCAGTCTGGATCCATTATCGATCCTCCAGACGGCGAAACTTTGCGACCACGCGATGTCAGCGCGCGCTGCAATCCTGGCGGAACGTGAGAATGCTTCAGGGCTTTGGCAATTAGTCCAGGATCTGCCACGCGAACTCAATTCGCTCGTCGCACGTGTCACCAACAAGATTCTTCCCAACGGTGAACTCGACGATCGTGCGAGTCCGGAACTGGCTGCCATACGCCACGAGATCAATGCCCTGCGTTCACGCATCACGCGCTCGCTCGAAGGGCTGATGCGCAGATCTGCCGAGGCTATTCAGGACGAACTCGTCACCATTCGCAACGATCGCTTTGTCATTCCGGTGAAAGCCGATCATCGCGGACGAGTTCAGGGCGTCGCGCACGGTTACTCATCATCGGGCGCTACCGCCTTCGTCGAGCCACTCGAGACGATCGAGTCGAACAACGAATTGCAGAGTCTCCATGAAAGTGAAGCTCGCGAGATTGCGAGGATTCTCTACAGTTTGTCGGAAGAACTACGAGCGCAATTGTCGGGGATTGAGATGGCCGCACAGGCCGTCGCCGAGCTCGATTTCATCAACGCGCGCGCGATCTTTCATCAGAATTTCGATTGCGTGATTCCTGAGATTCAGGCCGAAGTCGCAGCTTTGGGAAGCGGCGAACTGCAATTGATTGAAGCTCGACATCCGTTGCTTGAAGAAAACCTGCGCGCGACGGGCGGTTCCGTGGTGCCGGTTTCGTTTTCTTTGAACGACGACAAAAACGCGATGGTCATCTCCGGTGCGAACGCCGGGGGCAAGACAGTCGTCTTGAAAACTACGGGCTTGCTCGCGCTCATGGCACTGTCAGGAATTTCTGTGCCCGCAAGATCCGCGCGGTTTCCGTTTTACGCATCGGTGCTGGCAGATATCGGCGATCATCAGTCACTAGCCGCCAATCTTTCGACGTTCACTTCGCATGTGGCAAACATTGCGCGGATGCTTGAAATCTGCGCAGCGCCTGCGCTCGTGTTGCTTGACGAAGTCGGCACCGGAACGGATCCGGAAGAGGGATCCGCGCTGGGTGTTGCGGTTGTCGATCACTTCAGAAGAGTTTGTGGAGCGCACGTCATCGCCACGACGCACTACAGTGGACTCAAAATGTACGCCGGCAACGAAGAAGGTGTGATTAATGCGAGCGTCGAGTTTGACGAAAAGACTCTGCGCCCGACGTACAGACTGCTCGTCGGTGTCGCCGGCGCCTCGTCAGGTCTGGAGATTGCACGCAGGTTTGGTGTGCCAGCTCCGATCGTCGACGACGCGATGAGATCTGTTAAAGATTCATCGCTGCAGGCGTCTGAGTATTTGCGACGAATCAAACGAGAAGCTGAAGACGCTGAGGCTTTGCGACTCGCGTTGGAGGAAGAGCGTGCGGCAGTCGCAGAGAAGTTTGCGGCGCTCGATAAAGAGGCGGCAAAACAGGAACTTGAGCGGAAGGCGGCGTTTGATCAATCCGTTCAGCGCACGATCGGAGAAATCGAGCGGCGGGCACGCGAACTCCTATCAAAGATCCAGGATCGCACGGAACGAACCAAACTCGAACGGGAGTCTCAGCGTCAAATATCGGAGATTAAACGCACGGCGGAGCGTAGCGTTCGCATCGTGCGCGAAACGCAACCGGCTCGAACTGAACCAGAGCGCGTTGTCGAAGAGATTCCGGAATACGTAGCGGCTGCCCCGCGCGATATCGTGGTGGGCGACAAAGTGAAGCTGCGTTCGTTCGGTTCGGTTGGCATTGTGGACCAGATCAAAGATGGCATGGCGGAAGTGAGAGTGAAGTCGCTGCGGTTCAGAGAAAAGCTCGACAACCTGGAGTTGATGGAAGCGACGGCACCGAAACCGCAACCGGGAAAACTCGAGAAGCTCAGACGATCAGCGGAGACTGAGATTCATTTCGGCGCGGCGGAAGACAAAGCACAATCGGAATTGAATGTCATCGGTCAAACAACCGATGAAGCGGTCGATGCGGTTGACAAATTCCTGGACGAAGCGTCGCTGGCGAGTTTGAGCAAAGTACGAATCATTCACGGCCACGGCACCGGCGCTTTGCGTCGCGCAATCGGCGCCTTGCTGGACGGCCATCCCCACGTCTCGCGTTTTCTCCCCGCCCCACCCGATCAGGGCGGCGCTGGTGCTACGGTAGTTGAGTTGAGACAATAAACAGTTATGACTGATAGCGCATACAATCAATTGCTAAAACGAGTAGTTGCCGATCCGAAAGTTCTTGGAGGCGAGCCTCGTATTCGCGGCACGCGAATCCACGTTGCGGTGGTGCTTGATTCTTTAGCGGAAGGTTTAACCCCGGCTGAGATCGTCGATCATTTTCCGCCTCTAACAGAGGAAGATGTCAGGGCGGCGGTCGCCTATGCGGCAGAGTTGGCACGTACCGTATCTGCGGCATGAAGATCAAGCTCGACCACAATCTCTCTCGTCATCTTCAGGCTGTTTTGGAGGTTTATGGCCACAATGTGGATACAGAGTTTGATGAAGGTTTAGCGCGAGCAATAGATAAAGAAGTCCTGCACGAGGCTTCAAATCAGGGTCGAATCCTGTTTACCCTGGACACAGATTTTCTGAACTTGAAAGTATATCCCCCAAGAGATCATGCTGGCGTAGTTGTTTTTCGTCCAGCACGACAAGGCGCACTTGCAATCATGAAGATTGTTGAGGCGTTTGTTCGCAGTGCCGATTTGAAAAAGTATCGTAGACGAACTGCTGTAGTCGAACGGACCGGTATTCGAATCTTCAAATAATGCGTTACCCCCAGACATTCATCGACGATCTCAAACGACAGGCAGAAATCGTCCGGGTCATTCAGGACTACGTGCAGCTCAAGAAGAAGGGCGCGAACTGGATGGCGTGTTGCCCGTTTCA
>DASSFI010000105.1:0-73959 GCA_035694465.1 Pyrinomonadaceae bacterium | reverse complement strand
AACTGTTCAGCATAAGCAGAGCGACTGAAACGAAACAGGAAACGCTGGATGGCGAAATACTGGAGCAACTCATTGAACGGTCGGTTCGTCTGGCGCGCGAGATTGAGTAGTCGCTGATGCACTGATGCCGGAACATTCGTGGGTGGACGGCTGGTCATTGATCTCACTTCACGACAGGGCTTCAAGATACGGACGCATGATTCGCTCAACACGGCAACGCCGCGCATAGTTGACGAGCTTCCTTAGTTGAAATCCCTTTCGCACGCGACACAGCTTTAGCGCCTCAAGTGCGACATCGAGGCCAATCTTGTGCCGAAACTTAAAGCAGTCCGCAACCGTCTTCTCCGGATCGAAGATACGCACCGGTATGCCGTCAAGATTGTGGATCTCAACGCCGGCGGAAAAGCTGTCGTTCGAGAACGTGAATACTCTGAGCGGTGGATAATCGAGACGCGGTGGTTTCGATCCACGCGGAAGCGCGACATGGACTTCGTGTGGGACCTCAGTCGTGATCTCGTGAAAGGCAAGAGCCGAGATCAGACAAACGACGGAGTCGGGGATCCGAGTCGCAACCGTAACCAGATCCGGATTTGTGATCTCGGGAAGATCAGCGAGCCGGTAGACACCGCGACTGATTTGCACAACCTGATTCTGGTCGCGAAGCTTGTACAGAGTTCGCGGATGGATGCCCCCTCTGACTGCTTCTGCAGTGTGCAGGACTCCGCTCTTCCGCCGAAAGATGCTCAGTGCCTTTTCGCTGGATGTTGCTGTGTGCTTCACGAAAACAGTATACCCCGCGCCGGATACAACTTACTACAGTTATCACTAAGTGCAGATAATTCTATCCAGTCGTGGTTCCGGAGTTCGGCGGCATCCCGACCGGCGATTAAGTCAGCCATAAACAGCTCTTTTTGTTCAAAAAGCGACAGCGGAGATATCATTTTGTCATGTTGCCTTTTGAGAGTTACCCGAATCGTGGCAGGCAATTGTTAGGTAAACGCGCAGGAGGTAACTGTCGTCGCATTTACGGCTTGGCATTGCAAAGAATATCTGGTGCGACCAGCTGCGCGTATTGTGATGTTAGCTTGGTTGATACTTACGAACACTGGCTCAACATGTCAGTGGATCATGTAGTTCCGAGTACGGCGGGTAAGAAGTGCGGTATTCCTGAGGAATGGTTGGCTGATTACAGCAATACTGTTCTTTGTTGCGCGGCTTGCAACGCTTTTCGTAACCGGCACCCGGTATCACTCTGCCCAACCAGCTTGGAAGAATTTTACGACCTAAGGGATAAAATTTTTCTTGAACGCAAAACGCTTATTCTCAAAAGCCATGAACTTGACAGAACTTTTTTTGAGTCAAAACCTTGGCTGCGCAAGGAATAATTTCGCCGTTCTCATGGGGAATCCTCTATCTGACCTCAAGAGTCGCTCACAAGCCGGGCTTGATAAGCTAGCGGCTCGAAGTGAAAGGCGCTCCCGATTTCCTCCGCCTTGTAGCACCAGAGTTTGCGTTCCCTCGATAACGCTAGCGTGACTACACACAGAACAAAATCAGGATCGGCCTTTGCTTTGCGAAGTTCGCCTCGCGTAATGATGAATGACACTACCTGGCCTTGGACGCCCTTAACTTCAACGTGTTTCTCTCTTCCGTCTTTCGTACAAACGAGATCAAAACCGCACTTCTCGGGCTCGACAGACCTGACCTTCCATCCTTGTAAGACAAATGACTTCCTAACGTGTTCGATAGCCGCGCGTTCGACCCTCTTATTTGTTTCAGGTTTCCCGAAACCTGCGCCCCTTTCAACGCGGGCCTCGAACTCGACTGCTTGTTTATTTACGGCGTTGAGAGTATTGAAGCGATTATAGATGTCACGAATCGTATGAAGTCGGATTTTTGCTTTGTCTTCGTAATACTCAATGTGTTTACGTAAGGCAGACAATGCTCGGGAGAGTGCTTCTGGTCCACCATCCTCAAGAAATTTCGTCAAGTAATATTCCGTTGCGAACGCATTAAGTTTTCGAGTAATTCGTTGCCCTTTGAACATGCAGTCATAATCGTGAATGTAAGTCTCTGCGGAGTTTCTGTTGAAGCTGTAATCGTTTACTAACATCGCTAGGCCCTCCTTGCCGCTCAGTTCACCTTCACGGATTCTCTTGGCTACTTCATAAGCTGCGCGGACGGCTTTTTCACTAATAGTGCCCATCAGTTGCTCTCCAATTTTCGAGACGTTTCTCTAAAGGATGAGAGTCTATTCCAAACTGAATCACTCCGGGTGGGAAAGGTTCTTTGGCAAATAGCTGAAAACTGAGGCAAAATGGCGGCACCTCGACCTGCGCATGAGCGCCCACTCGTGGCTCAGCAAGAAATAAAACTAGCGGTCTTGACCACATTATTGCGCACAAGAATTCTGTTGTTTTGGCGAGAGCAGAATTCACGTGTCAATCGAGAACAAAAACCATGAATAACGAGAAGTGGATTGTTTCAGACAGGGACCATCTCGGCGGAAAACCACGCGTGCAAGGGACGCGAATCTCAGTAGCTTTTCTTCTTGAATGCCTGGCTAGTGAAATGAGCGTCGCAGAAATCGTCGATGCCTATCCGACGTTAAGCAAGGACGCCGTGCAGAGAGCGTTGCGTGAGCTGGCGCACGAAAAGGAAGCGGCGGTGGCGTGAGGATCCTCCTCGACGAAAACATGCCTTGCAAGTTGCCGCTTTAGTAGCAGAAGGTCACGAGGTGGACTCGGTGAAGTCGCTACAATTAGCGGAATCGATAATGGGGCACTCTATCAAATGGCCGCGTCGAATTACGATCTTTGCTTTATAATTCCGAAGTCGGAAATCGACTAGGAAATTGGAATGACAAAGCGAGAATTAGAGTTAAAGGTATTTACGATCTTCGTAGGCGAATCGCCTGATTTTATGGATGGTGAGTTGTTCGGCCTGGAACAACCGGCAGATGATCCTCCAGATATTATGTGTCAAGGTATTTCAGAAAGAGGGATAGCTTTTGAGCTGAAGGAGTGGTTGAGCGAAGGACAGATGGCTGAGGCGCAACGGCGAGAGGGCGTGGAGCAAATTATACTGGCAGCAATCGCACTATTGCCTCCCACCGAGATGCAAAATATCGCTCACCTCTGGTTGTTTCCTCGAATGCGTGTCAGACAAACTGAGCTCTCATCTGAGAGCTCTCCGGTGATTTGGTTCAGACTGACCTCTCGATTGTTCGAGCATGTCTATTGCTTGGCTTCGCTTAATTTTGATCGCTCAAATACCAGTAGCAGAGCACGCTCGCAGGGCACGCCGGTCAAGCTCCCAACTTGGAACGCTAAGGAGGACAAGGCTATAATTCCACACCTCTTCATCAGAGATAAGTGAACGTTCGGGTTTGACACGCGAAGTGAAAGAACCTCCTTTCGAGGACAGTCACCCTCCGTTCAAGTTTTCAAATCGGGAATAATCGGAAATCTCTTGTTCTGAGTTGTATCCACCCGCTGACGGCTAAGAGCATGGATATATTTGCCTTTCGTGACCGCTTGATTGGAGACTATTCCTCCTACATCAAGAGCTTCATTCAAATTAGAGACTCGAAAATTGCCAAGCATGTCGAGGACAGTCTCACTGCCGGCGCGTTGTGGCCCGAACCCCTTCTTCAGCTCAACCCATCCTTCGAATCGGGCGGAACCATCGAAGACCTAATACAGCGACGCGTTCTACATGCTGACTGCAACGGCATTTTCCGAATCAAGCAAAATAGGAGCGACGCCGGTCGACCTCTGCGCCTCCATAAACACCAGACCGACGCAATCCAAGCAGCGTCAGCTGGTCATAACTATGTCCTCACCACAGGCACGGCCTCCGGTAAGAGCCTGGCTTACATCGTTCCAATCGTTGACCGAGTATTGAAGACCGGAAGCGGTCGGGGCATTCAGGCCATTGTCGTTTACCCGATGAATGCCCTGGCAAATAGTCAGCATGGTGAATTGGAGAAGTTCCTTTGCTATGGCTATCCGGATGGAAAGCCGCCAGTCAGCTTTGCCCTTTACACAGGCCAGGAATCAGAACAGACAAGAACTGAGATAATCGCTCAGCCACCGGACATCCTGCTAACCAATTACGTGATGTTGGAACTGATCCTCACCCGTCCGAAAGAGAGTGGAATCATTAGGGCCGCTCAGGGGCTTCAGTTTCTCGTGCTCGATGAGCTACACACCTATCGGGGCCGGCAGGGAGCTGATGTGGCTTTCTTGGTGCGGCGCGTACGCGATAGGCTATCAGCGAATCAGATGCAGTGCGTTGGAACTTCGGCAACAATCGCCGGCTCAGGCACATTCGCCGAGCGACAAGCCGAAGTAGCGTCTGTTGCCTCCCTGCTATTTGGAGCTGAGATCAAGGCCGAACATGTAATTGGTGAGACCCTCAAGCGAGCCACCCCAGAAAGAGATTTCAATGATCCGAATTTCATAGCTCAGCTCAAAGGACGGCTTGACGATCTGACCTACACGCCGCCCCGAGAGTACGCGTCTTTCGTACGAGACCCGCTCTCGATTTGGATAGAATCCGCATTTGGAGTAACAAAAGAACTAGACAGCGGTCGATTGATTCGTAGCCTGCCCAAGGACATTTCCGGTTCGACCGGTGCAGCTAACGACCTCCACCAACTGACAAGGGTCCCGGCTGAGAGGTGTGTATCAGCGATTCAAGAAGGATTGCTTGCAGGGTACGAATCTGAGCCCAACCCTGAAACAGGGTTCCCTGTATTTGCGTTCCGTCTACATCAGTTCATCAGCCGAGGCGACACAGTCTACTCGTCAGTTCAAACCGAAGGGGAACGCTACATCACTCTAAATGGTCAGCAGTACGTTCCGGGTAGTAGAACTCACGTTTTGCTACCTTTGGTCTTTTGCCGTGAGTGTGGTCAGGAATACTACTGCGTGCACTCAACATTAAGCGCGGCGACAAGTCAGCGTTCATTCATCCCCCGAATTCTGAATGATCAACTCGACGCCGAAGATACTGAAGCTGGCTTTCTCTACTTCAGTTCGACTAACCAATGGCCTAGCGACGAGCAGGAGGTCCTAAGCAGAGTCCCAATCGATTGGACCGAGGACATTGGCGGGTCGATCCGCCTGCGGTCTGATCGTCGCAATGACCTTCCTGAACCTGTGACGGTAACACCCGATGGCAGCCTAGGTGGCAGCGGACTTGGTGGTCACTACCTTCAGGCTCCCTTTCGCTTCTGCCTTAACTGCGGCGTGTCGTATGGGTTTCGGCAGAGAAACGACTTTTCGAAATTGGCCTCGCTTGGGTCTGAAGGACGCAGTACCGCAACAACGATTACCAGTCTATCGGCGGTACGCAATCTGCGCCGTAGCACAGATCTAAAGGCTGAAGCACGAAAGTTGTTGAGCTTTACCGACAACCGGCAGGACGCGTCACTACAGGCGGGACACTTCAATGATTTCGTCGAAGTAGGTCTCCTGCGTTCGGCCCTTTATAAAGCCGTCGAGCTAGCCGGAGCTGCCGGACTTGCCTATGACGAATTGGCACAAAAGGTCTTTGACGCACTCAATCTTCCCCTCCAATACTACGCGAGTGATCCGAACGTACGGTTTCAAGGGTTGCGTGACACCCAGAGTGCATTTCGCGAGGTATTAGGCTACCGAGTCTATCGGGATCTAAGGCGAGGCTGGCGAATAACCTCGCCGAATCTCGAACAGTGCGGACTCCTCGAAATCGCTTATCCGTCCCTCGATGAAGTCTGCGAGGCTGAGGATGTTTGGAAAAACTCCCATCCGGCGTTGGTCACTGCCGATCCCGGAACTCGATCAAAAGTGGCATCGGTCCTTCTTGACTACATGCGTAGAGAATTGGCGATCAAGGTCAACTACCTGGACTCGTTTCATCAGGAGCGAATAAAGCAGCAAAGCAGTCAAAAACTAATCGATCCCTGGGCCCTAGATGAGAACGAGAACATGGAACATGCAGGGATATTACTGCCAAGACCGCGAGGACGGCGAGAATTGCGGGAGAACGTGTTTCTATCATCTCGCAGTGGCTTTGGTCAGTATCTCCGTCGTAGTAACACCTTTCCCGGTTTGGGCCAGAGGCTTGGTCTTTTGGACTCGCAAGAGATCATTTCGCAATTGTTCGAAGCACTTAGGGTCGGCGGTCTTGTGGAGATTGTGCAAGAAGCGCAGGAGGATGGGCAGAGCGTACCGGGCTATCAAGTGCTTGCCTCGGCCATGCGTTGGGCTGTCGGAGATGGCACGAGAGCTTTTCACGATCCGATTCGTAGATCAAATGAACCAGAAGAAGGAAGCCGAACAAACCAGTTCTTCGTTGGCTTTTACCGCACGGCAGTAACCGATCTTCAAGGTTTCGAAGCGCGTGAGCACACAGCCCAAGTTGAATACCAAATGCGGCAAGAACGGGAACAGCGTTTTCGAGATGGCAGCCTTCCAATTCTCTATTGCTCTCCCACGATGGAATTGGGTGTTGATATCGCTCAGCTCAACGTCGTTAACATGCGAAATATTCCGCCGACGCCGGCGAACTACGCACAGAGATCCGGTCGCGCCGGCCGGAGTGGCCAACCAGCGCTCGTTTACAGTTATTGCTCTACAGGGAGTCCACACGACCAATACTTCTTCAGGCGACCTGAGGGCATGGTGTCTGGTGCAGTCGCTCCTCCACGTCTTGATTTAGCGAACGAAGATCTGGTACGGGCTCATGTCCATGCGATCTGGCTAGCCGAGACCGGCCAATCGTTGGGCAAGTCGCTCAAGGACATTCTTGATCTCTCGGGTACCGAGCCGACAATGGAGTTACAGGAATCGGTTCGCATGAGCATTGAGAGCGAAGCGTCGCGACAACGAGCCCGCCAACGAGCCGAGCGAGTGCTTGCCAGAATACGGGATCAACTACTCGCATCAGATTGGTATAGCGATAGATGGCTCGATGAAGTGCTAGCACAGGCCGCAAGGAACTTTAACCAGACATGCGAGCGATGGAGAAGCCTCTACGAATCGGCTCTAAAGCAAGCAAAAACACAAGACCGAGTAATCCGTGATGCTTCTCGCAGTCCGGAGGACAAGAAGCAGGCAGAACGACTAAGGCGCGAAGCGGAATCCCAACTCAAGCTTTTGACAGAAGTAGAGAGTCTTGTTCAGTCGGACTTCTATAGTTACCGATACTTTGCCAGTGAGGGCTTCTTGCCGGGTTACAATTTTCCCAGATTACCCATTTCCGCTTACATTCCTGGTCGGAAAACAAAACAGCGGGATGAATTCCTTTCACGACCTCGCTTTCTGGCAATCTCTGAATTTGGTCCGCGTGCCTTCGTTTACCACGAAGGGTCTCGCTATACGATCAATAAAGTGATCTTGCCAGTCAGCGATGAGGACCTCCTTACACGTCGTGCCAAGAGATGTACGAGCTGTGGCTATATACATCCAGTTACTGAGGGTGAGGGACAAGACCTCTGCGAACGCTGTGGCGTCGATTTAGAAACGCCGCTCCAGCCGCTTTTCAGATTGCAGAATGTTTCGACAGCCAGGCGTGACAAAATCAATTCGGATGAGGAAGAACGTTTGCGCCAAGGGTTCGAAATCATCACCTCCATTCGTTTTGCCGACCATGATGGACGACCTTCATATCGGACAGCGAGGGTTGGGGCCAATGGAATAGATCACGGCAAGTTTGCCTTCGGCCAATCCGCAACTATTTGGCGAATAAATCTTGGCTGGCGCCGACGCAAAGAGAAGAATCGCTATGGCTTCGTGCTTGATTGCGAACGTGGCTACTGGGCGAAGAACGAACTGATCTCAGCTGACGATCCGGAAGACATTCCGCAGGCAGCGCGTACCGCGCGTGTGATTCCGTACGTTGAAGACACAAGAAACTGTCTGCTCTTTGAGCCCGCACTGGGATGCAACCCGGCAACGATGATGTCTCTCATGGCAGTGCTCAAGCGGGCAGTTCAAGCACTGTACCAGCTTGAGGATAACGAACTCGCGGTAGAAGTTTTGCCAAGTACCGATGAGCCCCGACAGATTCTGTTTTATGAAGCCTCTGAAGGTGGCGCGGGAGTCTTGAAGCGTTTAGTGGACGATCCTGCCGCTTTCGCGTCGGTAGCGAGAACCGCTCTGGAGATTTGCCATTTTGATCCAGTCACCGGTGACGACAAGCGCAAGGCGCCAGGCGCGCGCGAGGAATGCGAGGCTGCCTGTTATGACTGTTTGATGAATTACTTCAACCAACGTTTTCATCTTCAACTCGATCGACAGCTTATTCGCGCCCTTCTTCTGAATTACGCAAGAACGATCGCGCACGGCTCTCCCGTAGTAGCTGGTCGGAAGGAGCATCTTGAACAGTTGATGCGATTGGCCAGCTCAGAATTGGAGCGCGATTGGTTACGTCATCTCGAAGAGCGCAATCATCGTCTGCCGTCGCACGCACAACAGCTCATCGAAAACTGCAAGACCCGTCCCGATTTCCTTTTTGAAGAGTTTCAGACAGCGATCTATGTTGACGGACCACATCACACTTTCCCCGAAAGGCAAGCACGCGACACTCTGCAAATGGAGCAGATGGAAGACCGTGGATATACCGTCATCCGGTTTAATTATCAAGAGGATTGGGACAAGGTGATCTCTCGGTACCCTAACATCTTTGGGAGGGCCTCATGAGCTTCGCGGTTGGTTCGCTGGTCAAAGCGCGAGGTAGAGAGTGGGTCGTACTTCCTGAAACGAAAGACGACCTGCTAATGGTGCGCCCACTTGGAGGTACGGACGATGAGACAACAGGTATTCTGCTTGCGCTAGAAACGGTAGAGCCAGCGCAATTTGATCTGCCCAATCCAAGTTTGATTGGCGACTTCCGCTCCTGCCGGCTATTGCGCGACGCGGTAAGACTTGGCTTCCGTTCAAGTGCTGGCCCCTTCCGTTCGTTTGCACGTATCGCTGTGGAGCCGCGGCCCTACCAGTTGGTGCCCTTATTGATGGCGCTCAGCCTCGATCCCATTCGCATCCTCATTGCAGACGATGTTGGCATCGGTAAGACCATCGAGGCTGGTCTAATAGCTCGCGAGCTGCTTGATCGTGGAGAAGTTCAACGACTCGCGGTGCTTTGTCCGCCGCACTTGGCTGAACAGTGGCAACTGGAACTCCGGGACAAGTTTCACATTGATGCTGAGCTTGTTTTACCAAGCACTGCGTTGAAGCTCGCACGTAACTGCCGCTTCGGGCAATCGCTGTTCGATCTTTATCCGTATGTCATTGTCTCGATGGACTACATCAAGTCGGATTCGAGGCGCGATGAGTTTCTGCGTACGTGCCCAGAAATGGTTATCGTCGACGAGGCTCATACCTGCGCCTCTGGCATTGATCGACGAGGGGGTGGTCGACATCAACGTCATCAACTGATATCGGGACTTTCAAAGAATGAAAACCGCCATTTGATACTCGTTACCGCCACGCCACATAGTGGTAATGAAGAAGCGTTCAGATCCTTGTTGTCATTGCTCAAACCTGAATTTACTCGATTGCCGGAAGACTTGACCGGCCCCGAAAAGGAGCAACACCGGCGAGAGTTGGCCCAACATTTTGTCCAGCGGAGGCGTGGCGATATTCGCCACTTTCTTGATGCTGACACTCCTTTCCCTGACCGCAATGACAGCGAGGAAACATACAAACTCTCGGGTGAATATCGACGTTTATTCGAGCGCGTTCTGGCCTACGCCCGCGAAATTGTCAAAGACCCCGAGGCTGGTAATCGCCAGCGCCAACGTGTTCGTTGGTGGTCAGCATTAGCTCTCTTGCGGTCGATGGCTTCGAGTCCGGCAGCCGCAGCAGCAACACTTCGGACGCGCGCGGCGAGTGCCGACGCTGAGACGGTTGAAGAAGTCGACGAGCTCGGACGGCGTAGTGTATTGGATCTTATTGATGACGAAACTACGGAAGGTTCTGATGTTGTACCCGGAAGCATAATCGATGATGAGGGCGATCAGCACCGCGATCGCCGCCGCTTGCTTGAGATGGCCCGCGACGCTGAGGCGCTGCAGGGTGACAATGACGAGAAGTTGAAGCATGCAATCAAGATTATTAAGGCCATGCTCGCCCAGGGCTCAAAGCCAATCGTCTTCTGTCGCTTCATACCAACGGCCGACTATGTGGCCGCTGCTTTGCGCAAGGCATTACCAAAGGATGTCGCGGTTGAGGCCGTGTCAGGAATATTGCCTCCTGCCGATCGTGAAGTACGAGTTTCACAGCTCGCGGAGAGTGAAAGGCATGTTCTCGTGGCAACTGATTGCCTAAGCGAGGGAATAAACCTACAGAAAGACTTCGACGCCATTCTTCATTACGATCTGTCGTGGAATCCTACTCGGCACGAACAGCGCGAAGGCCGCGTTGATCGTTATGGCCAACCCACCAAGAAGGTTCGAGTAGTGACTTACTATGGAATCGATAACCAAATTGATGGCATCGTGCTCGACGTTCTAATTCGCAAGCACAAGAAAATTCGCAGCTCGTTGGGAATCTCGGTGCCCGTCCCGATCGACACTGACAAAGTCTTCGAGGCCATATTCGAAGGCGTCTTACTGCGAGGGGGAAAGCGTGTTCGTGACGACACGCAAACGATCCTTCCGGGTCTTGAAGACTTCATTAAGCCGGAACAAGAAGAACTCAATAGAGTTTGGGACGTGGTCGCCGAACGCGAAAAGCGTTCACGAACGATGTTTGCTCAAAAGTCTCTCAACAAGTATGTCGACGACGTGCGCCGGGAAGTGGAATCAATGCGTGCAGCGATTGGGTCGCGACTCGACGTCGAATTATTTACGACAGAGGCTTTTCGAGCGAGCGGTGCGGTGGTCAGTTGTAACGGCTCTGTGAAGTTCAATCTTGCGGAAGTGCCACGCGCTCTTCGCGAAGCTGTGAATGTTTATGAACAACTCAATTTTGCTGCGCGTTTTGAACTGCCAGTGAAGGAGAATGAGATCTACCTTTCTCGAACGCATCCCATTGTCGAAGGACTCGCTTCCTATGTTATGGAAACTGCGCTCGATCCCATTAATGGCGAAGGAATTGCGCGCCGTTCGGGAGCCATCCGTACGGCTCAGGTAGACCGCAGAACTACAGCGCTGCTGGTTCGTTTTCGTTATCACATCCTCGCGCGCCGCGGTGAACACGGAAACCCGTTGCTTGCTGAGGACTGTCGTCTACTTGCCTTCGCTGGCTCACCACAAGACCCGGAGTGGCTCAGCGGCGAACACTCTGAATCACTCATGGAAGCTAAGCCCGGGGGTAATATTCAACCCGAACAGTCCAGAGATTTCATTACGCGAGTCATCGATCACATTGATCTACTTCGTCCTCATCTTCGACATGAGGCACAGCGGCGTGGCGACGAATTGCTTGACGCCCATCGCCGCGTGCGTGCAGCTGTTCGCATGCGAGGCATCCAATACAGCATCGAGCCGCAATTGCCACCGGATGTACTGGGTGTTTACGTCTATCTCCCTTTGAACTAGGACACACAATTGCGCACACGACGATCGGACAGCTTCACCACGATCACCGTCGCCGGCCAGGTTCTCCCTGCCGACTTGCTTCAGCGCATTGCCGATAAGGACAAAGAATTGGGAGGCCTTGGTGCCGATTCCTACCACCTTAGCCCCAACGAAACCATCAGCGAAGCGACCAACCGCGCTTGGAACAAATTGGTAGCTGCTTGGGCTAACTTCAAATCAGCCAGACAGAAACTTCCAGCAAACGATCCAGGAACCACCGTTACACGCGAGCGTTGGCTGTTACCACTTTTTCAAGAATTGTGTTACGGGCGATTACCCGCGTCACGCTCTGCCGTTGAGATTGACGGAAAGGGCTACGCCATTTCCCACTGGTGGAGCAGTGTGCCAATCCATCTAGTCGGCGTCGGACTCAGCATCGACAAGCTTTCCGCCGGCATTGCTGGGGCTGCGCGTTCAAGCCCTCATAGTCTTGTTCAAGAATTGCTAAACCGTTCGGAAGAATCGCTGTGGGGGTTCGTTTCCAATGGCTCACAACTTCGCATTCTCCGCGACAACCAGAATCTAGTTCGCCAAGCATATGTCGAGTTCGATCTCGAGGCAATGATGGACGGCGAAGCCTATTCAGACTTCGTGATGCTTTGGCTCCTCTGCCACCAGTCGCGTGTCGAAGCTGAGAAACCTACCGACTACTGGCTCGAGAAATGGTCGCGCGCTGCCCAGGAGCGAGGAGTTCGCGCGCTCGAACACTTACGGGAAGGTGTGGAGGAGGCCATATCGCTTTTCGGCAGTGGCTTTCTTGCGCACAAGGCCAATAGCAATCTGAAAGAGAAGTTGCGATCTGGTCTACTCAACAAACAAGATTATTATCGTCAGCTTCTGCGTCTCGTTTACAGATTGCTCTTCCTGTTCGTCGCGGAAGACCGCACCGACGAAAAGAACCGCTCCCTCTTGTTCGATCCACTAGCGACGCCAGAAGCTTGCGAGCGCTACATAAAGTTTTATTCGACGAATAAGTTGCGCCGTCTGGCTAAACGTCGTCACGGCTCGCGACACTCTGATTTATATGTGGGTCTGCGGCTTGTGATGCAAAAGCTTGGTAGCGATAGTGGCTGTGACGAACTCGGAGTTCCTGCGCTGGGGAGCTTCCTGTTTTCTAAGGATGCGATATCTGACTTGGATGATTGCGAGATAGCAAATCACGATTTGCTCGACGCGATTCGCGCCCTCGCATTCGCGATGGATAACCAAGCGCGACGGCAGATTGACTACAAAAATTTAGGTTCGGAAGAGCTTGGCAGCGTTTACGAGAGTCTGCTCGAACTGCATCCTGAGATAAATGCCGATGGCGCAGCGTTTTCGCTCTCAAGTGCAGTTGGACACGAACGCAAGACTACTGGGAGTTACTACACACCCGATAGCCTTGTCCAGTGCTTGCTTGATTCAGCTCTAGATCCGGTGCTTAACCAACGCCAAAGCAACTACGCAAAGCTTGGCTTCAAAACCGCAGCAGACGCCATTCTCGACCTCAAGGTCTGCGACCCAGCTTGTGGCTCCGGGCACTTTCTCATCGCTGCTGCACATCGCATTGCTTACCGACTCGCCTCTGCCCGGACTGGTGATGCTGATCCATCACCCGACGCAGTTCGCCATGCGCTACGCGATGTTGTCGGTCGGTGCATTTACGGAGTGGACATCAATCCGATGGCTGTTGAGTTGTGTAAGGTGAGCCTATGGATGGAGGCGGTCCAACCGGGCAAACCGCTTTCGTTCCTCGACCATCACATCCTGTGCGGCAATAGCTTACTTGGGGCGACGCCGGCGCTCATCAAGAAGGGGATACCGGACGAAGCTTTCAAACCGATTGAAGGCGACGATACTGAATACTCTCGCGAGCATAAACGGCGTAATCGCGACGAGCGACGGGGCCATCGGTACTTGCCCGATGTCGAACACGAGCCGTGGCAGCAGCTCGGCAACCTGGCAACTAGCCTAAAATGCATTGATGAGATTGCCGACGACACAATTGAGGGCGTCAATCAAAGGCAGGAGCGGTATGAAAAATTAGTCAATTCGAGTGACTACCGTTACGGCGGGCTTTTGGCCGATGCTTGGTGCAGTGCTTTCGTTTGGCAGAAGCGAAAGTCTGATGAGTTGCCTTACCCGATCACGGAAGAAGAATTCCGCCGGATCGAAGAAAACCCTTTCAACACTCCGAAGTGGATGGAAAGGGAGATCACTCGCCTAAGCGCACAGTATCACTTCTTCCACTGGCACTTAGCTTTCCCCGGCGTGTTCCACGTGTCCGGCACTAGCGAGGAACCTGAGAATGAGCAAACAGGATGGAGCGGCGGCTTCCACCTTGTGCTCGGCAATCCTCCGTGGGACAAAGTGCAGCCTGAGGAGCAGAAATTTTTCGCAACCGTTCGGCCTGATATAGCACTGGCCAAGACCGCGACATTAAGAAAGCGTTTGATCGAAGAATTAGCGGAATCAGATCCTTATGTGCATCAACTATGGATGAATCATAAGAGACTTATTGAAGGAACGAGTAATCTCATAAAACAAAGTGGGTTCTATACCTTTACCTCTAGCGGAAATCTCAACACGTACCTCCTTTTTAGCGAACTTGCGTGCATCATCATAAACGCCTCTGGACAAGCGGGAGTGATTGTACAGAGCGGAATTGCAACCGATGAATCAGGTAAAGAATTGTTTTCAGCTCTGTTGTCCCGGGGTAGCTTGAAAAGACTATTGGATTTCGAAAATAGAAAGAATTTCTTCCCCGAAATCGATAGCAGATTTAGATTTTCACTCATCACGATCAGTGGTGCGAAGCTATCAATTCCAAATACGCAATGTGAATTTGGGTGGATGTTGGGTGGCATAGATGAATTGGAAGAAGGGGGGAGACTTATTCATCTCAATCGCGACGACCTTTATCTCTTTAACCCCACCACCGGAACGAGCCCCATTTTTGTTTCACAACGAGATGTAAATATTAGCAAGGCACTCTACCGTGCGGCGCAATATATATATGTTAGTCCCAATGACAGATTCGGCAAAATAGATTTTCAAGGCGAATTGTTCAATCTGACGCGTGACTCTAGATTTTTCATACCGATAGACTCTATTGAGAAAAGAAACCAATACTTGCCTCTCTATGAGGCCAAATGTATCCACCAGTTCGATCATAGATACGCGAGTTTTGTAGGTTCTAACTACGTGGAGTCACCTTCCACCCTTAAAGATGATCCTCTTTATTTTATGCGGCCTAAGAGCTTAGTTAAGGAAGTTGAGGTTCGGAAGAGGGCCATAAAACAGGGACTGAATTACGGTTGGATGTGCGGCTTTCGAGACATTTCAAGGTCGAACAATGAGCGAACTGCCATTTTCTCTGTAATGCCTTTTGCTGCAATTGGGAACAGTATCAATCTGCTTCTCAATTTAGAAGCATCGGAAGCAGCACTACTGACTGCGAACTGTAATAGCTACATATTTGACTATGCATGTCGTCAAAAGATAAGTGGTATGCATGTAAATATTTGGATTGCAAAGCAGCTACCCGTAATCCCCCTTCGGAATTATAGTGAGCATTTTGGTTGGCACAGCACTGACCTTGCCAGATGGATAACCAATCGCGTTATTGAATTGATCTACACCGCTTATGACTTAGCGTCCTTCGCCCGTGACTGCGGGTATACAAACGCACCGTTCCGGTGGGATGAAGATCGTCGATTCATGCTGCGCTGCGAACTCGACAGCGCATATCTTCACCTTTATGGCATTGCCCGCGATGACATTGACTACATCATGCAAACTTTCCATATCATTAAGCGCAAAGATGAACAGCAATATGGCGAATATCGCACCAAGCGCGTCATCGTCGAAATCTACGACGAAATGGCCCACTCACTGATTACAGGGCAGCCTTACCAAACTCGTCTGAATCCGCCACCCGGAGATCCTGCCGCGGCGCATTCTCCTGTCCAACCGCTGCCACTGGTCTTGCCATTGACGGCTCGCTTTCCTCAACCCGATCACGGTGTTTACATGATGAGAGTTGTTCTTTCGATGTTGCAAGAAAGCGGTGGATCGATTGACATGGAGAGACTGATGAACGCGTGCCGTTTGCTGGCGATGCCGGATACTCTGGAAAACTATGGGGCCAGAATAGAACCTGACCTTGCTCGGAAATGGCGAAGACGTTTCTCTGATCAGTTCAGACCCGATCTGTTTCTTTTGAAAATCGACGATCTAGTTCAGCGAGGAGAAATCAGATTGACTCGCGAAGGCACGCGGTTCAAAGTAGCCCGCATAGGCACAGCGGTGTTGCCGGCCGACGCTCATATCGACTTCGACGCGCGGTTTGCATTGCGAATAAATGACTCGATACCTCAAGCTGAAAAGGACGCTTTCACACCTTTAGCTACGCACGACCAAATCGAAGAGCGTACGCGCGCCGCATGAAGCAATGAAATCACAGCAACCGCTCTCACTGGATTATCCGAATCAAATGCTAACTCCCGATGGTAGCCGGCCGGATCCCGTGTTCTGGGTGCGTGAAATTGCCGTCCGTAGAAATCTCGAAGACGGAGAACAGAACGAGGCGAATAAAATTACGTCGCGGACTAAACGTATTGTGGGCGAAGCCTGAGAGTGAGAGTGGATCCCTTCGGCTATACGAGCCCGGTCTATCTGGCCATGCCTCAGGTAAGACTACTTTCTGTCGCATGCTGCGGCACATATTGGGCGAAAGGCACTTCGCTAATGAGTTGGTAACTCGTGGGGTTCGAGAGAAGTTCGAAGGTGGTTGGATTCTTGGTGAGGTCTTCATCAACTCAGACTTGTGGCTAGTCGCCAGACCCTTCACCTTGGGCGCGCGCCCGTTTTGTGTTCGGGGAACTACGATCGATGGACTCTTGAAAGACAAACCATCTTCCGAGAGCTTATCTGTATTCCTCGATGAGTTAGAAAAGGTGACAGTAAAATTCCTTTCGGTTAAAGTCCTTCCTAAATCCGGCGAGCCGGCTCAGTGGCCTCATCTCTTGGAATGGTTGTCCCGCGATCAAGAATGCCGCTTCATTCAAATTACAGACTGGCGCAGCAAACTAAGCCGATCTGAGGCTCCAGATATTCCGGTTGAAGATCAACATTCCTTAATGCGATCAGTAGTTGGCGTTCTCAGTGAAGAAGAACGCAATGAGATCGAAAACAACGCAAGGCTGGTCCGCCAAAAGGAAGCCGGGATCAATCAAGTCCCCATATTAGAAAGTCAGGCAAAGACTGATCATCAGCGGGTGGAAAGCGCGCTCGGTCGCACGTTGCCGACGCCAGACGATCCATTGCTAGTCCAGACTGTACGTACTGAACTTGATCAATCTTTAAGACAAACAGAATCTACAATTCAGAATATCGATAAGGACGCGGAACTGCGACGTCTCGAATATGAGCACAACTTCGCTATAACAAGAATGACAGAGACCGACCGAGATTCGTTTTATCGGTGAAAGCATTCAGCGGTTAAAGACTAAACTGGAGATGCATCAGCGAGACAAGTCGAAGCAGGGGGCGCAAGACTTCGCAGCGAAGCTGCCACCAGGCGCTGGGTTCTGTAGAGTTCCGATCGACGAAGCTAAGAGAAAAGGCTGCACACTCGCTTTTGATCAACCGCGAGACTTGGTTTCTGAGGGAGTCTTGAAAAGCCTTGTAGAGCAAGGACCGGAAATTCAAAAAGAAATCGACTCGTTGCTGCAAAGACAGAATTCTCTCAATCAGGAATTAACAAATCGAAAACAACAGGAACAATCGTCGCAAAAAGCTTTGATGCAGCGGCGAACTTCATTAACAAAAGAGCGAGCTGTTCTCTACAACAAACGTTCCGAAATACTTGACCAGATCAGACTCGCAGAAAGAGCACGAGAGGCATTCGAAAAAGCATCGCAACTGAGCCAACGAATCGAAGATCTCGACCGCCAAATTCTGGCGTCACGAGATAGGCAAGAACAATTTCGCGAACGAACCAGGAAGGCAGTTGCCGATCTATCGTCGTTTTATCAGGAGATCGTGCGGGCTGTGCTAGGAAACTCTGTTTCTGGAGCGATTCAACTTAGTGGACGTGACTTCGCCTGCAAGATCGAACGAAATGGGGATGTTTCAAGTGGAGCAATCGACACCATTAAGATATTGGCATTTGATTTGGCCGCTTTAGCGGCAAGTGTCTCAGGCCAAGGCGATCATCCCCGATTTCTTCTTCACGATAGTCCACGAGAAGCAGATATGGCGCCCCTCACTTACAAACGACTCTTCCTGTGGGCTCGTAAGTTAGAAGAATCATTCAACGGTCGGGACTGCAATTTCCAATACATAATTACAACCACGGAGCCTCCTCCAGAAGAACTCCAGGCATCACCGTGGCTGCTTGACCCAATCCTTGATGCATCCCAACCGGAAAAACGCTTGTTAGGCGTAGATCTCTAAGAGGTATGTCAAACATCGATTATGACCCTACTGAAGCGGACAAATGCGTCGAACAGCTAGAGCTTTTTGATCATGACGCTGCGCGCTCCTTATTAGACCAACTCCTCTCAGATTCTCGGCTTTATACCCAGAGTAAAGACTACAAGGAACTCCTCGACTTCGTTGTTCGTCTTCGTAACTTCGCGCCATTTAATGCCATGCTTCTTCAGGTTCAGAAACCCGGACTCAGTTATGCCGCTTCAGCGCGCGATTGGCGTGAGCGTTTTGGCCGCACCCCAAAGAACGAAGCCCGTCCGCTTCTCATTCTTTGGCCCTTCGGTCCAGTAGCGTTTGTTTACGATGTCTTGGACACGGAGGGTAAGCCCCTTCCCGAAGATGTAGCTTCCTTCTTTGCACACGGTGCCATCGGCGATGAAGAACTCGTAACTTTCATATCTTTGATGAAGAAGAAGGGCATCGAATGGTGTCTCGTCGATGCTGGCGATAGGAAGGCGGGCTCAATTCGTGTAATTCAGCGTCCGGCAAAAGAGAAGGAGCCAACGCTGTATCGAATGCACGTCAACCGTAATCATTCCTCGCCCGTTCAATTTGCAACGCTGACCCATGAGTTGGGCCATTTGTTTTTGGGACACCTTGGCCCTGACAAGGTGCTCAATGTACCCCAGCGGTCGCAATTGAATCATGCGCAGCAGGAACTTGAGGCTGAGTCTGTCGCATACTTGGTGTGCGCTCGCAATGGCGTAACTTCGAAGTCCCAGACTTATCTTGCGAATTACGTTAGCAACAATCCGACAATTGACCAGGTTGACTTGTACCAAGTCATGCGCGCAGCCGGTCAAGTGGAAACTTTACTAGGGCTGACCGCGCACACAAAATAGGACACACCTCCCAGAATCACAGAAAAGAACATTGGCATATTGGCTTATGGCTCACTAATCGGGGACCCAGGAAAAGAAATTAAGCCACTGATCGTAAAGCGGATTGCAACAAAAACACCCTTCCCCATCGAGTTTGCCCGGTTGAGTCGAAAGCGCGGGAACGCCGCAACCTTGGTTCCTTATGCAATCGGAAAGCCTGCTTATGCCGAGCTGCTCATTTTGAAAGAAGACATTTCTCTCGGCCAAGCGAAGGATCTGTTGTGGAGATGGGAGTGCGATGAAGAAGAGACTGGCAAACATTACCCAGTAGGAGAGGGACCTAACAGTGTACGAGTTGAGGAACTTGAGAACTTCTTTGGTTTCAAGAAAATTCTTTATACAGACTTCTTGCCAGCAGGGAAGCTCGCACGAGTCGATCCGATGCAACTTGCCCAACGGGCAATAGACAGCGTTGCAGTGGCCGAGCGCGGAAAGGATGGAATATCGTATTTAATTCGAGTGACGGGTTCAGGAGTAAAGACAGAGCTGACTGACCAGTACATAGCATCCATTCTAGCCGCGACGGGGACCGGTTCTCTAGCTGACGCTCTTAACCTTCTTCAAACCAACCGCGCTGAGGTCATTGACTCTTTATCAAGAACCTAAGCAAGTCGAGAAGTCAAAACTGGTTCAGACGTCGTGCGCTTTGTTACGTAAGCCCACAACCGCTTTTTAGTCGCCATTTCACGAGTGACCTGCAGCTTTTCTATCCCTTCCATCGGGCCAAGTCAAACGTCAGCTGTTTCGCAAGTTCCTCGGGGAGTCGCACGCGAGAGGCAATTTCCTCGCTAGCTCCTTCATCGAACTCAAACTTTTGGCCCATAACAATCTGAAACCACCGTTCGCGATCACGAACGACACGGAACATTTTCTCGTCGGCACTGCCCGCAATGAAAGGCTGATAAACGCGGATCGGCATGTTGCATATTTCAGCCTTGCAACGAATCCAGTCCAGACGACCTGTCTGCTGCTCTAGCGTGCTTGGATTCCAATATCCGTCGTGATGGATCACGTGTCGGCAAAAGCGGTGAAGGTCAATCCCTTCGCCCATGACACCGCTGCTCACCAGAACCTCTGGAAACAAGGGGCTGTTGAAGGCGAGTGCAAGTCGTTCCCGTGTTTCCGGTTTCGTGTCACCGTGAACGATTCGCACTAGGGGAACAACCCTGTAGCTTCCATCGTCCTCATCCCCTTCATCCTGATCATCATTATCGTCCAACCTTTCCGGTCGGCGCGGCCGAGAGTAGACCGATACTGCACTGAGGCACTCTTGAAGTGGATCATCCTTTTCGTCCTCTGGCTCATCAGAGTCCGGCTTGCGATCGGACTGGGCTCGCTCCGCCAAATCAATGGCAAAGTCAAGGAACTGTCCGACTCGGCTCATGAATGTCTGATTCGACTTGTCCGTTTGTTCTAAGATGCCGCGACGGAGCGCTCGTATCCCAGGTTCAATAACTTCTGGTCGGCCCTCACCAAGCTCCCAAGCTTGCCTTACATCGGGATCGTCAAGCGGCAGATAGCGAGCCAGGAATGACGGGGAGCGGAAGTAAGCTGCGAGAACGTCGACAATTTGGCGTCTCTGATCCTCTGTGAAGATACTGTATTTCTCCTGTTCGAATGGTTGAGAGAGGATGTACCGAACTTCATTGTAAAAGGGTCGGCCTTCTTCCGAGCATCGACGAGCGATACGTGTCAGAAATTCCTCGGTTTGTGCGGAGTCGTTTTTATAGACGCCCCCCAGCTTATCGCCGGCAATATGCAGAGTTCTAGCGTTGATCTCCTCACGAATGTGCTCGTACAGAGCTCGGCAAGTTTCACGGTAAAAACAGAAGACCAGGACTTTCTCACCCACAGTCCATAGATCGACTGCTCTGGCAACGGTCGCGGCCACTTTTGGATGAAGCAGCCTCTCCTCACGTGAGGCTTCCCGAGATGGGATGATTTGCGCGATCTGCTGTTCATACCAGCTTGTCGGAACGATCGCGTCATTCCCGTCTTCTTTATCTTCGACCGCTTCAATCGGGCCGCCATCGTCGTTCATGTCGCGCGCCTTTCCTCTCGCGGTGCGAGTATGGTGAAAGGCCTCGTACGACGAAGAGAGTCCTTCCGCGAAAAACGCGCGAGCGCCGGAAGTCTGGGCCAACTCACCTTGGGCACGTGCTGTTAATAGGAATGGTAGGGTTGCCTCTTTGACGACCGGCAGACCATGCTCACCTTCATTTTCCGATTCACCATCGGACAAGATCCCCTTCCCGAAGATTCCTTGCCGTCGCTGACAGCCAGGCTCGCCGTTGTTCGCGGGAAGCTGCAAGGGCCGGTTGTGCCGAATGACCCACGGTCTGAGCAGCGCCTGAGCATTGTCACGAGTTGCTCGGCAATCGTTCACAAACTCTACGAGTCGTGTCTCCCACGCGTCTCGTGGCCGAGCCGCGACTTCTTGCCACCATAAGGTCACATCGAGATCGCCCAACATTTCTGCGCTTATCGCGCCCCACAATCGATCAAGCCGTCGGCCAGCCAAGCGATTCGCGTCTAGTGAAAGTTCAAGGCTTCTGATCTCTGCCTGAATTTCATCGCGCAACTTGTTCGGCGCTCGATGGCTGCTCCAACGCACAGCGTCGAAACTCTGAATCACACGGATCAGTTCCTGGTGTCCCAGTTGAAACGGCGTCGCGGTCAGGAAGAGCATTCGCTGAAACTTGCCGCTAAGCAATGTGACTTCATCGGCAGTTGATTGTCGAAATAGCCGAGCAAGTTTTGTGTGATCGTTCTTGGCATGATGTGCCTCGTCAAGTATAAGGAGAGGCGAATGCCAACTCGATTGGTGCAACCATTGCTCGTATATTCCTTGACACGCATCATTGAACTCTCCACGGATCTCTTTCATTCGCTTGGCAATATTCGTTGAGGTGCGAGAAGGGAGCGAATCGCGAAGAACTCTGACTAGTCCGGTCCAGTCGATCTTGTCTTTAAGTCGTGGCAGTAGCTGCGGAATCGGATCGTCGTCGTCGTCGTTAATTAACCCTTCGCTAAATAGTATTCGCTTCCAGTCCGATAAATCGGCGTTCATCAGCTTCCTGACGATTTCCTCGGTAAGACGGCGCTTCGACGTTTGACGAATCAAATTAGGTGCCCACCGATAAATGCGTTGTTTCTGCCGCGCGTACAGTTTGGTCCTTTGTCGGGCGAGGCGGATCATTGCGAGTTTGATCCAGGAGTCATTGAACCCTCGCGAAAAGCACCCTGTTGTCGTGAAGACAAGCTGATATCGTTCTTGCTCGTCGTCATCAAGTAGCTTGAAGAAGTCTGTTGGAGAGTGAGCGTACGTGTCGCGAATCGAATCCATTGCCCCATTCAGGGAACAGTGGCGCTTGAACTGCTCCCATTCACGCTGCCACTTGCGACGGAGTCGCCCCGGCACCATGATAACAACCGGTCCCTGTCGACCTTTTGTGGCAATGATGACCGAAGTCGCCACCGCTAGCGCGACATAAGTTTTACCCATACCGACTTCATCACTTAGTAATAGACCAGGCCGGTCTGAAAGACCCTTGAGTATGTCCTTAGCAGTCTTGGTCTGACGCGATGCATCCTCCGGTTGGATGCATTGTTTGTCGGATCCTCCTAGCCTGATCATCGACTCCGCGAAGGGCCAATCAATCGACACGCAGCACCTCCTTGGGATCGGAACGATCTGATCGGGCTAGCAATTGCACTCGGGTTAGGTAATCCCGAAGGTTCTTTGGAAGCGGATCTTTGATTGTGGCGCTCTCCGTATTCTCTTGCAGTTGCTGAATAGCCACCTCAAAGATCGCTTCGATTTCTTGGCGTTCTTTGCCCTTCACCTTTCTAGTTATCCATGATCGTAAGTGGACGGTCGTCAAAAGTATCTCAGCCAGAAGAAACACGCGGTGTTCACTGTCGAGCTTCGCATACCAGCCGCCTTATTCATCCTCAGGCCAAAGAGATCGGGCCGAAAGGATCCTTGAGCAAGCGGTATCGGATCGCATCGGAACGGGGGGAGGTCTTGATGATGCGTTGCGACATTCCCGTAAGCGCGCGGCCAAACCGACGAACTCGGTAAAACAGAAACGATGAAGTGTCGACCTCGATTGCAGGGTAGGCCCGCCCGCCAGCTTTGATTTGTCCCTGTTTTTGGTCGAACCACTGAGATGGTGTCTTGCCGCTCAGCAGACATTCGATAATCGCGTCAGCATCCAGTTTCAGAAACTGTTCGGGTGGTAACAAATGTTCCTCGCCCTCAATGCTTACGCCCAGCTTCGACTGCTGCGACTCCCCGTCATTACCTTGCCAGTGGACGATCAGAGCAACGATGTTTGCGGCGTGCATCGCCTCGGGAAACACATGAGTCAGAATCGCTAATGAAGGTGCGGTGCGCTCAGAGTGAGAGTCGAAGAGCGTCGGCGAATCCGCCGCAGTTCCCGGTAAGCGCACCGACCAGACTTTCGGCGGTTCATGTTGTCGGTCGAGTTCCAGCTTGAGTTCGCCTGTAACCTGGGAGTAGGTGGCCCAAGCAAAGAATGCCGGCAACGCTGGACGAACATCAGGCTCGTCTTCGGCCGGCTCTTCCGGTGTTTCCCACACGACCTCATCTAGTGATAACGCTTCGCGCCATTCCCGTGGTAAACCCAATCGGTCAATCAGCCGCATCCCGCCGCGTTTGGTGGACCCGACGTCCTCGAATACCAAGTTCGCCTCAAAGTTGGAGAAACCAACTCCCATTCCCCGAAGCGTGAAATTGCTGGATCCAATCATCATCATCGTTTTCCAAAACGATGCTCTTGCTGTGCAAAGTCCGATTTCGGTCCTCTTTTCGTTCCACACAAAGCGGCAACGGCAGGACGTACGCCCCACCGCGCCTATCGAAGAGGCCTTTCCAACTCTCTTTGAACACCTGGGGAAACGGCAAACGGGTTCGCTGGTCTTCGGGAGTTTTAGGAAGCTTCGGCCCAACAAACCAGCCTTGACAATCGCGCGTCATCGAAACCTGGGCGAGTTTATTCACAACTGCATCACCGGCATCGGGATCAGGTTCTGGCGTAGTGAAGGGCGAAACGACAACGATGGACGCCGCGTGACGATCTCCCCACAACTGGATCACTTCATCCAACGTTGAGCGCGCCGAACGACCAGCCGCCCGCGGATGCGTTACCGCCAACGAAGCGCGAGGGCGCTCACGGGAAGTAAAATCTGCCGGCGCGGTTTTCCACGCCCGAATTACTTGTCGAAGGCGTTCAACTGTTTGCCGAGTTCGTTCGACGGAAACAACCGACCCGCGCGACCACGAGAGCATTACTGTTACCAAGTCAAGCGTGTCGCGCAGTATGCGAAGTGGCATGGAGTCAGGACCGTCCCAGAAATCCAAAGCGGCGAATATCTCGCGATTCCTGCGATAGGAGATCCTCTTCACATTTGCTGACCCGATGATTACTCGAGTTAGCTTCTCCCAAGCGAGAATCGTGATCTTGGCGTGTTGGATTCCGCCTGGAATTTGAATCGGAACCTGATCCCACCGTAGAGTAGTTTGCGAGGAATCAAAACGACTGTGGTCAACCAGCACAGAGACACGAACGAGGTTCAGAGCTTCTTCACGCTCGACAACGAACGACGCTTCATTCTCGGTGTTGTCAAACTTGAGACCGAGAAATCGCGGTAGCAGCTCAGTCTCAAAGAAGTCAGCGCCAAACTCAAACGTAGTCGCCACGCACGCCCAGAGCTCTCCACAACCATCCTCGGTTGCAGTTGCGGGAGGTATCCAAAAGTACGAAAGGGGCGATTTGTCGGAAGATTTACTCTTCTTCGCCATCGGTAACCTCAACTCCTGACACCTTGCCAAGATCGTTCAGAAAACTGTACGCATTGGAGACGCGAAACTGATGGAGGTAAACGCTTCATAACGCGGGGGAGCATCCTTCGTATCTCCAAAGCCTGGCATCAGCGTCAAGTACGGATAGTCTGGTTCGATCCAAACCCCTTTCCGCTTCTGCTGCTGAACATGCCGGTGTCGCTGCATTACGACGTCGACGAGATCTCGCTCGCCGGTCACGCTTTCCAGGCCATCCTGCATTAACTGATCGAGCCGCTCGACATTTACGGCATCAAGCACTTGGGGATGGTCCTTAAGCTCGGACATAACTATTTGAAAGCGCTTGACGGCGCGGGTGAGTTTGCGGCCCGTTGAGGCGAGGCTAGAAACAAATGCGGAGTCGCCGAGCAGGTCATCTATGGTGCTGCGCCCACCGCGTCGCGTGAGCGCCCAGATCAAGCTACGAAATGCTGCTTCGAGGCAACCACTGACTTGTTCATGTGCTTCGACTAAGGTGATTGCATAGCGAATCAAGCGGTCAGTCTCGTCCTTGCCAGACTCCACAAGAGGTTCGATCTGTTGAGCAAGAATCACACGATCCAAATCTTCTCGCGAACCATCGGTGATCACTGCCTTATAGCTTTGAAGAACGCTTGGGCTTAGCAGCAGCTCTATAAACCGTTTCCTGGTGGCGTTGGATTCACTCGTCAGCAACTGGAACAATATCTTCGTCTCCCGCGGTTGCGGTTGATCTGGGCGCAGGACATTAGCCAAGTCCGACCAACCCCACCAACTGTTGTTCGGCCATATGCCCTCCTTTATATGGTTTACGACATGGCGGAGCAGCCGCTGCAACCAGCTTGACCCGTTGCTACCGGAGTTAGTGTCATCCAGGATTCCACTGAGTCCATGCTGCGCGGACCACGCAAGCAGTAACTCCTCGCCATTACGGCTCAGTAGATTGTCGTCGTCGATAATGTCCAAATTGCGTGCTAGTCGTTGCACCACGCCGAACGGACCGTTGATTGCTTGGCCCTTCAAAAAGTTCTGCTTTCCGAGTGGCTGATGTCCGGCATGGATCGCCCGGCGAGCCAACGTAATTCCCGGCAGCCGCCTCGATGCACAATGCCAATCCTCGTCCTTAGAGTCTTTCCACGCGACAGCCGAAACGAACAGTCGCTCCAAGCCCAGTCGAGCCTCCAGTCGCATCTCCTCACTGCCACCGTTCATTGCGGCAGCTCGCTGACCGATCAGAGCTCCCAGTGCCGCAAACGTCAGGTGCCGAGCCCGCCACATCCGGGCCGTCAGTCCCGGCAATAACACTTCGGCCATTTGCTCCGCAGTCGCAACCGTTCCCATGGGATCGATACTGCCCGGCGGGTCTTCAGCGGGATCATATGGTGTGGGGATCGGTAGGTTATTGCTCTAACATAGTGCCTAGTATTTCCTGCTTGCACGAATGATTTTGAGGAGCGAGTGAGCGAAGATACTACAAAATGTGGTAATTCATCGACGGAACGTTCAAAGTGCGTTTCCGAAGGTCTTGGGATTTGGCGTCCCGCCTCTAATAAAGTCCATTGCTCAAGCGCACAACTTTTTTCTTTGCTATCGGTAAAGGAAGCGACCCAAACAACAAGTGAGATTCGATAATCTCGTCAGCGCATGCAGGAACTTGATTAATTCGGTCGCGGCCCCACCCCTCATGTTCCGCAAAATCGCCCTGTAGGGCAATGTGTATTATGAAACTCTGCTTTCACGTCTTGGTCCATAAAAGCGATCCCATTCAACTTGAAAGTCATCCCACAACTCGACCGTACAAACGTCTCCACCATCGGCAACCATTGGAGAACTGCCATCAGTGCCGCTTTTGTCCGCATAAACGGTCAACACATTGCCATAAAGCTATCCTTCGCTAAACTTCGCCAAAGCAAATAGATTTAACCATCGTTTAGTTTCTCGGATACCGCAGAAAGTGCGTCTGCGACTGTCCTGAAAACAAGAGGATTCGGTACAAACTACCTCAAATCGGACGGTCATCTGATAATAGAAGATTATGTTCTCCCAAAGCCCCGAACATAATCGCTGTTATCAGCACGCCTCGACTTCTATTCCTCTCTTCGGTTCTAACGTTCCGCAGTTACTCCAATGGGCATCTGTTGTACGGGGCAGCACTCGCCTGCGGCTCGTGTCTCCGTAGTTCAAACTGAAGTTTTCCGCCGGGTACCGCCGATTCCTGGACCAAGGGACGGTTCTCTTGCTCCGCCGATTCAGTGAACCCAGACAACCGGTACGAACCAGTCAGAATGACGAATTCGTTGATCAAAAAACTGGGTACATCCGACCTTAGAGTGGACTTTAAGTGAGCAGACAGGATAGACACGTTTTTTAGCTGTCGACAAACAGCTAAAGTACAGATTCTTAAGACCTTAGAGTTTTAAACTTCCTAAGGAAATTCCTTAAGAACTCTAAGGTGTCCTAAGCCTTGTTTCTTCAGTAGTTTAGACCTTAAGGTCCCAGATGTTTTTAGGAGTGGATCACATAACGTCCGGTTTTAGATCACGGCTCATGTAGGACCTCGAGAATTAGTGCTGCCAGGCTGGGTTTCGCACTACTTGAACGAGCATGTTGCAGTTAAGACGCAACTTGCCTGCGGCTCGTTTTACTTCATCTCACCAAAGGTTGTGTAGTGAGCCACTCACCTAATACTGAACCGTCTAATCGAAGGACATTAGTTCGGTCGTCATTGATTCAAAACCCGGTGCACGATTTCATGGTGGACCTAACATGGGCACGCTGATAGACACACGTTCTAGTCCACCGAGTGTTCATCATTTTGCAGATTGCCCAGACTTAGAATCTGAGGTTCTCATGTTTGCGAGTCGAGCGATCCACGCACAGTTGCTACACTGAAGTGTGATCATGTCGCCTCAGCTCCATTCTAAATTGGGCGAATCGCTCGTGCCTGTGCCGTCCAAAATATGCACTGGATCCTGAGCAGTCGTTTCCTGTTTTTTATGCACTCGAGTGTGCATTTCTGCAAAATGCAGGGCCAAACGCTATGGCACAAACATTGATGGTGTTGCGGCATGAAGAATCCAGAAATACCGGACTCGCCGCGGCTCCTGAAGGCCGCTGAACTTGCCGAACTACTGAAGATCAAACCACGCACGATCTACGAGATGGTTGCGCAGAATCGCGTTCCTTATCGCAAACCGCCGGGCACAAATATTCTGCGTTTTGATCTCGATGAAAATTCTGGCATGGACCAAAGACAGCCAAAAGAAATGACGTCTCGCATTTTTGAAAAACTGATGCATCGTTGATTCCTCATCATGTTGTATAGTTCGAGCGCGCCCGTGGCTGCACCTCGGGAAAGGACCATGACAATGTCAGTTTACAAACGCGGCACCAAATGGCATTACGCCTTTTGTGTTCGCAAAGTGCGTTATCGGGGAGCACTCCCCGAGGCGCGTAATAAATTTCAAGCCGAACAAGCTGAGACTAAAATCAAGCTCTCGGTGTACGAAGCGCGTTACGGAAAAAAGATGGGAGATAAGGATCTGGTCGAATTTATTGATGAGACCTATTTACCTTGGGCACGTCAGAACAAACGGACTTGGAAGCATGATGAATTCCGGGCGCGCACAATTGCAGAGTCGTTCAAGGGGAAGTTTTCGCAAATTTCACCGCTTCTAATTGAGAAGTTCAAAAAGGAGCGGCACGAATCGATCACTAAGAAGGGCACGAGGCGGAGCGCCGCATCCGTCAATCGAGAATTGGAGTTGCTATCAAGAATCTTCAATCTGGCGATTGACTGTGAGGTTGCAGAATCGAACCCCTGTAGTAAGGTTCGCAAACTACGACTTAACAACAAGCGAACCCGCTACTTGTTGGATGAAGAAGCGCCGAGATTACTTGCCGCTCTTAATGGTCCACGAGCGCATCTAAGACCACTCGTCATAGTCGCTTTGGGCACAGGGATGCGGCGAGGCGATCAGCTAAATCTGCGTTGGGAAAAAGTTGATTTCGAACGGAATGTAATCTACGTTCCCAACTCGAAAACTGGCAGGGATTATACGGTGCCAATGAATCAAGACGTCCGCGATGAACTGCTCGCGCTCCGTAAAATCGCCGGCAAGAGTGAACACGTTTTTGTTAATTTGACGACAGGAAAACCTTTCACTGACACCAAGCACGCATTTCAAACCGCCTGCCGTATTGCGGAGATATCCAATCTCCGTTGGCATGACCTCAGGCATACGTTTGGGACGAAGCTCGGTGACGCTGGCTACCCTGAGTCCACTATCGCTCAGCTGATGGGCCATGCCACGGTCGAGATGGCCTTTCACTACACGCATGCTACCGAACATGGCAAGCGTGCCGCCGTTGAAGCCGCTCGAATCGCTCGTTCTGGCGTCTGCCACAATCCTGCCACAAACGACCAACGGCCAGTCATGCTGGCCGCTGTAAGTGGTTGATTTAATTGGTAGCGGGGGGCGGGATCGAACCGCCGACCTTGGGGTTATGAATCCCACGCTCTAACCATCTGAGCTACCCCGCCGTGCGGAGCAGAGTATAACAAAATCAGTAGTTTGCCTCTATCGTGTAGTCCAGCCAATTCCAGTTTGCGCACACGAAACAATCATAGGCGCAGCGTGTTTTCGATTCGCTCTATGCCGTCACGATCGTAATATCCCGGGCGTTGACGTCCTTGCGGGTTGTCAGGATGGGGAAACTGCGTGCCTTCGAACGCACCACTTTTTGGGGCTTCATCTTCAGCCTTGTCATTCCCTGTTTAAACGCCAGCTCGACTGATAACCCGTTGGCTAACGCACCGTAGAAGTTGGCCGTAAACATGCGAGCCGACACGTCGCCGATTACGTTGTTCATGCCGACGACGCAGGGCACAACCTCGGTGAGGGCTTGGGCCAGCGATTCGGAATAGCAACAGTTGAGTACCACCAATTGAACCTTCTTCGAGGTACTCTCAAAGAGTGAGACCAGCGCTTCACTACCAACCACGCTGGAATTACCGTCGTCGTCGCAGATCAGAATCCCTTTGCCTTTACCGTCGCCGTGACCGCTAAATTGAACTACGCGCGGATGGTGCCGATTCATCGCTGCTATAAGATCGTCGGCTCGTACCGCACCGACCTGCTCGATCTTAATCTGATCGCGATGCCTGGCCGCCTGAATCTTTTCCGTAATTGCTCTCATCTCTTCATCAAGCTCCAGAATAGCGGTGTTGCCCGGATTCGCAGTGAGAAATAAGAATATGACCTGCTCGTTACTCGCGCTGGTATTTCCGTTAGCAGTTGATGTTTGATCAGGAATAATTGGCTGATCGCCAGGTCGTTTAAAGAAGAGACTGTTATGTCGAAATGCGAGGCGGGCCATCGCCAATTGAGCCGGCTTGCTTCTCAACCTGGAAAGTTCAAGTGGCGAGAGCACTCCCAAGGTGTCACACGCCGCCTGCTTTAGAGTTATAGATTGCTTTTCTTTGCTCCTGGCGAACTGATTTAAGAACGTGATTACCGATGGCTCACTCTCGAGCTGTGCGAGGCCCTGAATCGCAGCGGTTCGCAGTTTTTCTGAAAACCTCCTGTTTCTTGCAACATTCATCAAGCGTTGAGCCGCCATCTTACCCAAGACGGCGGGATACTCGAGGACAGCCGAAGCTAGCTTTGAATACTCATTGTCTTTCTCCGAAGCGAATGCGCGGACTGCCAGCTTTCGGACTGCGAGCGTTAGCTCATCAGCCGCTGGAATATTTCCGAAAGCAGCCGTCCGACGTCTTCTATTCTCTAGAGTGCTTAGGACGGCCTTGAACCATGCGTCCCATTCGGCATCATTTGTTAAGTATGTCTCATTGCGCCAATGCCAAAGATTCTCAATCACGCCGTCGTCTGCAATCTTCGCGAGTGACCGAAGAATCGTGAGACGCACTTCCTCAACGGCCTCAATTTTGAAAGCCTCGATCAAATTCGCGGCGGCAAATCTTGCTCGCACATCAGCCAGCAGTTCGGCGGCCGCGCAGCGTGCTTCGGGATCATGACTTCGGTAAAGAAGGTCCGAGATCAATTTTGCTTCTCGGTTATCCAGAGCGTAATCATCCAGGCTCCCCAGAATCGGAAGAATCGCCGGGTCGTCCATCTCTCTGGTTGCGAGATAGGCCATGACCTGACTGCAAGAGTCGCGATCACCCAGGCTACCTAAAGCCGCCACGGCCTTGCCAAGGGTCAGCTCATCAACTGAGTCGCTGAATACGATCTCCAGCAACAGCTTCAGTGCAACGTCCTGCGGTAGTTTAAGCACCTCCTGGATTGCTTCAAAGACGACATCATCCGCATCTTCTTCAATAACCTTCCAGAGCATGTCGCGCGCCGCCGTTGTATCGCGCGCAGTAACCACTCGGTGAAGTTCATCCAGATTTCTTGACGTTTCAGCCTCGCGTTGGTCTGCTGAAGTTTCAAATATCCAGTCGGGCAAGTCTGGGCAATACGTTGCTACCTCAGGACGACGAAGAACTCTTCGATATTTTTCATGGTCCGTGAAGAGCATTTCGAGATCAAAGACTGAGACACGTTGCAACCAGGAGATGGCGACGCTGTTTTTCCCGGTTCGAATTCGGTCGTCCAGGATCCTGCGAGCGAGATCCGTCGCGTCCAATTCCAAAAAGGCATCAAGAAGCGGAGTTGGTATCTGCTGCGCATAGCGTTTCAAGATCTTCCACAGATGTTCTCGCAGATCGATGCCGAGGATTCGTTTGCCACCATCTCTTTCGCCGGCAGCAGCCATGATGTGCGAGATGCGTGCAGCAATGATTCCAAACTTGTCGAGGTTAGCTAGAGTGTGCCGTGATTCTTCCATTAGCACTCGCCAGGCGCCTGTCTCTGGTCTTGCCAGCTCTGCCAGAAAACGCGCTATTTCGGCCCAGATCGGAGCAAGCAGCATCGCCCCGTGGCGGGGAATTCTTTCCGGTCTCTCGAAGAGATTTTGAGCCGCCAAAAACTCCTGGAAGCTCGCATGCACAAATTGAAAATCTGATGAATCGACCGACGACTTGGTAATCAGCCTTGAAGGGACCAACAATCTTTCGAACCGGCCATCGACGGAGGTGGCTGCTTCGTAGTCGTGGCTGTCGAACACATACCGTGGTGATCCGGAAGCTTCTGAGAGAAGCCAAAACGCAAAGCGTGAGATATTTTCACGATCACGCCGGCCAAATTTGGCAGCTTGTTTCCGATCGGAGTTGTGTTGGGCCAGTACTAATTTCAGTGTTTCACCCAGCACCCCTCCACGGCGCCGAGGGATTCCGCCAGTCGAGTTTGCGTCACGTCGAGCGGCGAGCGCGCAGAGCAGTGTCAGAAGAAACGGGCTACGTGCTAAACGTCGCAGCTCACCAGACTCTGCAAGGCCAGTCTCAATGGCTGTGTAGCATTCCTCATTACCTGTCTTTACCAGCCAGCGATAGGCAAGATCCAACGCAGCGCCATATTTGAGTCCTTGTATCTCATAATACCGTTGGGCCGGCAGCCGTAAAGGTTCAGCGGAATGCCGGGTGGTAATGATGCTTGGGTACAGGGCGACCGACTGAAGTTCCGTCATGATGCTGTCGCGCATCTCGACCGGCACTTCGTCCCAACCATCCAGCAACCAAAGGAACGCCTCGGACCTATTCAATTCGTCATTAGGTGAATCGAGAAGAAACGTGGCGGCGCGATGCCAGTTCTGAGTCTGGCTTTCAACCTTAATACCGCGCGAGTGAAGGAAGTAGTCAAACAAGGAGAGTTCGGGTTGGCGGTTCTTCTCTTTTGCATACTGTCGCAGACTGATCATTATTGGAATGCCGAACGGACACTCCGGTGAGGTGATGACGTGTCGTGCAATCCATTTCATCAAAGTCGATTTTCCCGCTCCGGGCAGACCAATGATCACCGTAAGACCTTGGATTCCCAGCAGCGCTTTGGGCAGGGAAATACCCATCCCTGGATTGTCGAACGACAACTCACCCCAGGCCTCATTCTCAAGAGCGATAGTGGGATCAGAGTTAAGAATTCTCAATTCACGCAGCGTCAGATTTACCCAGGTATCTTGTAGCGGCAAATCAGGGATATCTGGAACCGGACTCTCAATACTGTTCCAGACCCGTGACTTCATGATTTCACGAGGCCAGGTTTGAGTGAGGGGTTTCAGATCAAGCCAGGATCGGTGATTGGATCCATCTTTGTCAGGCACTTCAACTCCGACACGGAGTGGAGCCCCTTTGAAAAAGTTTCGGACCCTTTCTTCAAACTGTTTGAGCGGAGTTGTTGCCTCCCTGCGCTGTGAAACGGCTCGAGTGATTGCTGCAGTAAGTTGGGTGCGTGAGATTCTCTTCCGACTGCCGGCTGCTTTCAGGATTTTTGCAAACTCTTCAGCAACTAAGGGAACCTGCGGTTCTGAGACGTCGAACTGCCTGGCCAAAAGATAACTGCGACTGAGAGCCTGACCTTGACTCAGTTGGGGAAACAGCTTGCGTTGGGCACTTAGATCTATGTGTTCCTGATCTGAATTGCTTAGTGCATAGAGCAGAAGAAAGAAGTCTCTACCGTCAAGAACGATATCTGGCTGGTCGAGTTCTTTTCCCATCTAAGTGAGTATTCTATCGACAGGCAGTTCTTTTGAAGTCAATATGACGCCGATTGCGCGTCCTTGTTTTTTCTTTCGTTAAAGCTGCAGGCTCTTATCTGGCGATGAGCTCTAAAAAGCTAAAGTCTGATGCAAACGTGAGTCGTCGTGAAGTAGATCGTCGCCATGCCCGGTATTACACAGCCGTTCTCAGACGGGTAGAAGCATTATACAAAAAAGGTGGCGAGCCATTGTTGCAGGCACTGGGTGAGTTTGACGAGCAGTGGGAGAACATCCGGAGGGCGCTTGGTCGAGTTGAGTCACGAGCCGAACACGATCGACAAGCGGCAGCATTATGTATTGCCTATCACGTTGCCGGTCCAAATGTCCTCGACCTGCGACAACATCCACGGGAGCGCGTGCGAAGGTTAGAGGTGGTCCTTGCCGCAGTTCGGAGTCTTAATTTCAGCAAAGGCGAAATTAGCGCTTTAACTAACCTGGCGATGGCACACTCGGATCTGGGCGACACGCACCAGGCGATCAAACTCTACATGGAGGCGTTGGTCCTTGCTCGCAAGAGAAGGAAGCATGACGGTGAAGCTTCCATCCTCGCGAATCTCAGCACTGCTTATTATGATCTGGGTGACGCCAGGCGTTCCATTGAGTTCTCTGAACAAAGTCTCGAGATTGTTCGCAAATTCAAAATTCGCCACAGTGAAGGCCCTGTGCTTGGCAACCTGGGCAATGCCTACTCATCCTTAGGCGATATCAATAAAGCGATCCACTATTACGAACAATCGCTTGTCCTCGAGCGTGAGCAGGGAAACCGGCGAGGTGAACAAAATGATTTGACCAACCTGGGAATTGCGTATGGCATTTTAGGAGAGACGACCCATGCGTTGGAACTCTACCGGGAGGCATTGACTATTGCGCGGCAACTTAAGGATCGTCGAAACGAAGCTAGTCTCCTGGGCAGTATGGCAAACACTTATCATGTCCTGGGCAATCCCGATCAGGTAGTAGCTCTTCACACCGAAGCACTCACCATTGCCCGCGAAGAGGCTGATCGTGGTCTTGAAGGTGCGTGCCTTGGCAATCTGGGCAATGCTTACGCCGCCGCCGACGATCCCGAACGCGCCATCGATTTCTACACGCAGTCCCTCGCCATCGCGCGTGGGCTTGACGACCGTGGGTCCGAATGCAAAGCGATTAGCAATCTTGCGAAAGCGTATTTGGATCTGAATGACAATGCGTCTGCACTGAGTTTTCTTGATAAGCATTTGGCCCTGGCCCGGGAGTTAGGCGATCAACGAAGTGAAGCCCGAGCCTTGCTCAATTTTGGTCGCGCTCATTTGGCTCAAGGCGAAACGTCACGCGCCTTGAGAGAGTGCAGGAAGTCGTTAGTAATCTTTACCGAGTGCGGCGACCGCCACGGCGAAGCCGAGGTGCTTGAACACTTGGGCCATAGTTACGCCGTGATTGATCGTCCTTTAAGAGCGATTACCGTGCTGAAAAAGTGCTTGAAGATCACGCGCGCTCTGGAAAACCGTAAAGCTGAAATCCGCGTACTTGATGGCCTGGCCACATCTTCAGAGAAAGTCGGACGACTCAAACAGGCTTACCAATATTACCAGCAGGCGGTTGACGTCAGCCGCGAGATTGGCGACAGAGCAATGGAAGCTAAGGCTCTTTGCAACCTAGGCATCCATCTCGCTACCACCAATGAAGATTTCAGCGCTATCGAATGTTATGAACTCGCTTTGGCTGCAGCGCGTGAATCTGAAAATCGCGAATGCGAATGTACTGTGTTGGGCAATCTGGGCCTTGCCTGGGAGGCACAGGGTAGACTCCAGATCGCGATTCATATCTTTAAACAACAAGTGACTCTCGCGAGGCAGATCGGAAACAGGCGCGAGGAAGCAACGGCACTCGGAAATTTAGGGATCATTTATCTCGACGGCGAACCCGCCCATGCGTTGGAATATTTCGCACTAGCACTTCCTGTTTTTCAGGAATCAGGCGATGCTGAAAATGAATCGGCCACGCTCTCCAACATGAGTCTAGCCTGGATCCAACTCGGCGATAACGAGCGAGCCTCCCACTACGCGCAACTCTCAATTGACGCGTATCCACAAAGCAAAGCTGCGTTCACGACCGACGCTAATTACGTTGGTCCATGATTTACCACTCACGAATCAAACAAACCCGCAATTCGTAAAATTTAATAAAAAAGAAGTGCGAGGATCTCCAGCTCGTGAGCACTTATAAGGCAAGATGAAAATTGTGCTCCCCGCTGGCATACGCACTATGTGTCCTGGAAGGTCAAATAATCTTCGCGCTCACTCCTCACCCCCCGGCCCTCTCATTTTTGCGAGAGGGCCGTTTCTTTTCTGGTGAGTCTGCGTAATGACGATCAAGTGGGCGACCTGCGATATCGATGATCGTTATTAATGTACAAATTCAAGTGCGAGGATTTCCGCCTGGCCATCACTATTGTACCGGAGACCCTGAACTCGACGTCCTCGCGGTTACAGCCCCAACGCTGAAACCCTGGGCACTCTTATCCTGTTCGTGATTGTGAGAAATGACATGCCAGGAAGATCAACACTGGTGCTGGTGACGTGCCTGTTTACTTCGCTAGCCGCTTTCGGTTGTAGTGAGAGTCAAGTGGCTGACGTTTCGAAGCAGACGGCTCGAGAGATCATCATCCAGACCCGTAGTGAAAAGACGTCTAACCCGAGCGCGGCTACTAAATCCGCAGCCGACGACAAAGCGAAATCTAAATCTGCAATCGTCGAGAAACGCGTTTACCTCGATGCCTCGAAATCGATGAGAGGTTTTGCCGGACACGGCGGAAACTTTGATCGATTGCTCGGCGAACTCGGCTATCTAATGGGAGATCCGAAAGTTTACAAGTTCGGTAGTCGCACCAAGAATTCCTCGCTGCGCTACACCGATTTGATTCAACCTACTCACCTCGGCCAGGAACAAAGATCGCAACAGTATTACGATCTCATTCACAACCCCGACGACGTGTTGTTCAGTGAATTGTCTCAACGAGGAAAGGACGCACTTTCCGTTTACATCAGCGACGGTGTTTATTCGGCTGCGGATGCGAAAGCCGGAAGCAGAGTGATCACGCCTCTTAGTCAATGGTTTGGGAATGGCCGTGTGCTCGGAATCTTCGCCATGCAATCAGCCTTTAAGGGAAGTTTTTACTCAGAAAAGTCGTGCTCGGAAACTCAGGGACAGCAGTGTTGGCTCGAAGACGTAAATGTATCCAACCGCCCTTTTTATGTGTTTGTCTTCAGCCCTGACGAAGATAGCTTCAGGAAATTGCAACACGATCTGAAAGCTAAGTTCAAAGACTTCACGACGATCGCTTTTCTTGACCACTCAATCAACTCCGAAGGCTTGGAACTGCCCGAGAACGACAGCATTTACGATAGCGGCAAGCAGGAAGATGGCTATTACTGGCAGATGTTTACGTCCAAATTTTTCGATTCGGATGGACCCTCCACACTGCGATTTAATTTGCGATATGTTGTTGATAAGGAATACCCACTGAACAAGCTCGGTTGCAGTGTTTCCGCAAAGTATTATGCCTGGAACGATAGCGATCGAAGTTTCGCTGCCAGTGAACTCCCCGCAACATTCAAAACCACTCAGATGGCGAATCTCCGGCAGTCCTCGACGACCGCTCATGTCGATCGAAACCAATCCGCTGTGAATTTCCCCGCAGTGTCCCTTTTGGGTCAGGAGTCCACCGGTGAACCGTCGCGGCCTCGGAAAACGAGTTCGAAACAGAATGCGCCTGAACCAAAGTCTCCAGGCGCACCTGGCTCACAGGAACGTGCCAGTCAAGCGGGAAGTCGATCTACAGGCTTTCAATTGGAGATCCCGCGAGATACCAGGACCAGCTACAGTCTTTACTACATTCCGATCACCGTCGATGTGGAAGAAATCACGCCGGGCATCCAAAAACTAAGCACGGACGATGACTCACTGAAGAAAAACGCAAACCAGACTTACAGATTTGCTGAGATGATCAAGGCGTTGCTCACTGTTCACGTTGAATCGCAGCTCGCCAATCAATTGGCACCGCCACTCTTCTTAACCATCTCCAACTGATTTCATTTCGTTCGGAGGGTCTCATGGATCGAATGCTTTTTAGAAACAACATATTCAGGGCTTTGCTGTTGTCGCTACTCATGATTGCTGGTCCAACAATTGTTACTGCCCAGTCGAGTTCGCCCGAGACTAATGATGAGAACTCTGCCATAGCAGTTCCCATACTCAAGAAGTCTTCGCCCATAAGAGTTGCAGAGTTGGACAAATGGATGTCGGCACGAATCCTTTGGATGACGTTCTTATCAGGCGTGGCCGGTTTCCTGATATCGATGTTTTACCTGACGAAGGTTCCTTACGGTCCCTCAATGAATGCTGAGCCACGCGCGAGAACGATCTTTGTTGTGTTGCTAACGTTTATCGTCCCGCCGCTGGCTGTCCTCTTTTTGTTTGCGGACATGTACGTGTTCTGGTTCCCCGGGAAAGGACTCTTTTCCGTACTGAGCGGTCTGTTTGGTTTGCAAGTGTTGCTGATGCTGGTTGCTTCTGTGTCCAGCTTCACTGTCGTGTCAGGTCTTGTCGCTCGTATCAAACCATACAGTCATTGTCCCTACCTGACCTGGCCAAAAAATCTGACCCGAAGTTAAGTGTAGTGAATCTGGAGGCGCGAGAATGGCCCATAATTACTTAATCGCAATTGGCGGTACTGGTGCGAGGTGCCTCGAAGCATTTGTCTACCTCGCGGCCGCCGGACTCACCAACAACAGTGCTTTCGACTTACTTATTGTTGATGCCGATCAGAATAACGGCAACGGCTCAATTTCAAATCAACTGATCGGTAACTACATCGCACTCCAGAACCTCGCACAACCAGCGGCGCCACGACACAAAAGAGGAACCGGACTAGGGAAACATCGCCTGTCGAATCCAGTGTTGTTTCAATCGCAGCTCAATCGCGGCCGCGTAAACGATACGAGATGGAAAAATCCAAATAGTGCTGATCTGAAGTTTGGTCAACTCATCAAGTATGGTGACCAGCCCAAAGAGTTGCAGGGTTTTTTGAATCTCTTTTATGCGCCTAATGAGCTCACGCTGGCGCTACGTGACGGCTATATCGGAAAACCAAATATCGGTTCTGTCGCCCTGAAGCAGGCCCTGCAGGGTTCGATTCTACAGGGCTCTTCGATATACGACTTCTTCAAGAGTCTGAACTCCGATTTGCAGAGTGGTGAAAGCAGAATTTTCGTTTTTGGTTCTGTCTTTGGAGGAACGGGCGCTGCCGGATTACCGACAATACCGGCGCTGATAGAGAATCTACCTGATAGCGGAGTTATCGCCAGAGAAAATCGCGAACGGTTGCGCTATGGATGCGCAATGTTAGCCCCTTACTTTACTTTTCCGCGGCGAGCCGGCAATGGCTCCGATCCGGAAACCGATAGCGCCAAACATGCAATTGCTACTCAGGCTGCACTCCTCCATTACGCACAAAACCCGCCGAATTACCAGCATGTTTATTTGATGGGCGATCCGCTCCGGCCCATGACTAATACACGTCATGTTTCGGGCGGTGAAGAACAAGCCAACAGTCCACATTACATCGAAATGGTGGCTGCTCTGGCCGCTATCGACTTCTTTTCACTACCTGCAATTGCTGCCGACACGAGGCAGTTGCATTACGCAGACACATCGAAACAGAAGCAGGAAGATCGCGGGGTCGATTGGGATACGCTCCCGGTTAGTCCGTTTCGTGCTCACGAACGCGAACACGTCAAAGCCCGACTGACTAGCTTTACGACTTTCGCATACCTGTTCGAGCATCTCCTTTACGAACCCTTCGTCAATCACCAGGTTTACAAAAACGCTAACTGGTACCTGAAAAATTTTCGCGATCTCACACTCGAAGATCAGGACACAGAACTAGGTCTCCTGTTCCAGTTCGTCAGTTCTTATAACAGATGGTTGCGTGAAATGGGACCGACCTGTCAGAAAGACGGCGACGAAGCGCGGCTGTTCAATTGGAACGCTTTTGAGGACGGATACAACGACGATGTGCGCCGCAGCAATCTCGGCAATCTTATTCCGGCCATTGCGCCGCCAAAGAGTGCTGAGGTCGGATGGGAACGTATTCTTGAAGTCCTAAGCAGCATACGCATCGCACCCCCATTGCCGAACTCCGCAACCGGTTTGCTGATCTATCTACTCAATGAAGCAGTAACGCAGTACTGCCAAAAGAACTACCTGTTTCGTACTTAGTGGCCCTGGATTTTTCAGATGTTGGAGGCAAGAAACACAGATGTCTAAATATTTGCCGGAGTTGAGCGGTCGTGACGGAATACCCTGGCCCGATGTGTTGGGTATCTGGCAGCAAGGCACCGAGATAAACCTCTTATCCACCTTTGCTGGCAACCTGAATGTGTCGCGAATACCGGGCCAAACCGATCTGCTCAGCAGCGTGCCGGCGCCCTGGGCTCGTTTGTTGTTGTTCGAAAACGCCTTGTTCGATGTCAACCATCCTTCACATCGCGACGTTACCGATCAATGGCGCGGGATTCTCGGAGTCATCGCACTGGCGGAACCTCTCGGTCTGAAACTTGATCCTCCTACGACTATCGATCTCAGTCACTATCAGGCCGGTGTCACCCAAACATTTCTCGATCTGCGTCCGAATCATATCGCAGACCATGCCGGTAACGACGGTCAGTGGCGTCAGTTTCAATTACTCAGTCTGAAAGGACACGTACTCGGCGGGACTTCACCACGAACTCTGGTATTCACCGGTGTCAACCACGTATCGCCGGCAGCGATTCCTTTTTCAAAAAACGGTCGGCTGGGTGATCCGGCAGCTTACTACCGAAACTTCAGCGATCAGCGGTATCTCGGGATGCTCCGCCACTGGCTAAAGAGTTTGATGAACAAACTGCGAAACTCCGAAACGCTGTCCGGTTTTCTCGGGACGATGGCCGCGGCTCGCGGAGCAGAACAACATCAGCGACTCACTGCGCTCATCGATTGTTTAGCGAGTTGGGAGTCAGAGCTTAGCGATGTCGTTCCCATACCGGTGCCTGAAACTCAGAATTCAGTGTTCAGCTTGCCCATTTATAACCTGCTCACCGGACTTGGACCAGTATCGACTGGCGAAAGTGATCTCTATTTGCGCGGAGAAAAGAGAATACTGATTGGCTATCAACCTAACGACGGTTCACGAATCTATAACGCCAACGAGTTTGAGTTGCAAGGTGAACCCCTGCTTGTTTACGACGGTCATTGGGTGAGAGCCAATAATCCATTGCCGGCGCCGCTGGATTTCATACCGTACCAGACGCTGCGGCTCGAGGATCCGGTCCGTTTGTTTGAAGACAGATTGATCGAAGTGATCCTGCCGGTAAATCCTGAAGCGGTTTACTTCCTCGAGCTCGCAAGTGAGAAGAAGAGGTATTTGTTCCCATTCAAGGCCGAGATACTCGACTTCCTGTCGCCTGATGAGATTCACCGATCTACTCAAATCACTCAGGACCAGACCACTAAAGCAATCACGATTGAGTTGAGGCTTTCATTGGTCAATGGACGAGTGATCAAAGTGGCTCACACCTACTCGGCAAGCACTGACGTTATCACCGGAGATTGTGAACGACTCATAAAATGGCCCGACTTTGTCTCCCCACATTGGCATCGCTATCTTTATTTCAAAGAAGGGCGTTCGTCTGAGTACCTCAAGTTCAGCCCGCACGGTGGCGCGGTGTCGCGCGACGCTGGAAAGTACGAATGGTATTTGTCTGAAGAACCACTACTGGCGTTTGTGGGAACCCATGGCCGTCGCCACTCGGGACTCTTACTGTTGCGACAACCCGGAGTTCCCGAGCCGACTCGGTACTGGCGCATCGCTGTCGATTTTGGCAGTACTCACACTCGAGTCTTTTCGTTGGAAGTCGACAAGCAGGGCGAGGACAGCTATGTCGGCAACCCCCAACATAACATTCAACCATTAACGTTTCATCCGCGAGCGAAACTGCTAACCGCGCTTGATGATGAAACAGCGTTCAGCAACTTCCTGGATTTTGGCGATGAAGAGATTGAGCGTGACTGGCTGATTCAGGAAGAGTTGTACACGCTGTTGATGCAACCTTCTCCCAATGTTCCCACTGGAACCGATTGGTTGCCGCGCGAAGGCTTTGCTTATAAACGATCGGTGTTGGGAACAAAAACCAACTTCCATAACCTGAGGCAGGACCTTAAGTGGAACAGCAATCTGGAAGATCACGATCTGCGGGCTTTTCTCCGGTGTTTACTGTTAATGGCTCAGGCGGAGGCCTGTTGGAATGGGGCGCAGGTAATCTCGGTGGCCCATACCTATCCATCGGTTTTCACTGAAGCACTGAAAGGGAAGCACAATGACGAATGGGCTTCACTTGAAGAGTATCTTGCGCTCGGACAGGGGGCACAGGATGTAACTGTCGACGTTTTGGAGACTGGCGGAGTGACGGAGACTCATGCTGTTTGCCAGCATCTTGCCAGTGAACAGGGCGCGAATCCGACGAACAACACGATCTCTTTGGACGTAGGCGGCAGCACCACGGACATGGCCGTTTGGGGTCCACGAACGCAGGGAGCAGGAGGTGAGCTCAAGGTCCAGGAGTCAATCAAGATGGCGGCGGGACTTATTGGCCGTTATCTCGACGCACAAACTGCCAGTTCTCCTTTTCTCAAGTGGCTGACGCAAACAGTCAATCGAAAGCCATACGAAGCAAAACTCGAGTTACAACAAAATGGAGCGGGCCGCTCCGGTCTTCTATTCAATACTTTTCTCAGCAGCATCGATCGAAGTGGTCATCTTCCAAACTTTATCGATCGACTGAACGGAGCGGTAGAAGCTCGCTCACTGCTCTCACACATCATGTTTCTCTTTTCCGGATTGATCTATTACGCCGGATTGCTGACGCGAAGAGGGTTGCCCAATTATGCGACGCAAGACGCTTTTTACATCTACTTCTGCGGGCGCGGTGGGAAACTGATCGAATGGGTTGGCGGTTATCGCGAGATGACGACTGAAATGTTCATTGCCGGACTCTATCGTGGCCAGGACCTCAAACCCGCCAACCGTGGTTTGCCCGTAATTGATGTAAGGGTTTCGTCTCAACCCAAACAGGAAGTTGGCCGTGGTCTGCTCGCCGAGGTAGTGAAAGAAGCAAATCCAAATCGTCGCGCAGGTTTGCAGGGTTCACGCCAGCCCACCGTTACCGTCGGAGAAACCGGATACAAGGATCTGGAGTGGAACGGTGACCTGAAAGGTGAACATCTCGTGAACCTTCCCGCCAACACGGTTCCGCATTTGAGCGCGTTGAAGGAACTAAGTACGTTTCTAACCACCTTCAAAAACTCAAAGATCACTGGCGACGCGGCCAGGGAGCTTGGTTTTTCGGCCGTCACAGCGGTGAGTTTTGAAAACAAATTGAAGCGCCGGTTGTTCGCAGAAAACCAGGGAGCCGTGATCAGCGATCTGCGCCATCGCCCCGACAATGCTTTGTTGGAATCCCTGTTTATTACTGAATTGAAAGTCTGGCTGGAAACCGCCACTAACAATGACAAGCTCTTTCGGTAGCAACCGTTTCTGATTTTGCGCGCAACGATGAAATGGAAAACTGGAATTACCGGAGTAACAATGAAACGCAGGTTGGTGCTCAAAGTCTGCCTCGTGTTCCTGGTGTCGATTCTGTTTTATGGGCCAACGATCGGACGAGCAAATAAGACTCTTCATGCGAATCAGCTATCTACTATAAAGAAACCCAAGCCCGCAAAGAAACCACCACAGCCGAAGAAACCAGGGTCTGCTCCTGCGGCGACTGCCGTACCGGAAAGAACGCCGGAAATTCCTACAGACATCACCTTGCGGATTCGTCTTAAGTCTCTAGCAAGCGGAAACCCGAAATTCGCTCTGTGGTCTTTCCGTGAAGGCGAGTTCAAACAAACTGTGCTACAGGACGTCAGGAAAGTTGAAAAAAACGAATATGTGATTGACCTACAAAAAGGGATTGATCCGAAAAAGCAGTACTGGATCAGAGTGGACCATGAACAACAACAGCTTAGCGGCGAAGCCATGCTGCAAAACCCAACCAGAACTGGCCAGGACCTTTCTTTGGAGGTGAAACTCTATCCAACTGTCAAGGCAGATATCACGATCGACGACTATGGCACTCATAAGCCATCCATTATTTTTGTTGGGCAGGCTGGTACTCCGGCGCGGTCGTTGATTCCTTATCCGATCAACAAAAATGGACGAGCATTCTTTGTCAAAGGTATGGATGAGAATGCTCAAAACGAGATCTATGTAGAAGGTTTTCAATCAATTCCAATAGAGAGTGAAGAGATTCTGAATGGTCACCTCGAGAAAAAGATCCAGCTAGAGGCTTCCAAGGACACGCCTGAGCCTGGAGGAGGAGTAGTCAACCCTCCTGGTGATAAGAGTGAAGATAGCGTTTGGGATATCCTGAAATTTATTCTGGCAGGGATTACCATCGCCTTCCTCGTGGCCCTCATTGTGTTCGGTATATATCGTCTTCATCGTTTGAGGTCTCAAGCGCCAGTTCCTGAAATGGTTCGTGTCTCTCGCGCACAATTGGCACAGCCGCGTGCTGTCAGGAAGAGTTCGCAGTCTTGGCCAGTAGTGCAGGAACCCAAGGAATTCACAGAACCCAAAACAAGACCGGATAGTGACGCTGAAATTGATAATTCAATTGTGTACCGGCCCGCCGAACCTCAAGCGCTTCATGTGCCGCACCAACTCTCGGAGGATGGAGCGCTACTGGCTTACAAGTCATTGATTCGACGCAGCGCTTTATCAAGACAGCCGCTGACGTTGGATATCATGCTCAGTGATAGTCTCAACAAGAAGGGTGAGCAGTTAAAGGAAACGATGGATCCGAGTTCTAAATTCATTCTCTTCACCGATGGTTCCGAAAAAGGATGGTTGTTTCCCAATCCGGCTCCGGCCGTTCGCGAAACCAATGTCGAGCAAACCTGGCAACTGCTCTTCGAGGGCTTATCCAAGGATGAGTTTGAACGCAAGATGGATCGGCTCTGGCCGATCAAAGCGAGCCGAAACAACAAAGGCAGCAAGAGCCTGTGGAATGCACAACGACAAAAATGCAAGTTTGAGTGAGAGGAATGAATTGGATCGTAAAGAGATAAGAGGCTATTTATGTTGCTAAAGCCGTTGTTATTTTGTCTGCTGGTTTTCACGTTCAGCTCAATACAGGCCGTTCCTACGCGCAATCAGTCAGACGACTTTGACCTGGCGGTTAAGGCCATCAAGGAACGAAATCTCGCTGAGCTAAAAATGCTGTTGGAGAAGGATCGTAATCTGATTGACAAAGCGGACGACAAGTTTGGTGCAACTCTGTTGCATTGGGCCGCGGTTGCAAGAGACGTGAACATTATTAAGTTACTGCTCGAATATCATCCTCGCCTCGGTGCTCAAAATAAAGAGAACGCTACTCCGCTTATGCTTGCCCTCGTTCCGAATCCCAACGCAGAGCCCGACGCTAAGTCGAACAATAATGAGGTGGTGAATTTATTATTCGAGAAAGCAACGTGCGAATTGCGAAACTCAGAAGACAAGACCGCTCTCCATCTCGCAGCAGAATACGGAGATGAAGACGTTGTACTTACATTACTTGGTTTGGGCTCTAATCCTATTGCCAAGTCGCCCACGACAAAAGAACCGTGGTATTACGCTACGAACGTAAAAATAAAGAAAATCCTAAAAGAAAAAGCTGCAGAACGAACGGCAGAGAACTATAAGAGTGCGCTCCATGAGTATGCTGAGACTGGTAACCTTGCGGAATTGAAATCACTTCTGCAACTCGCTGGAAACCGGATCAATCTCAATAGCACAAACGCAGCAGGAGAAACTCCGTTGATCGTAGCCGCCAGAAAGTCTCACTACGAAATTGTCGCGTTCCTGATAAAGATGAATGCAGACTTCAATGTCCCCGATGCAAAAGGTCTAAAGGTCTGGGACTATCTCTGTGCTAAGAAAGGGAACTAACTCGGGTGAGGTTAACTGGGTATGCAAATTTTGAGGCAATTGCGAGTCAACGTCGCCTTACGATCCGAAATGGGTAGTTGCCGACGGCATCCCATTGGTTCGGAGCAGTGAAGCCCTCGACTCTCAAGTCGTAGCTTCCCGGACCGAGAAACTTCGAGTTTAAACTCAGCGACAGCGCGTGATATGCGTCTGGCCTGAAGCCGCCCTGCTGCCAAACTGTCTTCCCCTGTTGGTCGATAATTGTCACTCGATAAGAGGTGAAAACTCTGGTGTCCTCCACTGGGATCGAAAGGGCGAATCCGGAATTCGATGCGGACAGAGTAATCTCAACGGGGGCAGGAGCATTGCCTCTGACGGAGGCTAAAGCGTAAATCGGAAAGTTAACTTCCGGCGCATCTGAACCGCGGCCTGGTTGATTAGTCGCTCCTTCAGTCTTGAGCTTCTTCTCGAGTTCCTCAAGTCGCTGCGTAAGTTGCTGCTTTGCTTCCTGATGTTCCTTTTCCGATGCGGCGGCAGTTTCCACTCCGCGCTGATACTGTTGGTTTATGGTTGACGTTTCTTCCCGCGCTTGGCGAAGTTCGGCTTCCAATCGATTCAACCGTCGCACGCCGAAAAAGGCGAACACCCCAACCAACAAAACACAGCCACAGGCAATCGCTGCCCTGTAGTAACGGGGTACTAGTCGTTCAAGCCCCCATCGCGGAGCTACAGGCGCGGGCTTTTTACTGGAAACCAACGTTTCCTGTATGGCCACGTCTTTTAAATCTCCAATAAAGCTTCTGGTTATCTGCAGTTGCTCAACGCATTCCGGACAATCGATGAAATGGTTCTCGAATTCTTCAGCCTCAGCCGCACCAAGTTTCCCCAACACGTATTGGTCGATCAAATGAAACTCATTGATGTATTCGTGGTTCATTTGGAGAGACTGCCCTTAGTTATACAGTGGTAACAGAAATAAAAACATCGCAATGACATCCACTCATTTATTGTCTGCTTCAGCGGTCCCCTCATCCGCCAGGTATATCGTCCGATAGCTCTTTCGAGCTCGATGTATGACCCCATCAAACTGCTTACTTGTCATTCCCAGATCGGCACATATTATCTCTTTAGGTTCTTCATTAATGTAATAACGCAAGAGCAATTCCCGGTAGCGAGGGTTAAGCTCGTCGAGCAGACTGCGAACCTTTTTGAGTCGCTCAGATTTCTGTAGTTGGTCCAAAGCAGTCGGCGACGGGTCGCGCACCTGGCCGGCTTGTTCCAGGTCTTCGCTGGGACGTCGCCTGATTCTCCTCATCTGTTCAATCACATGATTCCTGGCGACACTGGTGATGAAGGCGCCCAGGCTTTCCGGATGGTTCAGTTCGCCGTTTCTGATCTTCAAGATGACTATGAGCAAAATGTCCTGCGAAAAATCCTCGATCATTGAACTGTTCGTATCATGACGAATGATGCTCAAGACCGCAGGTTGGAAGCGTTTCACTAATTCCGCTTCCGCCTCCGTTTCGCCGGCAATGATGCGGTTCACTAACAGGACATAGTCCTTCTGAGTGCTACCGCTGGTGGGCCATACTTTGTTGATTAAAGACTTAAACATCGGTCATGGCGCCCCGATGATAATGAAGGGAGCCCAGTAGTAAGGATGGCGAGTTTCCGAATTGCTGTGGACCATGCGTAGTTTGGCTTCACGCAGCGCCGCCGGCTTTGCAGTATGGTTGACCAATTGCTGATAAAAATCTTTCATCAACTGAGCGGTTGAGATATCGCTGACTGCCCATTGACTGACTACTACGGAGCGGGCGCCCGCTATGAAGAAAGATCTGCTCAGTCCGATGACGCCTTCGCCGGATAATAGCTGGCCCAGGCCAGTTTCACACGCACTAAGGACCACGAGATCTGAGTTCAGATCGAGGTCCGCAATTTCTGTTGCGCGCAGAAATCCGTCTTCATCGTTGTTGCCATCAAGTCCGAGAACGACCGCGGAGCGGCCTGGATTCCGGTCGTCTATTAAACTGTGGGTGGCCAGATGAATCCATTTGTATCTGTTCAGAGGCTCCTGTTTGAATGCTTTCTCCGTGCTGTCTTTTCCAAGATAAAGACGCATTCGCTCTTTTGGAATCAGACTGGCGATATATTCGACCTCATCTTTTGTTCTCGGTAAGCGCGAAAGCTTAGGCATGTCGAGGTCCCACGCTTGCCAGTTAACCGCCGTTGGCGTTGTCGCAGCCTTCCGTGTGAGGGAAGTCTTCGACTGTTGCGGGAATACTGGATCACCAAAGGCCAGCAAGTCCAGTTGGTCCTTCTGATTCGAATCTGATTTCACCGAAGGCTCGCGCAGCAATTGGATCAAACTTGCCGATGGTAGATAACTGATCTGATGATCTTCAATCAGGTAGCGGTCATTATGGACCAGTGATTCGTAGGGCACCTGATTTAGCAGTCCATCCGGAATAACAATTAGTTTTGACCCCGGGCGCAGCTTGTTTGCCAGTTTGCCAAATAGAAGAGTGAAGAGTTCGTCGGCCATCACGCGCTGCTTCGTCACTTTTGCCTGCAGATACAGATTGGGGGGCGCAACCGATAGCTCACTAACATATTGTCGGACTTTTTCTTCTATCACCTTGCGACCCGGAAGTAATTCGAAATCAACCGCGTCGCGTGAGATTAGCCATGCAAAGGACCGATCTTCTCCAAGATAAAACTCGAGTAACGACTCGTTATCAGCGAGCACGCTACTCTGCAATTTCTTTAATGAGGGAGGCTTAGCGAAAATCATCCGGCGTTCCGGACGATTCAACTCAATCTGCAATCTCGTTTCGGTCAGGTTTTCTTCAACTTCAACTAATTCGCGTCGCAGATTGTCCCGTTGCGATCGACTCAGAGACGTTGACAACAATCTGGTGCGCAGGGCAATCATTGATGCTGACAATGCGCTGACTTTGCTGTTTGTTTCACCAGCGCTGTGGGCGCCAGAAAGGTGCCGAGCGCTTATCAATCCAGAGAGTGTTCTGTTCCGGGCATATTGATATGTGTTGTAGGCCTCGGCTGTGTTTCCCAATTCAACGTACAAATCGACCAGTTCACGGTAGAGCGCTTGTCGTTCTTCGGCGAACCCGAGCGCACCTGCCTGCGTTGAGGCATAGACCGCCCACCAAACCACCACCGTTCCGGTGACCGCGTGCAGGTAAGACTTTTTCGCGTCTTGTAATTGCCCGGAAGCCCGCTGAATCCGCGCCAAAGCAAGCCAGCAGGGCCATTGCAATTCGTTGGCTCGCACCATCTCCGAGTCTGTGGTTGCGCCACGCGTCACCTCGTCCACGATTTTGAGTGCTGACTCGGCCTGCTCCCGGGCCAGCGATAGTTGTTTTGCTGACAAGTTCAAAGCGGATAGCACGCAGAGAGTCTTGATTTGAGCCTTTAGATCATTGTTTTGCCGGTAAAGGGAAAGTGAGCGCTCGAGATCTGTGCGGCCTTTCTCGAGCAGACCATTTTTCACTTCCATCTGCGCGAGGAAACCGAGGGTGTGAGCTAACGCCTTTTCATCATTCGCCTTTTCACCGGCGACGACGGCGCTCTGTGCAAGCGTCATTGCCTTGCCGAAATCTCCTTGTTTACTGCTCAATAACGCGAGATTGAGTTGCACCTGTGCTTCAACCGCATAATCTTTGTTTTGACGGGCGAACTCCAGTGCTTTGAAATAGTGGCTGTGTGATAGTTCGGTTTGATAAAGCTCGGCGTAAATTTGGCCGATTGAATCGTAGGTCAGAGCTCTTAACGATGGTGAGAGACTCTGGATCTGAAGTGTTTGACGATATTGATTTAACGATTCATTGAAGCGCTTATCATTACGGTACAGATCGCCGATCTGCATTCTGGCTCGGGCAGCCCGTTCAGGATCCCCTCGCCTGGTCCATAGCAGGCAAGCTTCATTGAGTTGTTTATCAGCATCGGTTCGATTACCGACTTCAGCGAGCTTCATTGCCGCGACAAACAACTGCTCAGGATCGTTCCAAAGCATTGCGGCACGGTCGGCGTGAGCGCGAGCAGTGAGCGGCAGACTCGGACTAACAAAAAGCTGCGATGAGAGAAGTCCAAGGAGGACCAGCAATCCGATACCAGCAGGGTAGTTCACATCTTCCTCATTATTGGGTTGTGGGAGCGTATGAAGAACTTAACCACCATGAGTCACTGAGCACTTTTTCAACCAACATCTGGTTGCCGGCGACTATAGTACGCACATTGTGGCTTGTTTTCGACTCTTTCGCACGCGCACGGATGAGGACTCCCGGCCGTTTCTCAGGCCGGGAGTCCTGACGAAGCCGACTTGCCTTACAAGGCCGCACTCTTGAAAAAGTCAGCGGCAAACACGGGATTGAACTCGAACGTGTCAAACTTGATTTCATACAGCAGCTTATCGGCTTTCTTAACCTGCTGATAAAACGGCAGCTTCATGCCCTGCACGGTTCGATAATCCCCGAACGTGATGTTAATGTTTTCAATCTCCAACCGATCGATCAGATGGTTTGAGTTGGCATAGAAATACCACGAACCCTTGCTCGTTTTTACCTGGAATCGATGACCCTTTGCTGTACGTCCAACGTAGCTCACCTGCGAACGCTGATCCGAAATACGCTTGAGCATCGGCAGCAGACCAAACGTTGAGATTTGGAACTTGATAGCAGCGGCCTCGGTTGCATCAAGTGTTTTAACTTCCTGCTTGATTCCGGCGTCGCTTCGAATCAGGTTCTGTCCGTCAAGCAAGTAACTCTGACTGCCGTCGAAAGTAGTCTGATCGTATCTGGCGAAGGTATCGTTGACAGAAAGCTTCAATTTTACGTCCAACACACGTTGCAATCCGGTTGAGCCATTGGTGAAGTAAGTCAGCGTTGCGGTCTGTGTGTATTTGGACCGCAGCTTGACGTTGTACGCGCCGTGAGTTTTCAGTACGGTTGAGACTGAAACGCGGTTCGAAACTGTTACGATGGCGCCGCCCGCGATGAGCAGGCCAGCGATGATGGACAGAGACACAAAGTTCTTTCTCATGACTTCTCCTTAAAACGTCGGGGCGAACAGCTGCTTCTGCAGCCATTCGCCCCGGCGGTGTTGTGCTATGTTTGTTTATGTGCCCGGCTGATCACCTGTTGGGCCACCAGTCCCGGCAAGGAGTAGGTGGCCTTTCAGGGGTTGCCGGTTTATTCCAAAACGGCGTTCGCGCTGGAAATGCAGGCGATTGCGCAAAGTTGGTATTGGGCCACGCAGTTTGGACCAAGCAGAGAATTGCCCTCTCTGAGGCAACGCTCCAAATTTTCTTCACAGATGCCTAAACATTCGGTCTGGGCCATAACGTTTAGACTAGCAATCAGAGATACAGTCATGAACATCGCGATCATGACCAGTCGAGCAGTTTTTGACTTTTGCTTTTGCATACTCACCTCAATCCAAAAATTGAGGGCGGCTTAACGCCCCCTATGGGGCGAATCCGTCTTAAGGCTTGCAAAAGTGACATGTGGGTCAGAAAAAATTTCCAGAGCAGCAGTCCCACTGACTTATTAGGCTTCAAAAGTGAGAGTTTTAGGCAGTAGTCACCACTTAAGTATTTGACGGTCAATGCGAAGTACTCAGGCAATCCAGGAATAGAAGACACGCGGGTGGAACGTTCGAAGCTCGTTCAACTCCTCTCTCGCGCGGTGATGAATGGAAGCTGGGAGCAAAAAGAACTCCATATGTACCGATAAAGTGGATCGGGAACTGGTGACGCTCTATCGTAAAGGCGACGAGCGCGCCTTCGTGTCGCTGCTCGACCTCCATATCGCTCTGATTAAATACTGGGCTAGAGTCGTCCTACAAAAAGCTTACTGGGCGAATCCGGAAGATCTCGTGCAGGAAGGGCGGATTGGATTGTGGGATACAGCAAAGGTATTTGACGTCTCACGAAAGGGCAACTTCGACGGATGGGCCAGACGTTCCTGCATTGGCCGAATGTTTGACAGCGCCGAGGTTAGTCTCGTTAAGCGAGCCCTGAGGAAAAGACTGAAGAAAGTGGCTGCCGCTCAAGATGAATTGATGAAACAATTGGGTCGTATGCCGACACTCGTAGAACTTGCCGAGGCAACGAATCTCTCCGTGGAGCAAGTCGACGCTGCCCTGAACGCTCTTGCGGCATTCACACTACCAATTGATGATGCCGATGGCTCTCTTGCGAATGAGGATCCTTACCAGTTCCAGTTGATCGGTGATGCGCTCAATCAACTTACCGAGGATCAAGCTGAAGTGATAATTCGTTATCACTTCTACGGGCACGAGCTAAAAGAGATCGCGAAAGCTCTTGGCAAGTCGAATGAGAATATCAGGCAGATACATAAACGCGCGAAACAGAAACTCCGAGATATAATCTACGGTAAAGGGAATCGAAGAGATGGGATCCGAGGACATTGAACAGCTTCTGGAGAACGCCAGGTTCAAGCATCTGTCTGAAGCAACGCTGGTTTCCTACCGGGATAAGCAGCTTGACAAGATAGGGCTGGCCCTGGCTGATGCTCATTTGAAGCTCTGCCTGATCTGTGACCGTAAGCTTACTTTCTTAAAGGGAGAAGCGGAGGCTCGGGAGAGTTATGAGCTAACTGAAGAAGATCACGCAGCAAATGAACAATTTGTCAGAGGGCTGAAAAAGAAGAAAGACTTCAGACCCGATCTTCAAAAAGAGATAGAGCGGTTTAACCCTTATATTCTGGGTCTACAGAACGCATGGGTTCATAGGTATAGTCCGGAAGCAGTGCGCGGTTCCAAAAAGGGGAACGTGAAGTGGAGATACAAGAGCAAGGATGGAGTGCTTAAAGCGTGGTTGGTGTTGGAAACTGACCACAGCCTGACTGTGCATTTCTCAGCATCTGACCTCAAATGGGAAGGTATTCGAATACGATTCAGGCTTGGTCCATTCCGAAAGGTAGTTACCCTCGAACGTGAGGGGGATCTAACGGTGGCCGCAAAGGTCAAAATACCTCGTCGATCACTTGCGAAAAAGATGGATGACGTTTCGATCGAGGTCCTCTGAGCCTCCTGTCTTACCTCGCCAGAATTTCTAACCCGGGCAAACTAATCGTCGATAGAAAGACTGCGGGCGTGGTCCACCAAAATCCGGTGCATCTGAAAACGGCCACCACCAACAGGTTCCAGCAACCCATGTTCGGCAAGTTCGCGCACTGTAGGTCTTGGGTCATCGACTTCCCAGACTGCTCGCAATGCCGGAAGGTCAAACATGGTGGGCTTGGGCGCAAAGCCGCCGAGAAAGATGAAGCGTTCCCTGGTTAGTTCGTCCAACACATCCGTACTTCGCTGTAGCAACACTTTGACGGAAGGAATGACACCGTCCTTCTCAATTCGATCCTTGGGAGCCTGTGTGTCGATCAGTTCTGTTCCGGTGCGAATCTTCTCGATCAGCTCTGAAACTCCCCACCCGAGCCTGGCTTCACTTCGCAACAGTCCGGCCGCGACATGTAAAGCCAATGGCAAACACTCGAGATCCCTCACGAGCTCCAAACACTCGTCTTCGTTTTGTGAAACTACTTCACGCGCCAACCGTCGCAGCACCTCCAACGCAAACTCTTCAGTCAGAACCGGCAAGATATACGTTTGAGTTGTAAGTGCGTCAGCTACTTTCGTTAAACGGGTCGTAACCATCACGGAACATTGCTCGCCGGCAGCGCCAGTAAAGGCGACGGCGTCTCCCGTCTCCCAAACGTCGTCTACTATCAGCAGCATGTTCTTTTCACTAAGCAAGGCGGCAAGTTGAGCGGTTGCGTCCTTAACCGTGACTGCCTTAAGTATTTCTTCGGAGCCGAGAGCACGACCCCATCTGGCCATCTCAGCAATAACGTTCGGCTTCTGTTCAAGCGAGATCCATAAGACGCCGTCCCTGAAAGTCCTGATTATTTCTGTGTCATGGCCAAGAGCACTGACCATGCTTGTTTTCCCGACTCCGGGCCAGCCGCGTACGACCGTAATGTTCTCTTGATTCGGGCCTCGGTTGGTTGTGACCAGGCGTCTTATGTCACCCAGCGCATCTTCTCTGCCGAGAAAGACCGGAGGAGGTAAGGGAGGAGCAATTCCCGGAGGAACAGGATAAAGAGCTTCTCGTATCTTCCGATAGCTTTCCGGGTTTAGGTTTGCCTGTAATATTCCCGCATTCCCAGTAAAACGGACAGGCAGATCCGCATCTGTTCCTTCCGCATCCTGATGGCCGAGCACAACTATGACGTTGTCCCTTTCCCGTTGCAGAATCGATCGATCTAACTCACTTCCGCCGCTGCGAATGACGCGTTCAAAAATCGTCTTCAGCTCATCGATCTTTGTGGTTGATGTCAACAACGACTTCGTAACGTCCACGCCATCGCGCGCTTCCAGCACGATCGCATTCGCACCCGGAAGTTTCTTCACCCCCAAAATACTCTTTCCGTAATCAACTGCCGCCTGAATGGAATGGCCCGACGCCAGTGCTTCAAAGAGTGCCGGGAAAAACGCGAGTGAAGACTTAACCCAGATCTTGTCCTGGATTCCGAGCACGGCGTCAATCTTCGTTGAGGTCTCCCCGGCGCACTCAGCGGAATAACAAAATCCATAGGAGATAAATTGCAGGTTCGAGCCGGCGCTAAACAAGATGTCTTTAAGCTGAGAGCAACGGACCTTGACTACTTCCCCGAGCTCGTTTTCCAAAATCAATCCCTCTCTTTTACGGCTGTGCGCGCTGATATGAAGGATATCGGGTCGGTGTTTGAGCAACGAAGGTCCGATGTCGGAGACTCTGAGGGCAGGTTCTTTTTGTACATCGAATCGATCGCGGAAGGGCGCGGATTGAATTGCTCGGTCTATTGCTTGAATTTCATCAGTTGCTCGTGAGTCGATGGTGTCTACCGAGTTCGCGGCCAATAGCAGTAATTTGAGCTTTTCCGACATCCTGCCTCCTAACTCTTAACGGTTGTCTTTGCTCGACGACCTGCACTCGCAAGGCTACTTAACACTCGAGACTCGCCATGCCGATCAAACATTTGCCGGAAAAGAATCAACGCTTCATTAAGGAGTTTGTCTGCTTCGTCCAATTGGCCGAGGGCTAGTCGCGCATCACCCAACCCGCAGAGCGCCACAGCTTCACCTTTGTAGTGATCGGTTTTGCGATATATCGCAAGCGCTTGTTCATAAGAACTTGCAGCCTGTTCGGCGCGATCAAGATGCAGATAAGCCGCTCCCAAGCTACTCAGCGTATCCGCTTCCCCATTGGCCATCTCGATTTCCTTAGAGAGCTCCAGCGAATGCTGAAGCTGCGCGATCGCCGCATCAAAATTCTGTAGTTGTGTATGGGATTTTCCCTGGCCGCCCAAGGCCATAGCTTCGCCTTCTTTATCGCCCGTTTCGCGGCAGAGTTTTTCGCTTCGCTGATAACACGCCAGCGACTGCTCCGGCTGACCGTTCAGTGCATATATGTCGCCCATTTCTCGGAGCAGTCGTCCTGTGCTTCTATGATCATTTTGTTTCGAGGCGCAAGCCACCGAGCCTTGTAATTTATTCAGAAGTTGAGCTGGTTCCATGCGAAGGCTAAACAGCTCACTCCGATCGAGCGGAAACGAAATGCACAGCCCGGCGGCGTCTATGTTCACCGTCGATCGATCGATTGCCCAGGACCAGGCCTTCAGAATATTTTCTCGATATAGATCAAACAGTCCGACACCCATGATGCCGCTAAGCTGGTAGATTTCGAAGATCGCTCCCAGGATCGATTCGTAATAAACCGCATGCCGTCGATCGATTTCGGTAATCGTTGGCATTGACTAGTCTCTCCAGCAAGTGGTCCACGCTTCGAACTACGGCTCAGATTCTTCCAGCAGTGCCTGGTCATCGGTGTCTTCAAGCTCCTGCAACCGAGCCAAAAATTCCGGGTCGAATTTGGCCGGAACAAACGATCGTCGCAAACTGGTTATCGTCGTCAAGGGTCAACCCTTCAATTTCTCGGCCATGACCGCTGATGTGCAGGATGTTGGGCCTGTATCTCAACACTAATTGTGTTAAGTCAGAAACCTGCATGCCCGGATGCTGAAAACGCGCGAATGAGTCGCGCAGGGTAGCCGATTGAATCGCCCGGTCAATCGCACTTGTTTCCTCGGTAGCACGTGGATCCACCGTGTCGACAGCATTCGACGCAAGCAGCAATAGAATGCACTTTTCAAGCATAGGAAACTCTTGAGCGATGAAGGTGGCGAGGCACTCTTTTGTTATGACGACGAGACTGCGAGGATAGTAAAACGGCTACTGTATCAACCCTCAATCAACATCAAGCAACTCGATTCGCCGCACGTGACGTCCGCCTTCAAACGGTGTCTCCAGCCACACGCGCACAATGTCGAGCGCCGTATCCTCGGGAATCACTCTTTGTCCCAGTGAAAGCACGTTCGAGTCGTTGTGCTGCCGGGCGAGACGGGCGAGTTCTTCGTTCCAACAGAGCGCACAACGCACTTTCTTGATACGGTTGGCTGCCATCGCTTCGCCATTGCCCGATCCACCCAGCACGATTCCGCGCTCGTATTCTCCACGCGCCACGGCCTCGGCGACCGGTCGAATGAACAGCGGATAGTCGACCGGCTCCTCTGAATACGTGCCGAAGTCGTTCACTTCGTGGCCAAGTTCCGCCAGCAACTCTTTTATTTTTTCCTTGTATTGAAACCCCGCATGATCGGATCCGATCGCAATTTTCATCAAGCTCTCCTCACAGGTTTTGGACCGCCGGATTTTAGCAAGCCAAAAAGAAAATGTCGCTGTACAATCGCCCCTCGTCGACTAAATGCGCAAACTCCTCGTCGCCATTCTTCTCTTCGTCATTGCAGGCGCAATCATCGGCTACCTGTTATATCGTCGCAAGCCGCTTCCAACTCCAGCCGGTTGGAAAGCGCACGTCACTACGATCGCCGGTGACGGCGCCCCGGTTTTTCATGATGGCAAGCAATCCGGATTCTCAGATCCGTTTGGTGTTGCTGTCGCCAAAGACGGAACTATTTATGTTGCTGACGCCGGTGAGAGCAATCGCATTCGCAAAATCTCACCCGACGGGAACGTAACGACGCTGGCCGGTGGTCGTGAAGGATTCGCCGACGGCGTTGGACCAGCCGCTTCTTTCAACACACCTTCCGCACTCGCGCTCGGACCCGGCGGCAATCTCTTCGTCGCGGACACAGGAAATAACCGCATCAGGAAAATTACTCCCGAAGGGCAAGTGTCGACTGTCGCGGGTGACGGAACGGCGGGCTATGTCGATGGCCCGGTCGATAAAGCGCAATTCAATGGCCCGATTGGTCTCGCAGTGAGCGAAGGCGGCGATATCTATGTTGCCGATACTTACAACGACGTCATTCGCATGATAACTACCGAGGGCGAAGTGACGACGATTGCAGGCGCCGGCACTCCCGGTTACGCCGATGGCGAGCAAAAGTCGGCCCGCTTCGATACGCCGTGTGGAATCGTGATCGTGAACAACACGTTGGTGGTTGCAGACACAGGCAACGATCTGCTACGTCGAGTCAGTGCAGCAGGCAACGTTACAACTGTCACTGTTTCCGGACAGAATCTCTCGAGTCCGATCGGTCTCGCCGTATCACACGATAACTATCTATACATTACTGAGATGGATCGTTCGCGCGTGGTCCAGCTCGCACCTGATGGCGTCGCGAGAGTGATCGCAGGAGAAACCGATCGATTTAATCAAATCACCGGGATCGCAATTGGACCACAAAATAACAAGCCAGCAGAGTTGTATCTGGCCGATAGCGGCAACTATCTGGTTCGAAAGCTGGACCAAACAACTCCAACGAGTTCACCAACGCCGGCCGAGTCATATCCTCGACTCACAAATGAGACGCTTGGAGAACCGTCGCTGATATGGCCATTCGATCCGCAACAGAGTCCGCATGAAGTGGTAGCCACGGTTGGTGAAGTGCGTGGAAGTTTCGACTCCGACGACAGTCGCCATCATCTTCACAGCGGTCTCGATGTCTTCGGCGCGTACGGTGAACCAGTACGCGCGATACGTTCGGAGAAGGTAACGAGCCCACTTCCAAACTGGGGCTTTGATTCGCTGAACGAAGGCTTTCACGTCGGGATCATCTCTTACATTCACATGCACGTCGGGCGCGACAAGGATGCAAAGATGTTTGCTGATCCGCGTTTTATTGCCGTGAACGATGAGGCAGGGAAGCTGGCGCGCGTGCGTGTCAAACGCGGCACCCGCTTCAAACCAGGCGACGTCGTGGGAACGGTGAACAAGATGTACCACGTGCATCTGATTGTTGGTCCATCGGGCGGCGAGATTAATCCGTTATCACTGTCACCGATTGGATTTATAGACACCATTCCGCCAACGATCGAAAAAGACGGTGTCCAGTTGTTTGATCCAAACGGAGCGCGCTTTAAAGAGAAACAAGGCGAGCTTCTGCTGGTGCGTGGCCCGGTGCGAATCGTTGTCGATGCATTTGATCGCACCAACATGAATGTCGAGCGACGCCGGCTCGGTCTTTACAAACTCGGGTACCAGATTCTCAAAGCCGATGGCAGTCCGGCGCCAGGGTTCGAGCAGCCGCGCATCAACATCCTGTTCAACCGTTTGCCCGGTGATCGAAACGCGACGAAGGTTGCCTATGCAGCCGAGAGTGGAATTACTGTTTATGGCAGCAAGACGACGAGATTTCTCTATGAAGTGACGAACACCGTGCGCGATGGCAGAGCCGAACGCGGTGTTTGGGATACAACACAGTTGCCGAAAGGTGATTACATCTTGCGGATCATCGCGGCGGATTACTCGGGAAACGAGGCGCAGGAGGGACGCGATGTCGCGATAGCCGTTATTAATCCATGAAAATCTGTGGCAAGATATGCTTTGACCTACGACGAAAGAATGAGTTCTGAACTGCCCGCCGAGATTTCCCAATACATTAGTCGTGCGCTCGCAGAGGACATCGGCACCGGCGATGTCACAACCGACACGATTGTCCCCGCAAACGCCTCGTTGCGCGGCCGCATCATTGCTAAAGAAAACGGTGTGGTTGCAGGGTTAGATGTGGCCCGGCAAGTGCTGCTCACCCTGGACCAGCGCGTGGATTTTGTGGCCAAAGTTGAGGATGGAAACAGAGTTAGCAGCGGTACGGTTCTCGCCGACCTCGATGGTCCAGCGAGGGCTTTGCTGACCGGGGAACGAATTGCACTCAACTTTCTGGGTCGCATGTCGGGCATTGCGACGTTGACGCGTAAGTTTGTCGACGCAGTCTCGGGTACGAATTGCATGATTCTCGACACACGCAAAACCGCGCCGGGTCTGCGAATCACGGACAAACTCGCCGTTCGTCTCGGCGGCGGCGAGAATCACCGCACCGGCCTTTTTGACATGGTATTAATAAAGGACAACCACATCGACTTCGCCGGCTCGATCACCGCTGCGGTCGAACGCGTGCGCGCCTCCGGAACAAAGCTCGAAATTGAAGTTGAAACTCGTACCCTCGACGATGTGCGCGAAGCCCTATCGCTCGGAGTGGAGCGCATTCTGCTCGACAACATGTCGAGTGACACGATGCGCGAGGCGGTCGCAATTAACGACGGAAGGGCCAAACTCGAAGCGTCTGGCAACGTTACACTCGATAATGTGCTCGAAGTTGCCGGCACTGGCGTCGACTACATCTCAGTCGGCGCTTTGACGCATTCGCCGAAGGTGTTTGATGTGAGTTTGGAGTTTGTTGATAAGAAATGATGACTGAAACAACAACCGAGGAGATCTACGAAAAACTGAGCCGGCTGCTGGCTGATACGGTTCCGGATTTCGAACTCCGTCTCAAAGCGGAGCTGGCTGCTGAGATCAATCGACTCAAGATCGAAAAGAACGCTGTGATCCTTGGTCACAACTACATGGAGCCGGCACTGTTTCATTCGATTCCGGATTTCGTCGGCGATTCACTCGAGCTCAGTCGCAAAGCTGCAGAGACTGACAAAGACATCATCGTGTTCTGCGGTGTTAAGTTCATGGCGGAGACGGCAAAGATCCTGAATCCGACTAAGAAAGTCCTGATTCCGTCAGAAAAAGCCGGATGTTCTCTGGCTGCGAGTATCACGGCTGAGGATGTGCGCGAGTTAAAGCGGAGATTTCCGGGCGTTCCGGTAGTTACCTATATCAACACATACGCAGATGTGAAAGCTGAGACTGACATCTGTTGCACTTCATCGAATGCAGTTGCAGTGGTTAACTCGTTGAAGACTGACAAAGTGATCTTTATTCCCGATGAATACCTTGCCGGCAATGTCGCGCGTGAAACAGGGAAGCAGATCATCTTTCCGACGCGCGAGCCGCGCATGCGTTTTCCCAACGAACTCGATTATCAGATGATCGGCTGGCCCGGGCGTTGTGAAGTGCACGAGAAATTTAGTGTTGAAGATATTCAGAATGTTCGTAAGCAGTTTCCTGATGTCGTGATTCTGTCTCACCCGGAGTGCAGTCCTGAGGTGGTGGCAGCGTCGGATTACTCAGGCAGCACCACGGCGATGATTCGCTACGTTGAGCAAACAAAAGCGCCACGTTATCTGTTGCTGACTGAATGTTCCATGGGCGATAACATCGCTGCCGCAAATCCAGATAAAGAGATGTTGCGACTTTGCAGCGTGCGTTGTCCGCACATGAACCAGATCACTTTGGAAGACACGCTCGCATCGTTGCAGAAAGAGCAGTTTGAGATCTTCATCGACGAAGACGTCCGCCGTCGTGCGCTGCGTTCCGTTGAGCGAATGCTCGAAATTGGAAGAGAAGACTAGGCCGCGGATTAACACGGATGGCAAACGCTGAAATCCTGATCATCGGTTGTGGAATTGCCGGTGCCACTGCCGCTCTACGTCTGGCTCGAAATCCTGAGCGCCAAATCACCATCATCACGCGCGCCAACGACGCTCACGAGTCGAACACCCGTTATGCACAGGGTGGGATCATCGGTCGTGGTCCAAATGATACGGCGGAGTTACTGTTCGAAGATATTGTCGCGGCTGGCGCCGGTGTAACTTCGCCGCAAGCCGCGCGGATTCTTGCCGACGAAGGTCCGGTCTTGTTGAATGAAGTGCTCGAGCGCACAGCCGGAGTCGTTTTCGATCACAAAGAAGACGGTTCACCTGTTTGGGGACAGGAAGCAGCACACTCACGGCGTCGGATACTTCACGTCGGCGACATTACCGGACGCGCAATTATCAATGGCCTTATCGCCGCGCTCGGCAATTATCCAAACATCAAGATTGAGTCAAATTCGACCGCCGTCGACTTGATCACGTTTCCACACCATTCGCGCGATCCATTGGATAACTATCGCGAAATTTCATGTCACGGCTGTTATGTCTTCGATCGGACTGAGAAGACGGTCCATCGCTATCTCGCGAGCGCAACAATTCTCGCGACTGGCGGACTTGGCCGGATTTACCGCAACACGACCAATCCAGTCGGCGCCCGTGGTGATGGACTCGCGATGGCCCATCGAGCCGGAGCGCGGATAGCGAACGCTGAATATGTCCAGTTTCACCCGACAGCACTGGCAGCGCCGGGCAACGAAGGATTGCTGATCAGCGAAGCGGTTCGTGGTGAAGGCGGCGTTTTGTTGACGCCGGAGTTGCGGCCTTTCATGGAGCAATACTCGCCGGAATGGAAGGATCTGGCGCCGCGCGACGTTGTGGCACGTGCAATTCATCACGAGATGGAAGCGAAAGGATATTCGTTTGTGTTACTCGACATTGCTTCGCATATGCCGGCAGAACAGATTCGCGAGAGGTTTCCATTTATTTACGACGAGTGTTTGAAAGTCGGGCTCGACATTTCACGTGAGCCAGTGCCCGTCGTGCCGGCGGCGCATTACTTTTGCGGTGGAGTGTTGGTTGACGAATGGGCGCGTTCGACGATTCGCAACTTGTACGCGGTGGGCGAGATTAGTTGTACTGGTGTGCACGGTGCGAATCGTCTCGCTTCGACGTCGCTTCTGGAAGGACTCGTGTGGGGAAATCGAGCCGCGATCGAGGTTGATAGAGTGCTCAGCAACGGAAACGGTCAAACAGCGATGTTCGACAATGTTCCGCCGTGGGATGAGAGTGGATTGCGAGACGAGCCCGATCCGGCGCTCATCCAGGGCGACATGCAGACGATTCAAAATATCATGTGGCACTATGTGGGGCTCGTGCGGAGTGCCGATCGATTATCGCGGGCGATCCGTGAGTTGCGACACTTGTGGAATGAGATCGAAACGTTTTATCGCTCGACGAAACTGTCAGACGGGTTGATCGGACTGCGAAATGCGGTTGAGGTCGCTTTGATCGTGGCGCAGGCAGCGCAGCATAACCGGCAGAGTCGTGGCTGTCATTATCGACAGGATTCAGTGACGGTCAGTGGCGATAGACTCATTTAGGAACGCGGATCTGCGCGGATCTTCAAACCCGATTTTTTAGGAATTCCACCATTTCAGGGTGGTTGCGCTCCTCAGCGTATGTGATTGGTTTCTTTCCATCTGCGGTCATGGCGTTGATGTCTGCGCCATGGTCCAACAAGAGGGTGGCGGCCTCGATATTTCCCCTGGCTGCGGCTGTGTGCAGCGGAGTCAGATCGCTTTCGGCTTTCGCGTTGACGTTTGCGCCATGGTTAATGAGAGCTTTGGCGATTTCGTTTTGTGCTGTCGCCATGGCCGATGCGAGCGGTGTTAATTTCATCGTCTCACGCGAAGGAGCGTTGACTTCGGCGCCCGCGGCCAGTAGCTCATCAACTGTTTCTGCATGACCGAAAAAGACCGCGAGACTTAACGGTGCAAAGCCATCCGGTGCGAAGGAATTAACCAGCGCCGGGTCGTCTTGTATCAACGAGCGAACGCGATCAGTTTGGCCGGTGGCCGAGGCTTCGAAGACATTTAGCTGTACACCCGAAGCTAACAGTGCTTCAACGACGTCGCGCTTGCCGTAATAAAGCGCCTTCAACACAACGGATAACCCATTCTGATCCTTCGATTCAGCCAACGCCGGATCAGCCTGGAGCATTTCTTTCACTTTTGCGACATCGCCTTGCGTCGCCGCATCCATAAACTCTTGACTCATATCAATCCCCCTACAGTTGAACCCAAGTGCCGCTATTAGCTGAAAGTGCCTTGCGATAGAGATATTCGGCGCAGGCAACGTCTTCGATCGCGAGGCCGAGGGATTTGAAGAGCGTGATGTCATTTACGGAAGTACGTCCGGGTTTGCTTCCGACCAGCAGTTCTCCGATCTCACCGAGAATGCTGTCCGCATCAATCAGCCCCTCTTTCGCGGCCAATATATAATCCCCCGACTCGTTCAACGCCGACTCACGTCGATCGGTAAAAATACGCGCCGCTGCCATCGTTGCGCCGTCGATCTCACGTCCGGTCGGAGAATGTGTGCCAATCGCATTGACGTGAGCGCCCGGTGAAATCCAGGCCTTATTAATAACAGGTTCCTGCGACGAGGTTGCCGTGATAACTAAATCAGCACCACGCACGGCCTCTTCGTTAGTGTGCACTGCCTCAATCAGAAACGAAAAGCGTGGTTGCATCTCACGCACAAGCTCGTGCGCATGTTCGATGTTTCTGCAGGCAACTCGAGCCGAAGTGATTGAACGCACAGCCGCAAGGGCTACGAGATGTGCCCGCGCCTGTACGCTGGCTCCGATGATTCCGAGTTGATGCGCATCCTCGCGAGCAAGTATCCGAGTGGCCACCGCCGAGACCGCCGCCGTGCGAATCGCCGTGATCTCCGAGGCATTCATCAGCGCCAACAGCTCGCCGGTCTCACGGCTAAACAACATCACCGCGCCCTGATGTGCATCTTTGCCTTTTGCGGGGTTATCAAAGAAGACGCAGATCGCTTTCATTCCAAATGCACCGTGTTCGCCGGTGCGATACGCCGGCATCAGTCCGAGTAGACCATTCGCTTCGGGCGGACGAATTATCGTACGCAGCGGTTGAAAAACCTCACCTCGCGCGAGCGCTGACAAAGCATCAGCCATCAACTCGATGCAATCACCCATCGGCAGCAGCTCTCTGATCTGCTTATCATCGAGAACAAGTATTTTCATTGTTGATCCGCTCGTATCTTGCTGAGGCTATTACCCCAAAAGGTTACTCATCTCGTTGAATGCGCACGGAATGGTTAACGTCTTCCGCAGCATATATAGCCTGACTTCCGAGAAAAGTGCAAAAAAGGCGTGTTATCGGAAGAACCGATTATTGGCACACCCATTGCCAAAAGGGTCGCATGGAGGCCGTAGAGATGAAAAAGGGGTTAGTAAGTATTTTCTGTTTGTTGGTGTTGACGTTAGCTTCGCTCCCGGTTGGAGCACAGACGCGATACAGACGTTACGAGGATTCAAGACGTTACGAACAACGGTACGACAATTACCGTTATCAAAATCGAAATTACAGCGGACAACGCTGGGATCGCGATAGATCAGTCTGGGACAGGCATCGCGACAAACTGACCACTGGAATCGGAGCTGGCGCGGGAGCGTTACTCGGCGGCGCGGTCGGTGGCAAGAAAGGCGCAATCATCGGCGCGTTACTCGGTGGAGGTGGAGCAGCACTCTACACCTACAAGCTGAGAGACAACAGGCGCCGTCGATTCTAAGCCTGAGAAATTAACGGTTCGGTCACACATTGAGAGATGAGTGGCCTTGTAAGGGCCCGGATGCGAAGGGGAGAGCGCATCCGGGCCCAAACATTTTAAAGCCGTCTGCAAAAAGGCACATAACGCTTTTGTGCTTTTTTGTGGCGGTCTGCTATATAGATTCTATGGAATTCCAGGAAAACATTCTCGGCTTGATCGGAAATACGCCTCTGGTCAGGCTCAACCGCCTCGCGCGTAATACGAAGGCGCAAGTATTCGCCAAGATGGAAAATCTCAATCCCGGTTATTCAGTCAAAGACCGGATTGGCGTATCGATGATTGAAGCGGCCGAGCGTGAAGGAATTCTAAAACCCGGCGGAACGGTGATCGAGGCGACGTCAGGGAACACCGGAATCGGTTTGGCGCTTGCCGCTGCTGTCAAAGGTTACAAGTGCATCTTCGTCATGACTGACAAAGCCTCAGTCGAGAAGTCGCGTTACTTGAAGGCACTGGGAGCAGACGTTGTCATCACCCCAGTTTCTGCCAAACCAGGTACTCCCGATCACTACGTTTCCACAGCCAAAAGAATTGCCTCAGAAACGCCCAATTCGTTTTATCCGGATCAATATTCCAACCCTGCCAATCCGGAAGCACATTATCGAACCACTGGACCGGAACTTTGGCGACAGACTGAGGGCAAGATCACCCACTTCGTAGCCGGACTCGGAACTGGTGGAACGATTTCGGGAACCGGGCGCTTCCTAAAAGAAAAGGATCCGAACATCAGAATCATCGGCGCGGATCCATACGGCTCGATATTCAAGACTTTCAAAGAGACGGGAAAAATTGTAGAGGCGACTCCGTACCTCGTTGAGGGAATTGGTCAGGAGATAGTGCCACCTAACGTCCAGATCAAGTACGTTGACGAAGTGATCAATGTCACTGATCGTGATTCATTCGAGATGTCGCGTTTGTTGGGACGCATGGAAGGAATTTTCTGCGGTGGTTCGACCGGCACGAATCTCGCAGCCGCACTGCGCGTTGCGGCGGATTTGGATGAGAATGCCATCGTCGTTTTCATCGTTTGCGACACCGGCGAGCATTACCTGACGAAGCATCATTCGGACGAGTGGCTGAAAGAAAAGCGCCTGTTGGAACCGCAAAAGATTACTGCTGGTCTAATCAGTGGAACCAAGAAACCGCAAGCACCAAAGACAGTGGTTTCCGTGGCGCCATCGGACACGGTTGCTGGAGCTCTCGAAAAGATGGACGAGCTCGCCGTCACGCAAATGCCGGTTTTGGAAGAAGGACGCGCGGTCGGTTCGCTGCGCGAGAATCGAGTACTGGCGAAGGTTCTGCGCAACCAGGATCTACTGAACTCGCCGGTGAGCGAAGTGATGGAAGCGAGTTTTCCCACTCTTGACGTCGATGCAAGTTCTGCCGACGTGGCGCGACGGCTGCAAACAAGTCAGGCAGTACTGGTTGAAGAGTACGGCCGGATTGTCGGTATCATCACGCGACACGACGTCCTCGATCTGAAAAATGTGGTGCAGTGAAAGAAGAAAAAGTCTTAGCGGCCAATCGTGCGGCCTTTCATAATTATCATATTTCGGATAAATACGAAGCGGGTCTCGTATTGACAGGCACCGAAGTAAAGAGTGCCATGGATGGTCGCGTACAACTGAAAGAGGCCTACGTTTCAGTGCGCGAAGGCGAAGCATGGTTGTTCAATGCACACATTTCGCCGTATTCTCATGGCAATCGGGAGAATCACGATCCGCTTAGAACTCGCAAGCTGCTGCTTCACAAGCGTGAGATTTCCCGACTGGACGAAGCCACAGCCAAACAGGGAATGACTCTCGTTCCCACTCAGCTCTATTTAAAAAACGGCAGAATCAAGATTGAGGTGGGAGTCGCGCGCGGTAAGAAAATGTATGACAAGCGAGAAGCCGAGCTGAAGCGAACAGTCGAACGAGAGACGCGGGCCCAGTTGAAAGAACGCAACAGATAAATTGATTTCCGATTGCCATTCGGAAAATACCATTCCAATCCCAGGAGAATCTACTCACCATGCAAGTTGAAGCGAGCCGAGGACCGATTGAAGAACTTGACGTGCAAGCCCTGGCGGTTGCCGTTTTTAAGAACGAAAAGGCCGACGGTGGCTTTATCAAGAAGCTCGACGAGCTTTCCGGCGGGCTCGTGCGCTCTGCGCTCGACGCTGACGAGTTTGACGGTAAAGAAGGGGAGACTGCTTACTTCCATCTCGTTGGAAACGACAAGCTCAAGGCGCGTCGTTTACTTCTGGTTGGTGTTGGCGAAGCCGGCGACTACAAAGGCGCCCAGGTTTCGCAGATGGCGGGAACCGCGGTTCGATTGCTGCGCAGTAAGAATGCGAAGTCAATTGCAGTTGTGCCGCGGGCTTCTATCGATGCTGGTGAAACAGCCAGAACCGCAGTCGAAGGCGCATACATCGCACTCTTTGATCCTGATAAATATCGCACCGTCGACAAGGAAGAAAAGAAGATTGACCGTTTGGTAGTGGTGATTGAGGACGCCGACGAAGACGTTTTGCAGCGTGGTGTTAAAGCCGGTTCGATAGTTGGTGAGTCAGTAAATTTCACTCGCGATCTTGCGAACGAGCCGGGCGCCTACATGACGCCGACCGATATGGCTGAACGAGCTCGCGAGATCGCGAACGAGTTTGGTCTCAGTATCGACGTGCTTGACGAAGCACGAATGGAACAAGAGGGCATGGGTTCGTTGTTGAGCGTCACGCATGGTTCGGAGCAGCCAGCGAAACTGATCATCTTGAAATACACCCCAGCCAATGCACCGGCAGATAATGGTGAGCTACTCGCGTTTGTCGGCAAGGGCGTGACATTCGACTCCGGCGGCATTTCTCTTAAGCCCGGCGAGAATATGGAGTTGATGAAGTACGACATGACCGGTGGCGCGACCGTCATGGGAGCAATGCGCGCTATCGCACAGTTGAAACCACCGATCCCGATTCTGGGCGTGGCCCCATGTACGGAGAATTTGCCTTCCGGTAAAGCGACCAAGCCGGGAGACGTGGTAAAAGCCATGACCGGCAAGACGATCGAGATTATCAACACCGACGCTGAGGGCCGTTTGATTCTTGCCGATGCGATTGCCTACGCGAAGAAACTCGGCGCTACCAAAGTAATTGATATGGCGACCCTCACAGGCGCAGTTTCGATTGCCCTTGGCGACGTCAACACAGCGGTCTTGGGAACGGACCAGGAATTGATCGACGAAATAATCACGGCCGGCAGGGAAGTGGGCGAAAAGTTCTGGCAGTTGCCGCTCGATAAGGAATACTCAAAGCAGATCAAGTCAGATATTGCTGACATAAAAAACGTTGGCGGACGAAAAGCGGGAACAATTACGGCTGCCGCGTTTCTAAAAGAGTTTGCAGATGGTCTTTCCTGGGCGCACCTGGACATCGCGGGCACAGCCTGGGGCGACGACGCCAAGCCTTATCGATCGAAAGGACCAACGGGGATTGCAGTGAGAACGCTGTTAAGGATTGTGGACCGAGCCAGTGCGAAAGTGTAGACGGTCGTAGACTCCAAGTGTCTTCTACCGTACACACTTTCCCAGTGCGTATATGAAAATGGTGGATTTTTGCTGAGGATTTTTGAAAACTGTTGAATGGCATAGCGGTTGTAGAGGAAAGGGCAATTAGCCAAAGGGTGCGAGTCGCCTTATTTATACGTCCTCGCCCCCTCGAATGCCGCTCGAGGTATTTGCCCGGCTCCCCTTTGGCACCCCCCAATGCCACCTTCAACATCTCAGTAGCGTCAGAATCGCGCCGTCAGGACTTGCGGACGGTGTTATACTTTCACGGCGAGTGACGCGGTGTCCTCAGGCAGCCCGGCATCCATCGCTGGCTTTCGGAGTTCAGAGAAGCACAGTGATTGACTACTACAGAATCTTGGGCGTCAAGCCGAATGCGTCTCAGACCGAAATCAAATCGGCCTATAGAAAACTTGCGCGCAAAAGTCATCCTGATCTGAATCCCAACTCCACCGCAGCCCGGCAGTTTACATTGCTCTCGAAGGCGTATCACACGCTGATCGATCCGCACGAGCGTATTCACTACGACGAGCAGTTGAGTGCGCAAAAGAATCGCAGCTATTCAATTCTCAACTCGAATAATCCGCATGCCAAGCGCGCCCGAAACCTGGCCGTGCAAGCCAAGTGGGATCGTTTGGTTGACGAGGTTTTGGAACGCGATCGATTGGAGAATCGTGAGCGACAACGCGCGGTTTTCACGACTGTGTCGTTGTTTCTATCGACGTTCTTTCTGGCGATGATGCGGCCACAGTTGTGGCATGTGTTTTCAACTATGGGCCGCGTGATCGTGGTGACGTTGTTTGTGATCGGCGTCTGGCATCTGGCCAATCGGATTCGCGAATACCTGGCCCACTACACCTATAAACCCGATCGAATTCTGGGATCGATCATCACTCAGCAGGCGACGCCTGAGCAGCCGTTTACACGTTTCTCAGCCTACACTTTTCTGCTCGTCGGTTATGCGCTGAGTGTGGGCATCGGGTTGTATCTCGGTTGGCACATGCAGGACTTCTTTAATGACATGACGCTCATCTTTAGAGATCGTGTCGCTGCGGTGCAGTCGAGCATGATTCTCGATTTGATCTTCTACCCGCCCATTGCCGTGCTGATTGTTGATACCCTCCACGGCCTCGCTTCTCGCATTGATTAGTGAACCGGATTAGCAGGATTTTTCAGGATTTACAGGATTAGAATGCCGTAAATCATGTTAATTCTCTGTAACTTCGTGTATATTGTCCCCCCCGCGAATCGCCCCGAACTTACAGGCAAAGGAGCACGAAAATGGCCAATAACGTGAATCCACGCCAGTTTCTTGCTGTTAAACTCGAGGCATTATCTGAGGCTGAAGTAGGCGAAGTTCTGGATTACATCTCTACATTGGAGTCCAAAAAACGCATCAGGACCACACCGTCAGTCCTAGAAGACGAACTGTTAGCAAGCCTGGAAGATGCCCGGGAAAATCGACGCGCGCGTCAGGCCTATGAATGGGAAGTGGTGCGACGCAAAGCAGAAAGGCGAGCCGCGGCAAGAGTAGGCACCTACGTTTGAAGCGCCTGAAACTCAAAAGCCTCTGTGTTCTCTGTATTTGTTTATGGAGTTGTTGTGTCCTGTCTGCGGCGCAGGACCCTCGTAACCTTACTCCGGTTCAATTCGACATCGAACAACAACAAAAGCGGTTGAGTTCAAGCGACGTCGAAGAGCGCCGCGATGCCGTCATGCGACTCGGCGCCATGCGCCAGGCTGCCGCGTCGCGCGCAGTTGTACCAGCCTTGCAGGATGCGGCTCCCATTGTCCGTGTGACCGCAGCCAAAGCTGTGCTGTCAATTGGCAACGAAGAGAGCGCAGGGATTCTTCTCCCGTTACTCAACGATAAAGACGAGTTTGTGCGTCGTGAGACGGTTTATGCGCTCGGTCTTACTCGTAGTCGAACGGCAACCACTGCAATAAGCGAGAGGCTGTTAAACGATAAAGAAGACGGCGTCAGGGGTGCGGCAGCAGTAGCCTTGGGTCAAATTGCAGATGATGCCGCCGTAATCGCTCTGGTGGGAGCACTCGCGCCGGAACTGTCGGCGCCGGTGAATAAGAAACAAAAGCGCGAAGCAAACGTTTTCGTGCTTCGCGCTGCTGCGACTGCCCTCGGTCAAATCAAAAGTCGTTCCGGCACTGCCGCCCTGATCTCAACCCTGAATAACGAAAAACTCCCTTCGGACGTCCGTCGCGAAGCAGCCCGCTCACTCGGTCTCATCGGTGATCCATCTGCTGCTCCGGCTCTAAAATCCGCAATGACAGCAGCAGATCCATTTCTCTCTGAGCTCGCTCATGCGGCTCTTAAGAAGATCAATCAACAATAAAACACGGACTGAAACAGATCCTTATCTGTCTCAATCCGTGTTTTTGATCCCCGTAATCTGTGGTCTAGTTCTCGGCTTTCTCGCCGCGCCCGTGTCCCTTCTTCGCAGCCTTTGAAGCCTGCGGGATCGGCAACGCAACACCACCGGATAATGATTCAAGTGAATCTTCCGTGCTGTCGGAGTTCTGCGTCATCTCATGAATGAGCGCACCACCGGAGCTCTTCGAGAAGATCAGTCGATTGCGAACTCCATCGACATCAACGTGAACCAGATCTCCCAATCCGATCTGACCCGTGGCCACGAGGTTTGAAAGCGGATAGACCAGAAATCTCTCGACCGCTCTCTTCAAGTGACGCGCGCCGTATTTGTAATCCAGGCCCTCCTTCAACAGCATGTCTTTCGCTGTCTCAGAACACTGGAAAACAAACTTGGTACCGGCCGACTGCATGATCCGATCCTGAACTGCCTGAAGTTCGAGATCGAGAATCTGACGCAGGTGATGTTCTTTCAAAGAACGGAACACGACGACCTTGTCGATCCGGTTCATAAACTCCGGCGAGAACTTACGTCGCGCCGCTTCGACTGCCGTGCGATAAATCTTCTGGTCCACTTCCGTGTCGTTCGGTGTTTTCGAGCCCTTACCAGGAGCGAAACCAATACCGCCGGAAATCAGCTCCGACATTTCACGTGCGCCGAGATTTGAAGTCATGATCACCATCGCCTTCGAGAAGTCGACGCGGCGATTATCACCCAAAGTCAGCGTGGCTTTGTCGAGAATTCCGAGCAGCAGTTGCCACAAACTATCGGAAGCTTTTTCGATCTCGTCGAACAGCACGAGGGACACTTTCATGTCGTCAGTGTGCATCCGATCGAGATTTTCCTGAGTAAGCATCGGCGAAGTTTCGCGATGGCCCAGGTATCCCGGAGGCGATCCAATAAGTTTGGCAATCTCGTGCGAGTGCTGAAACTCCGCGCAGTCTATTTTGACGACTGCATTCGGATCGCCGTAAAGCACTTCGGCCGCAGCTTCGATAACACGAGTTTTGCCGGAGCCGGTCGGTCCCAGAAAAAGCATGGTACCGATGGGCCGGTTTGGTGGATTCATGCCTGCCAGAAAAATCTGATACAGGCCACTCATACGTCTAACCGCGCGTTCCTGACCCACGATGCGCGACGTCAGACGCTCTTCAAAGTCCTGCGCGCGCGGGCTCTTTTGATCGGGATCGAGAAAAACTGTACCTGTATTGTTCATTGTCGTTATCTTTGTCACTTCACACTCAGCTAACATCGGCTCTTCTCCTTGCCAGTCAATCCGGGGGCGATTGCGAATGACCTAACATCCTTTGGCCCACCGGCGTACTTGCAAGGAACGATCCGCACATCAAATTGATGCATGCAGAAGAGTTTAAGGTTTCCCACCCACGATTTTACGGCCTAGAGAGCGGGCAACCCGAAGCTATATATACAATGACATTTCCTGTCAAGGCTTAGCTGACAATAAATTGCACGTTTTCATCCACAGATTACACCGATTGAAGCATTTATCTGTGTAATCTGTGGATTGTACTAGTCGTAGTATTCGAGGCCGAGGTGTGTGATCAGATCTTCACCTCGCAAGTGACGAAGCGTGTTCTTGAGTTTCATCAATTGAATGAAGATGTCATGCTCGGGGTACAGTCCGGGCGCGGTTTGCGGCGACTTGAAGTAGAAAGAGAGCCACTCCTGCACGCCTTTCATCCCGGCGCGTTGTGCGAGATCCAGGAACAACGCGAGGTCGAGCACAATCGGCGCCGCCAGGATCGAGTCGCGACAGAGAAAGTCGATCTTGATCTGCATCGGATAGCCAAGCCAGCCAAAGATGTCGATGTTGTCCCAACCTTCTTTGTTGTCGCCGCGGGGTGGGTAGTAATTGATGCGCACTACGTGTGAGAAGTCTTTGTACAGGTCCGGGTAGACCTCGGGTTGCAGAATGTACTCGAGCACAGACAACTTCGACTCTTCTTTTGTCTTGAACGAGTCAGGATCGTCGAGCACTTCACCGTCACGGTTGCCGAGAATGTTGGTCGAGTACCAGCCATGCAAACCAAGCATGCGCGATTTCAGTCCCGGCGCGATGATCGTTTTCATCAACGTTTGTCCGGTCTTGAAATCCTTGCCGCAGATGGCGAGCTTGTTCTTGTCGGCTAGTGACATCAGCGCCGGAATGTCAACGGTAAGGTTCGGAGCGCCGTTCGCGAACGGAATTCCCGACTTCAGCGCGGCGTACGCGTAAATCATCGACGGCGCGATCGCCTTGTGGTTATCGCGCATCGCCTGCTCAAACGATTCGAGTGTTTTGTGAACCGCGTGCGGCTTCAGAAAGATCTCCGTTGATGCCGCCCAGATCATCACCAGTCGCGAACACTTATTCTTCTTCTTCCACTCGGCAATCTCGGCGATCAGTTGTTGGGCCAGCTCAAACTTGTTCTTACCGGTTTTGACATTCGTCCCGCTGAGACGTTTCACGTACGTCTGATCGAACACGGCTTTCATCGGTTTGATCTTGCGCAGCGGCTCCCTGAGTTGGCCCAGCAGTTCCTTTTCGAGCACGCCGGCGTTCAAGGCCGCATCGTAAGCTGAATCCGGAAAGATATCCCACGCGCCAAACACGAGATCTTTGAGTTGAGCCAGGGGCACGAAGTCTTTGATCAGCGGCACGCGATTGTCGGTTCGTTTGCCGAGTCGAACAGTGCCCATTTGCGTAAGACTACCGATTGGTTGAGCAATGCCCTTTTTGATCGCTTCTACGCCGGCAATGAAAGTGGTAGTAACAGCACCCAGGCCGACGAGTAAGACTCCGAGTTTTCCATCGGCGGGATTAATCTCGGTTTGTTTCGCAACTGGCATTCAATGTTCTCCTGAAAGTTTACTGGAATGATACGGGGCGAGTAGCGATCAGAACCGACAAATCTTGCGCATTATTGGCGACGCATTGCGCCGTCGCTATTTTGTGAGACGAGTCCGCGGCGAAAGTCGCGTGGGGTCGTGCCGGTGGCGGTGCGAAATGCTTTGGTGAAATGGCTGCCGCTCAAGTAGCCGACGCGTGCGCCGACCTCCGCGATCGAAAGATCTGTTTCAGCGAGTAGTAACTGAGCGCGTGTGGCGCGTATGCCCGCGAGATAGTTGTGCGGCGATGCCCCGGTGAGTTTTTTGAAGAGACGAGCGAAATGGAACGGGGAAAGATAGGAGGCTGCTGCAAGCGCTCTCAGGGTTAGATCCTGGTCGAGTTGAGTGTGCATCAGCTCGACTGAACGACGAATGCGTCTGTCGACCAGACCGACGCGAGACAGTTCCAACTCTTCGGAGAGTTTCGGTGTTGAGTAATTTCTTAGTATGTGGACCAGAACTTGTTCGACGAGTGCGCGCAGCACGATTTCTTTACCGGGCTTTTCGGCCGCGAGTTCTGAGATAAATTCCGCTGTAATTCTTTCCAAGTTTTGATCGTGTTGGATGGGGCCAGGTGAAAACGCGACGATCGATTTGGGCGGAATCAATTTCATCGTAGTTGCATGTTGCATCACGAGCGATGCTGAGAAAGAGAGAGAGAGAAGTTCGACTTGCTGGCCTTTTGCGGTGACGCTTGCGTTCGGATCGAGCACGACGGATTGGGAGGTTTCGAGTGTTTGGTGACGGTCGTCGATTGTGTAATCGAGTTTACCGCTAACGGTGGTGAGCAGCGCATATCCCGAAGTTGCCTGGTCCTGCCAGACAAGGTGTTTTGTTTTGCGGTAGGAGATGGAAAAGTCTGGAGAGACGAAAAAGCGGTTCAGCATCAACTTGGAAATGAGTTTCTCACGCAAGGGCGCAATGAGGCAAAGCTGCACCTCGGAACGTACTGTAGGGGCGGCCCTCCGTGG
>DASSFI010000104.1:0-35115 GCA_035694465.1 Pyrinomonadaceae bacterium | reverse complement strand
TTAGCGCCTTTGCGTCTTCGCTTTGCGCCTTTGCGTGAAACTCTTCGTCAGCTGACGGAGGCGCGGCGCTGTTTGGGCTCGTTGATGCGAGTGTAATCAGGATGGAGGTATACGATTCGTCCACCAACAATCGTCGCTACCGCAGCCCCGACCATGCGACGGCCGTGAAAAGGCGTGTTCCGGCTCTTTGATTTTGACTTGTTAACGTCGAAGACCCATTCGAGGTTGGGATCCAGCAACGTTATGTCTGCGTGTGCGTTCGGTTTCAATGACCCGCGATCGGTGAGTCCGAAGATGCGAGCTGGATTCGCCGCGCACATCTCCACCACGCGTTCCAGGTCGATCAAACCGGCGTGCACAAGTTCAAATGCCAGGCCGAGGGCTGTCTCCAGACCGGTAATTCCGAACGGCGCCTGATCGAATTCCAAACCCTTCTCGTCAAAGTGATGGGGCGCATGATCGGTAGCAATGGCGTCGATTGTGCCGTCCTTCATTCCCTCCAGAATCGCATCGACGTGTTCCCTGCTCCGTAACGGCGGACTCATTTTGGTGTTGGTGTCGTACTCAGCCACAGCTTCGTCGGTGAGAGTCCAGTGATGGGGTGTGACTTCGCAGGTGACATTGAGACCGTCCTGCTTTGCGCGGCGGATGGCTTCGAGTGCGCCACGAGTTGAAACGTGAGCGATGTGAACTTTTGCTTTGGTTAGTTTCGCGAGGACACAATCGCGCACCACGTCGACGTCTTCAGCCGCCGCGGGCATGCCGCGCAATCCCAGAATCAACGACCAGCGGCCTTCGTGCATCACGCCGCCCGCGCTTAATGATTGATCCTGGCAGTGATCGACAACCGTCAGGTCAAATCCGCGCGCATATTCCAAAGCTCTGCGCATCATCGACGACGTCGGCACCGGCCGGCCGTCGTCAGACACCGCGACGATCCCGGCGTTTTTCATCTCGCCCATCTCCGCGAGTTCTTTACCGCTACTGCCTTTGGTAGTTGCGCCAATAGGAAAAACGTTTGCGAGTCGGGCTGCTTGTCCTTGTTCGACGATGAACTTTGTGACTGCAGGATTGTCGTTGATCGGATCTGTGTTCGGCATCGCGCAGATGCTCGTCCAACCGCCCGCTACCGCTGCCGCCGCGCCGCTCGCGACCGTTTCCTTGTACTCCTGCCCCGGTTCACGCAAATGCGTGTGCATGTCGATGAAGCCCGGTGCGACGATCAATCCCGTGGCGTCGACAACGTGCGCGTCTTCGGGAACCGGCTCACCGCGGTCGAGCAAACCGACGACGCGGCCGTCTTCAACCAGCACGCCACGACCGCCAGTGTTCACTTGCTGCGCGGGGTCGATCACATAACCATTTGCAATCAGCAGCTTCATTCGCGAGTTACCCTGCGTTTCTTGTTTTTGGCTGGTGGTTCTTCGTCAGCGTCCGGCGGACTGCCACCCGCCAGCAGATAAAGCACCGCCATGCGCACCGCGACTCCGTTGGTCACCTGGTCGAGAATCAACGAGCGACTGCCATCCGCGATTTCAGAAGAGATCTCAACGCCGCGATTCATCGGGCCGGGATGCATCACGATCGCGTCAGGCTTGGCGCGTTCGAGGTGTCGCGGTTGCAGACCGAAATGAACCGCATATTCTCGCATCGACGGAAAGAACGCGGCGTCTTGTCGTTCGCGTTGAATACGCAGGATCATCACCACGTCGGCGTCGTCGATCGCGTCTTCAAAGTGTTTTTCGATTCGCAGTCCGCTTTCGACGAGTTCAGCAAAGTCTTCGGGAACGAGTGTTCCCGGACCGCCGACGCTCACGTTCGCTCCCATCTTGGTGAGCAGGTAGATGTTCGAGCGCGCGACTCGAGAATGCAGAATATCGCCGATAATCGCGACTTTCAGGCCTTCGAACCTACCCTTGTACTCACGGATTGTCAGCGCGTCGAGCAACGCCTGTGTCGGGTGTTCATGCGAGCCATCGCCGGCATTAACAATCGGCGCGTTGGTCATGCGCGCAAGATGCTGTGGCGCGCCGGCCATTGAATGGCGAATAACGATGCAATCGGGCGCCATCGCTTCCAGATTTCTTGCCGTGTCGAGCAACGTCTCACCTTTGCTGACGCTGGATGTCGAAACACTGACGTTGACCGCGTCTGCCGACAAGCGTTTGGCCGCGATTTCAAACGACGTGCGCGTGCGTGTCGACGCTTCGAAGAAAAGATTGATGACGGTGCGGCCTCGGAGTGCCGGGACCTTCTTGATCTGGCGTTTTGAAACTTCGCGAAAGGTTTCGGCAGTATCGAGCAGCACGGAAATTTCGTCTGCTTCGAGTTCGCGGATACCAAGCAAGTGGCGGCGTTTGAAAGTTTGCTCCATCGATTTAGTCTGACACAAAAAAAGCGGCCAGTTGGCCGCTTCGCTTACGCCGTTTCGGACGGCCTTTCGACGATTACCACGCCCTCTTCCTCGTCAAACTCCTGGAGCATCACCTTTATGATCTCGCTCTTCTTGGTGGGAACGAGTTTGCCGATGTAATCAGCCTGAATCGGCAACTCGCGATGTTCCTTGCCGCGATCGACCAGGACCGCGAGTTGGACGCGCCGTGGCCGGCCAAAGTCGATTAGTTGATCGAGCGCTGCGCGAATCGTGCGACCGGTGTAAAGCACATCGTCAATCAAAACGATGTTGCGATTTTCGATGTCGCCGGGAAGATCGGTGCGATTGACGACAGGCTTGGCGCCGACAGTGGAAAGGTCGTCGCGATAAAGCGTGATATCGAGCACGCCGACGGGCGGACGATAACCCTCGAGGTCTGCAATCTTCTGCGCCATGCGTTCGGCGAGCGGAACCCCGCGTCGCCTTATTCCAACGAGGAACAAGTCACCGGCGCCATGATTTTCTTCAACAATTTCGGACGAAAGACGAGCCAATGCGCGATTGATGCGCGGGCCATCCATGATGCGGGCTTTCTCGACAAAATCCATGTGTGTGCGCGGATACTAACAAGAAGTTTCTGGCGTGACAAGTTGCCATTTGTGCTTTATGTATACTACTTGGTAATTTGTATTGATAACGATGGTCTATCGTTCACTGCTGCGGCCGCTACTCTTCCGTCTCTCACCCGAGACGGCTCACGAATTCGCTTTACATTCTCTTTCGCTCCTGCCGCCCAGATTACTTACAAAAAGCAACGCGACACAGAATCCAATCAGCCGATTTGGCTTACTGTTTCCGAATCCCGTCGGCCTCGCCGCGGGTTTCGACAAGAATGGGATCGCCTTAAAGCCACTCGCGGCGCTCGGATTCGGATTTATCGAAGCGGGTACGGTCACGTTTCATCCGCAACCCGGAAATCCGCGACCGCGGCTGTTTCGACTCGCCGAAGACCACGCGTTAATCAATCGGGCGGGATTCAATAACGAGGGCGCCGCGGCGTTTGCGAAGCGAGTCGAGCAAAATCGGCCGGATTGTGTGCTCGGCGTCAGTATCGGCAAGAGCAAAATCACGCCGCTTGAGGAAGCGACCGAAGACTATCTGGCCAGTTTCGAACTCGTCTACAACGTCGCCGATTACATCGCCGTCAACGTCAGTTCACCAAACACGCCGCAACTGCGTGAGTTACAACAATCGCAACAACTAGCCGCGTTGCTTGCGGCGCTTCAGTCGCGTGGACGTGAACTTCACGAGCGCCATCAAAAGCGCGTGCCGCTCCTCGTCAAGCTTTCCCCGGATCTCGAACCCAAAGATCTCGAGATGATTGTCGAGGTTATTCAGAGCCTGAAGATTGACGGAATCATTGCGACGAACACGACCGTAAGTCGTGAAAACCTGTTGACCCCTACAAAGCTGGTGACAGCAGCCGGTGAAGGCGGACTCAGCGGCAAACCCTTGAAAAGTCGATCGACACAAATGATTGCCCAGCTTCACAAACTGACGCGTGGCAGTATTCCGTTAATCGGCGTCGGCGGTATCTTCACCGCCCGCGACGCGTGGGAAAAGATCTGCGCCGGAGCAAGTCTGGTGCAGTTGTACACCGGATTTATCTACCAGGGACCAAACATCGCCAACGACATCAACGAAGGTCTCGCAAAGATTCTCGTCCGGGAAAAATTCGCGAGCCTCGACGCTGCGGTCGGCAGCCGCTCAAAGGAACTTTCTGTGTAATCTGTGGATAAAGGAGATCAATTGACAGCGAAAGACAAACTCATCATCGCACTCGACGTCGACACACCCGCAAAAGCATTCGACCTTGTAAAACAACTTCACAGCATCGCCGGCATGTTCAAAATCGGCTCGACGCTCTTCACGTCAGCCGGACCGCAAATCGTCCGAGACATCATCGCGCTCGATTCCAAAGTCTTCCTTGACCTGAAATTCCACGACATTCCGCATCAGGTCGCCGGCGCAGCACGCGCGGCCGCCGAACTCGGCGTTTCGCTGTTCACGATTCATGCGAGTGGCGGCAGCGAGATGATGCAACGCGCCGTCGATGCAGTTAGCGAAGTTGGCGAAAAAAGCGGCACCCGCGCAAGAGTGCTAGCCATCAGCGTTCTCACCAGCATTGACGCAACCACACTCTCGCAAATCGGCGTGAATTCGACTCCCGGTGATGCTGTGTTGCGCCTCGTGCGGTTGGCCAAAGATTCAGGGGTTGACGGAATCGTCGCGTCACCGCAGGAAATTCACACCATCCGCGAACTGGTCGCGAATCCGGAGTTCCTGATAGTCACTCCCGGAATCAGACCGGCGACAAAAGAGTCTGCAGGCGAAGATCAAAAACGCGTCGCCACGCCGGCCGCTGCAATTGCTGCGGGCGCAAGCTACCTGGTGGTGGGACGACCAATCACTGGCGCGCCGGATCCGGTCGCAGCTGCGCAGGCGATCGTGACAGAGATGCAACAAGCGACGCCTTAATGAGGTCTTTACTAACGAAAGGAACTGAATAATAACGATAGCGTGTAAAATCTCTCAGGCAGGTCTATTTGCCCAACTATTGATTTGAAACTATCATGCCACGGTGAATCGCAGCTTGAAACCCCCGTTCATTTCCACATTATTCATCCTCCTCCTCGCATCTGTTTTTCCAGTTTTCGCTCAGGAAAAGGATGGAGTAGCGCCACTTGCTTTCTCGCAATCGCCTTATCGTGTGGGCGAACGGTTGAGCTATAACGTATCGTTTTCAAACTTTCCCAGCGCTGCCCACGTGGAAGTTGAAGTCGTCTCGCGCGGCATTTTTTTTGAACGTGAGGCAATCCAACTGCGAGCTCACGTAGAAACTTCGGGCGTCATCAACGTCGCTCTTTTTGCCATCAATACCGATTACACGACTTACGTTGATCCGCACACGGGACTGCCTTTTCGCTCGCAAGAAACTCCGCGCGACGCGATCAAGACGACGGATATGGTTCACGACTTTAGTCAGCCTGCCGGCAACGAAGCCATACCGCCGAAGCAAAAAGGGTTTCCCGGAACGTACGATTTCGTCTCCGCTTTCTATCGCGCTCGTGCGCTTCCGCTTGCTGTTGGCGAGGTCTATAACTTTTCCGTTCGCGGTGACACGGGCGAGTACCAGGCGGAATTGAAAGTGGTCGGCAAAGAGACGATCAGAACAAACGTCGGTTCGTTTCCGACGATTATTGCCCAGGTGAAAGTTTCTAATTCACCGCTCAGGTCTTTGAAGATCAATTTCAGCGACGACGATCGACACGTCCCGGTGTTGGTGAGTGCACGCGTAAAGGCAGGCGATCTGACTGCCGAACTCGCCGGATCTGAACTCATCAAACCACCCGAGGCGACGCCCACACCAACACCTGCAATCGTTGCGGCGCCGCTTCCGACACCGGTTGCCCCACCAGCGTTGAGCGACAGTTTGCCTTTCAAGGTCGGTGAGCAACTGAACTATCAGGTGTTCATCGGCGGTAACAATACGCCTCTCGGCCTGGCGACATTTCAGGTGCGCGGACGTTCGCGTTACTTCGAACGTGATGGCGTTTATCTAACCGTTACTGCGCAAACAACCGGCGCGGCGGCAGCGCTTTTCGTCGCCAAAGATCAGATCGACTCGTACGTCGAGCCGAAGGCACTGCTGCCTTATCGCACTGTGATGAATCTCGCGGAAGGCCAGCGACGTCTCATCCAGACTCTCACCATCAATCAGGACGGCGGTCTGGCCACGACTGACAAAGGAGCGCGCATCGAGATACCTGTCGGCACTCACGACTATGTTTCGTTTTTTTACGTGTTGCGGACCTTTAACCTCGCGCCGAAGAAGCGAAGCGCGATTTCCGTGCTCGTGGAAAACCAACCAAAGACATTCTTTGTTGAGTCGCAACAGCGCGAAACGATCCAGCTCGGTAGTCGTAAAGTCCCTGCAATCGCTGTGTCTTTAACTACAGATGATCCACAACCCGACAAATACCAACTCCGCATCTGGATCAGCGACGATAGTCAACGCCTCCCCTTGCGTATCACCTGCACCACAAAACTCGGCCCCCTGCGCGCCGATCTCGCCATCATCCCCACCACCCCTCAGTAGATTTAACGCCGATCCGCGCTGATCGTTCTGACGATCCGTCCGATCCGCGTTTCGAAATTGAAATCTATTTTCAACTTAGCTATACTCCGACGTCATCATGCTGAACTCATTCATTATCGTCATGCGCGAAGGCTTTGAATCGTTCCTGCTGGTGGCAGTTATCCTTGCTTACCTTCGCAAATCCGAACAAAAGTGGCTCAATTCGTCCGTCTACGTCGCTATTCTGGCTGCCCTCGCGGCCAGCGGCGGACTCGCTTACGTCCTTAACGCCGGCGTCGAGGAGACGACGGTCAACAACATGTTCGGCGCTTTCATCGGCGGCTACGTCAATCAGTTCTTCGCAAACGAGGCTTTACGAGAGGCCGTTCTCGGCGCGATTGCGGTGGTGATGGTGGGCTCGCTAGTGATTCACATGTGGCGTCATGGTCCCAAAGTTCAACAACGCATGCGCGAGAAGTTAGACTCAGTCTCGTCGAACAGTTCACGCCTGGCCGCCGTGCTCGGCGTTTTCCTGTTTACGTTTCTGATGATCACGCGCGAGGGAATGGAAACCGCGTTGATGCTGATGCAGGTGAAAGATCCGAACCTGATCAATGGCGCATTACTCGGACTGGCGGCCGCGATTGCATTTGCGATTGGTTGGGCCAAGTTCGGACATCTGATCAATGTCAGACGTTTCTTTCAAGTGACGGGAATCTTTCTGCTGCTCTTCATGGTCCAGGTGAGTATTTATTCTTTCCACGAATTTGCAGAGGCAGGTCTGTTACCCAACAGCGACTTCCTTCACGAAGCTACTGAGAAGTTTTCGCCAGACGGACTTTACGGCAAATGGTTTTCACCGATCATGATCGGCATCTGCGCCCTCTGGCTGCTTGGCGCCTGGCTCATCGATCGTCGATCCAGCAAACCTGAAGAGATCCGTCCACAGATTACGCAGATTCAATCTGTGTAATCTGTGGATAACATCTTCGCGAGCTCACGCTTCAACAATTTTCCTGTCGGACCTTTCGGAATATCTTCGACGAAGTGAACTGTCTTTGGACACTTGTAGTCTGCCAGTCGCGCTTTGCAATAGTCGATGATTTCCTGTGCGGAACTCGTCGCTCCCGGTTTTAGCACCACCACAGCCGCAACTTCTTCGCCGTAAAGCGCATCGGGAACGCCAACTGCAGCCGCAGCCGCAATGGCTGCATGCTGATACAAAACCTCGTCAATCTCACGCGGATAAATATTCTCGCCACCACGGATGATCATGTCTGACTTGCGATCGACGATGAAATAAAAGCCGTCTGCGTCGCGATAACCAATGTCGCCGGTGTGAAACCAGCCGTTGCGAAAAGCAGTCGCGTTGGCGTCGTCGTTTTTGTAATAGCCTTTCAGAATGTTTTCTCCGCGCAGGACGATTTCACCTAATTCGCCGTCCGGCACTTCGCGATCTCCTTCATCAACAACCCGCATTTCGTTGCCGATGGGAACACCGCATGAACCCGGCCGCCGGCGCTGATCTGGTGGATTGAAAGTCGAACGACAGGTTGATTCGGACAAACCGTAACCTTCAATCACGAGACAGTTAAACTGCTCTTCGAAACGCCGCAACACTTCCGCCGGCACCGGCGCCGAACCACACATCGCAAATCGCAACTGATCAGTCTTGAGATCGGTGGGAACACCTTCAGGATAGGTGCTCAACAACATCGAGAGCATCGTCGCCACTGAACCAAACGACGTGATCTGGTAATCCGAAATGATCTGCCAGAACCGCGACGCCGAAAACTTCTGACTCACCACACTCGAGCCGCCCGCGTAGAGTGCCGACATCGTCGTCACTGAAACTGCGTTCATGTGAAACAACGGCATCATCGTCAGCAGTCGATCGTTTTCGGTGAAGCCGAGCCACTGGCTGATCTGGCGTGCGTTCGCGATTAAGTTTCCATGTGTGAGCAAACAGCCTTTTGGTTTGCCGGTGGTGCCCGAGGTGTAGATGATTATGCTCTCATGCTCGCAGTCGATGTCTGCGCTCGGCGACGGTCCATCGGAGTATGCGCCGGTTGCTTCGGCCTCATTATCAAACAGGATCACGGCCTCCAGAGTCGGCAGTTCACTGCGAATTGATTTGACTGCCGGCAGATATTCCGAGTTGACCAGCAGGGCTTTGGCTTCTGAGTTTGAGATCACATAAGCCATCTCCTGCGACTTCAGCAACGAGTTGATCGGTCCGGCAAGAGCGCCAATCTGCCAGCAGGCGAAGTAAGCGATCACGTATTCGACGCTGTTCGGTAACAGCAGGCTGACCACATCGCCCTTGCCAATTCCCTTCCCGGCAAGCATTCGCGCGGTGCGGCCCACGGCGGCTTCGAATTGCCTGTAAGTGAACTCACGCTTGTCAACTTCCGAAAAAAGAAATGGTTTATCCGGGGCGGCTTCGACGCGCAGTTTGAGGAGCTCGGGGATGCTTTTCGGTTCCGGGGTCATGATGGTCTTATTAAGCCACAGATGAACGCGGATTAAAAAAGATCTTGTAGCATGATATATTCCAGCACTCATATGAATACTTATCGCAATTTTATTGGCGGCAAATGGATCGAATCCGCCTCCACCCGCACAGCTCAAAACATCAACCCGGCCAACACTGACGACGTTCTCGGCACGATTCGCCAGGCGACTCGGGATGAAGCTCGGGCCGCTGTCGACGCTGCCGCTGACGCGTTTCGCGGCTGGCGCGGAACGCCTGCGCCTGCACGTGGTCGCATCGTCGGCAAAGCCGCACGCTTGTTGGAAGAAAACAAGGAAGAGCTGGCTCAACTGCTGACCCACGAAGAAGGTAAAACGATTGCCGAGTCACGCGGCGAGTTGCAGCGTTCGATCAACGTGGCGGAGTTCTGCGCGGGCGAATCGCGACGCATGAATGGCGAAACGATTCCCTCCGAACTGCCTTTGAACTTTGCCTACACGATCAAACAACCACTGGGCGTCGTGGCCTGTGTGACGCCATGGAATTTTCCGGTGGCGATCCCGATCTGGAAGATCGCGCCCGCGCTCGTGGCCGGTAACACAGTAGTTTTCAAACCCGCCTCGATCACGCCGGCGACCGCCGTGCGCATCACCGAGATCTTTGAAACTGCCGGAATACCGCCCGGAGTTTTGAATCTCGTGCTCGGTTCCGGTTCTGAAGCAGGCGACGAGATCATCAATCACCCGGCTGTGAAAGCAATCTCATTTACCGGATCGAACGGCGTCGGCATTCGTCTTTACGAACAGGCATCACGACGCGGTGCGAAAGTTCAATGTGAGATGGGCGGCAAGAATCCGGTCGTGATTCTCGAAGACGCCGACATGGACCTGGCAGTTGAATCAACGGCACAGGGCGCATTCGGATCTTCCGGACAACGTTGCACCGCGACGAGTCGTGCCGTTGTCATGGACCAGGTTGCAGACGAGTTTGTCGAACGTCTTGCAAAACGTGCTGAATCGATGCGCATTGGTCCCGGGGCAGATCCGGCGACGGAGATGGGTCCGAGTGTCGACGAGAGCCAGTTCAACACGGTGCTGAGTTATATCAACATCGGTCGCGAAGACGGCGCGAGGCTCGTGTGTGGCGGCTCGCGTGCGACCGGCGACGGACTCGATAAAGGTTACTTTGTGCATCCAACCGTTTTCGACCACGTCACTCCCGACATGCGTATCGCACGCGAAGAGATTTTTGGACCAGTGTTGTCGGTGTTGCGTGTGAAAGACTTCGAAGCGGCGATGGAAGTTGCCAACGATTGCGAGTATGGCCTTTCGTCGTCCATCTTCAGCAACGATGCCTCGCGCATCTTTCGTTTTGTTGACGATATCGAAACCGGCATGACGCACATTAACTCGCCGACCACTGGCGGTGAGGCGCACATTCCGTTTGGCGGCACGAAAGGCACCGGCATCGGCGATCGCGAGCAAGGTTCCACCGCACTCGATTTTTACACCGAGCTGAAGGTGGTCTACGTCGATTACACCGGCCGGAAGCGCGAAGGAAACCTCTACTGACTGGAGTACACGTCCTGAAGCTCCTTCTCTGTTTGCTAGCTTCTCTTGTTTTCACTGCGACTGTTCTTGCGCAGTCAAACCAGAGTGTCTACACACCGCTCGGCGCAAAGCAATGCCGAACTATCAAAGCTGCACGACGCATACCTGACGACGGTTTCTCAGCGCGTTGCCAGGGCGCCGCCGGTTACACATTGCTTGTTAGCGAAGGAGATCTGCGTCAGAACATCGTCGTCGTCACGCCGCAAGGTGAGGAGCATTCTCTCGACCTCTGGACCACGGTAAGCAGTGGTTTTTCGAGTGTTGGACCAAAAGCCGAGTGGCGCCTGGCGTCGCAAAACGGGAAGCTCGTGCCGGTAGCGCTGATCATTCGCTACAACGTCAGCGAAGATCCTGAGAAACCGGACAAAATAACGTCATATCTAGCCGTCGCGAAAATCACCCCGACCGAAATTTGCGTCATCCAAAAAATTTCGCCCGGCCCAAAATCAAACGAGGACGCCCGTCGCACCGCCGACGCCGCCTCAACCAAACCCTGTCTTAAACAGTAGTCCAGTCTGCGTAATCTGTGGATAGAAACTCATGAAAACTCTTATTAAGAATGGTCGCGTTGTGACTGCGGTTGATGATTACCGCGCCGATGTTTTGATTGAGAACGAGAAGGTGTCGGTGATTGGAGCCGAGCTCCGGATGGAAGCCGATCAGACAATCGATGCGAATGGGAAACTCGTCATTCCCGGCGGCATCGATCCGCATACACATATGGAGTTGCCTTTCGGCGGCACTGAGGCGTCCGATGACTTTCGCACCGGCACGATCGCGGCTGCGCACGGTGGCACGACTAGCATCATCGACTTTGCGGTGCAGTACAAAGGCCAGTCGCTCATCGAAGGTATCGACAACTGGCACAAAAAGGCCGAAGGCAAAACTGCGATCGATTATGGCTTCCACCTAATCACGACCGAACTCGAAGACAAGCAAATTGAAGAGCTCTACACCGCCATGGATGAAGGTGTGACGAGCTTCAAAATGTTCATGGCTTATCCCGGTGTGTTTCTCGTCGACGATGCGACGATCTTTCGCGCGATGTCGGCCGCGGGTGAGCGCGGTGGTCTCATCTGCATGCACGCGGAAAACGGCATCGTCATCAACGAGATCATCAAACGCGCTCTCGAACAAGGCAGAACCGCGCCGAAATACCACGCTTTGACAAGACCGACGATCGCCGAGGCTGAAGGCGTGCATCGCGCGATTGCCATCGCCGAGATGGCTGAGTCGCCCGTGTATATCGTGCACCTTTCGTGCGCCGACGCACTCAACCAGGTGCGTCAGGCGCGCGATCGTGGCATCCCGGCCTTCGCCGAAACGTGTCCGCAGTATCTCTTCCTTTCACTCGACAACTACGACGAGCCGGGCTTCGACGGCGCAAAGTACGTGATGACACCACCCTTGCGTGACAAATCGAATCAGGCAGAACTTTGGAAGGGTTTGAAGATGGACGATCTTCAGGTCATCTCAACGGATCATTGTCCCTTCTGTATGAAGGAACAGAAAGAGCTCGGGCGCGATGACTTCACAAAGATTCCGAACGGCGCTCCGGGTGTCGAGAATCGCGTCCCGCTGATCTACAACGGCGGTGTGGTGGAGAATCGTATCAGCCTGAATCGCTTTGTAGAGTTGACTTCAACCGCGGCGGCCAAGATGTTTGGTCTGTTTCCGAAGAAGGGAACGATTGCGATCGGCTCGGATGCTGACATCGTGATCTTCGATCCGGAAAAAGAACAAACGTTGAGCGTGAAGACACAGCACATGAACTGCGACTACAACGCCTACGAAGGCAAAAAGATCAAGGGCGTGGTGGAAACAGTGCTCTCGCGCGGAAACATCGTGATCGATAAAGGCGAGTTCAAAGGTAAAGCGGGCAATGGGCAGTTTCTGAAACGCGGCACGTGTGTCGCGATGTAAACCACAGATTACACAGATAAATCCCCAGACGGAGACCAACGACAACATGCTTCCAGCGATCGTTCTATTGCTTCTGCTTTTCCAGGGACCAGGACAAGGACGACAGGGACAATTTCCAGGCCAACAACAACCAAGCCCTTCGCCAACACAAGGCGGAAATCAGCAACCGAGACAACAACCTTCACCACCACCCGAAGAACCTCCGGTCGTCACGAAACATGAAATACGTGTCGGCGGGACAACCATCAAATACACCGCGATCGCCGGCTTGATGCCGATTAAGAATCGTGAGGGCGAAGTCGAAGCGCGCATGTTCTTCACGAGCTACGTCGTCGATCGGCCTGAAGGCAGCGCCACACGACCGCTGACGTTTTCGTTCAACGGTGGACCAGGCTCGGCTTCAGTGTGGTTGCACATGGGAGCCATTGGTCCAAAGCGAGTGAAGATGAACGCCGATGGCGGTATGCCGTCGCCGCCGTTCGAACTCGTCGACAACGAAGGTACGTGGCTCACCAAATCAGATCTCGTTTTCATCGATCCGGTGGGAACGGGTTACAGCCGCGCGGCGCGTCCGGATCTGGGCGCGAAATTCTTCGGTTTGCAAGGCGATATCGAGTCGGTTGGCGAGTTTATTCGCATGTATCTCACCCGCTACGAACGCTGGACGTCGCCGCTGTTTCTGGCCGGCGAGAGTTACGGCACCACGCGCGCTTCGGCCCTCTCGGGCTATCTGATCGATCGCGGCATCGCCTTCAACGGCATCATGCTGATCTCGACGATCATGAACTTTGAAACCACTGCGTTCGCGTCCGGAAACGATCTGCCATACGCATTGTTTCTCCCGTCTTACGCGGCCACGGCCTGGTACCACAAGAAACTTCCGTCTGATCTACAGTCGAAGCCGGTCGGAAGAGTAGTTGCCGACGCGGAGAGTTTTGCGTCCGGTGAATACATGCTCGCACTCGAGAAGGGTTCGCGTCTGACGGCACAGGAACGCCAGGAAGTGATCGGAAGACTCTCGCGTTTCACCGGACTCGACGCAAAGTTTCTCGACTACGCCAACCTGCGCGTTAATCTGAATCTCTTCCGCAAAGAGTTGTTGCGCACTGAACGGCGCTCGATCGGACGTCTGGACAGTCGTTTCAAGGGTTACGATTCAAATATCGCCACCGACAGCACCGACTACGATGCGAGCGAAGCAGCGATTCGTCCGCCGTACACGTCCACTTTCAACAACTACGTGCGTAGCGAACTCGGATACAAAACCGATCTCGAGTACTACATTCTCGGCGGTGGCATTGGTCCATGGAACTGGGGCACCAATAACAATTACGTCGACACGAGCACTGCCCTCCGTAACGCTCTCGCCAAGAACCCGTACCTGAAAGTCTTCGTGGCGATGGGTTACTACGACATGGCCACGCCCTACTACGCAGTCGAGTACACCCTCGGCCACATCAGCATCGATCCGATGTTGATGAAGAATTTTTCGACCAGTTATTACGAGGCTGGGCACATGATGTACATCGACGAGAAGTCGCTCTCAAAACTGCACGGCGACGTCACCAAATTCATGGACGACTCGATGAAAAGATAAGCCGCGGATAAACGCGGATACACGCAGATCTGCGTTTATCCGCGTGAATCCGCGGTTAAAGTCAATATGGCAAAATCCGAAACCATCCAACACCCCGACGGACGCGTAGAGCTACAACCCGAAGCGCTCGCTGAGATCAGTCAGAGTTCTCTTTACAACGAAGACCTCGCGCCAGTTCCAATCTCAAAGCGTAATTGGACCACCTACAACTACGCTGCGCTCTGGATCAGCATGGCGCACTGCATTCCGACTTACATGCTGTCTTCGGGATTGATCAGTGCGGGGATGAACTGGTGGCAGGCGTTGCTCACGATCCTGCTCGGCAACACGATCGTGCTCATCCCGATCCTGCTCAACTCGCATCCGGGCACGAAGTACGGCATTCCCTTCCCGATCTTCGCACGCGCGGCTTACGGGACGCTCGGCTCAAACGTTCCTGCAATCATGCGCGCGATCGTCGCTTGCGGCTGGTTTGGTATTCAGGCGTGGATCGGCGGCGAAGCACTAAACACGTTCTTCAAAGCCATCATACCGGGATGGCAAACGTTGCTCGGTGGTCCAATCGGCGGTCACACAACCACGGAATGGCTCTCGTTCCTGCTGTTCTGGGGTTTCAACATTTACATCATCTATCGCGGCATGGACCTGCTCAGGAAAGTTGAAAACTGGGCCGCGCCATTCGTCCTGATCATGACCGCACTATTGCTGGCATGGGCGTTGTACAAAGCGAATGGTCTCGGCTATCTGCTCAACCAGCAGGGCAAGTTTCATAGTCTCGGCGAGTTCTGGAAGATTTTCATCCCTTCACTCACCGGAATGATTGGCTTCTGGGCCACGCTCTCGCTCAACATGCCCGACTTCACGCGTTTCGGTAAGAGTCAGCGCGATCAAGTTGTGGGCCAGGTCGGAGCATTACCAACCACGATGACGGTCTTTGCGGCGATGGGCGTGATGATCACGTCTGCCGCAGTCGTCATTTATCCGCACATGAAACCTGAAGAGCTTTGGGATCCGATGAAACTCGTCGGACAGTTTCAGAGTGTAGTGGTGATCGCGATCTCGATGTTTACTGTTGTGGTGGCGACACTCGCCGTGAATATCGCAGCCAATGTCGTGTCTCCCGCAAACGATTTCGCCAATGCGTTTCCGAAATGGATCTCTTTCAGAACGGGTGGGCTGATCACCGGCATCGTCGGAATTTTGATGCAGCCGTGGCGTCTGCTCGCCGATCCTTCGGGATACATCTTTGCGTGGCTCGTCGGATACTCGGGCGGACTCGGCTCGATCGCAGGCGTGCTGATTGCCGACTACTGGCTCGTGCGCAAGAAGCAGCTCGAACTCGGCGATCTGTACCGGCGCGAGGGCGCTTACACCTACAACGGCGGCTGGAACTGGCGCGCCATCGTGGCCACGTTGATCGGCTGTGGCCTTGCCTGGATCGGCCTGGTCGTACCGGCGTTAAGACCGCTGTACGACTACGCCTGGTTTGTCGGTTTTGGCGCTGCCGCCATCACTCACCTGCTGCTGATGAAAACAGGCTCTAGATAACTGACGCAGCTAAATGCTATAAGATCCATATCTTGAACGAGCGAGGAGTAGCTCATGCCACGCACCGTTAAATGCGCCCTAATCCAGTGTTCCAATGCAGCGGCAACCGATCTGCCAATCGATGAGATCAAACGGCTGAACATTGAGAAACACCTGCATTACATCGAAGAGGCGGCGAAGCAGGGCGTGCAGATCATCTGCATGCAGGAGATTTTTACGACGCCTTATTTCTGCGCCGAGCAACAGACGCGCTGGTATGAAGCGGTGGAGAAAATTCCCGATGGGCCAACCGTGCGATTGATGCAGGAAGTCGCCAAAGCGCACGGCATGGTCATCATCGTGCCGATTTACGAAGAAGAACTCACCGGCATTTACTACAACACCGCCGCCGTGATTGACGCCGACGGTAAGTATCTCGGCAAGTATCGCAAAAATCACATTCCGCACGTGAATCCAGGTTTCTGGGAGAAGTTCTACTTCCGCCCCGGCAATCTCGGTTATCCGTGTTTCGATACGGCGTTCGCGCGCATTGGCGTCTACATTTGTTATGACCGGCATTTCCCGGAAGGCGCGCGTGCACTTGGTTTAAATGGCGCTGAGATCGTCTTTAATCCATCAGCAACTGTGGCGGGACTTTCTGAGTATTTGTGGCGTTTGGAGCAACCGGCCCACGCGGTTGCGAACGGATATTTTATCGGCGCGATCAATCGCATCGGTCACGAGCATCCATGGGACATCGGCGAGTTTTATGGCCAGAGTTACTTCTGCGATCCGCGCGGACAGTTTGTGGCCGAAGCGCCACGCGACAAGGACGCACTTGTCGTGGCGGATCTCGATCTCGACAAGATTCGCGAAGTGCGCAACACGTGGCAATTCTTCCGCGATCGCCGTCCGGATACCTACGGCTCTCTTGTAGCCGACTAAAGATCATCCACAGATTACACAGATTGTTTTCTTGCTATCTGCGTAATCTGTGGATAAGGAGTTTGAACTATGGACCTCTCGATTACTGTCAACGCTATGAAGTTTCCGAACCCGTTCGTCCTCGGTTCCGGACCGCCGGGAACGAATGCGCGCGTGCTGGCGAAGTCATTTGACGCGGGTTGGGGCGGCGCAGTCGCGAAGACTGTGAGTCTCGAGTCGGCGAAAGTCGTCAATGTGGTGCCGCGTTACGGAAAACTTCGATCGAGATCGACAGGCGAAGTGATCGGTTTTGAAAATATTGAGTTGATCTCAGATCGACCGATCGACGTGTGGCTGGATGAATTTCGACAAGTCAAGAAAGAGTATCCAAATCATATCTTGATCGCGTCGATAATGGAGGAGTACGAAAAGAGTCGCTGGCAGGAGTTGACGCGCATGGTCCAGGAGACCGGCGTTGACGGGTTCGAACTCAATTTCTCGTGTCCGCATGGCATGACGGAACGCAAGATGGGATCGGAGATGGGTGAACATCCGGATCTCACCGAGGAAGTCACAAGCTGGGTCACAGAAGTCGCGAAGATTCCCGTGTGGGCGAAGATGACGCCCAATATCACGAACATTCGCGAACCAGCGCAGGCCGCGATCAGCGGTGGCGCGGTTGGCATTTCGGCAATCAACACCATCCTGTCGGTGATCGGTGTCGACCTCGACACCTTGCGACCGATGCCGACGGTTGAAGGACATTGTGTTCCGGGTGGTTATTCAGCTCAGGCGGTACGGCCGATTGCATTGCGCATGGTCAGTCAACTCGCGCTCGCAAAGCCCGATGATGTTTCGATCAGCGGCATTGGCGGCATCGAGAACTCGCACGACGCGCTTGAGTTTCTGTTACTCGGATCGTCGACGGTTCAGATTTGTACCGGCGTCATGTTGCAGGGCGTGAAGATGATCGAGGAGTTGAAGGAAGGCGTGGAGAAGTTCATGGTCGACAAAGGCTTCAACTCCGTGCAGGAGATCGTCGGCAAGAGTCTTCCCTACTTCTCAACTCATATGGATCTGGTCCAACGCATGAAGGCCGCCAAACGTTCCAAGGCCGGCGAAGCGAGCCGCGACAACGAGTGGGCGCAAAAAGATATTACTGAGAAGACCGCCGAACTAACTTCTAACTAAGATCCACGTTTTCCATCCGCGTTCATCCGCGGCTAAACGATCTCGGTGATCACGGGCGCGTGGTCTGACGGCTTTTCCCATTTCCGCGGCTCCGGATCAATCCACGTTCTAATATCCCTTCCAACTAGCGGCTCAGTGATCCAAATATGATCGATCCTCAAACCGAGATTGCGTCGAAACGCGCCTGCTCGGTAATCCCACCACGTGAAGTGTCCGCCATCCTGAACATGCAGTCTGAAGGCATCGGTGAAACCCCACGATTTGATGTGCTCCAACGCAGTGCGCTCCCCCTCACTGAACATCACGCGTCCCTGCCATAACCGAATGTCGTGTACATCGCGCTCCTCGGGCGCGACATTGAAGTCACCACACAACAACACCGGCGTCTTCGGATCGTAATTCCCGTCAAAGAACTCACGCAGCCGTTGCATCCACGCAAGCTTGAACGTGTATTTATCAGTCCCGACAGCCTGTCCATTCGGAATGTAAACATTGACGATATTGATCCCGTTGACACACGTGGTGATCAGTCGCGACTGCGCTGTCTCGTCATCACCGGGATATCCGCGATGGCTCGTGTCGCATGCATCGCGCGTGAGTATCGCAACGCCGTTGTACGCCTGCTGACCAAAGAGCTGGCATTGGTAACCACGTTCCTGAAACAGCAGCGTCGGAAACTTGTCGTCAGTGCACTTTGTTTCCTGCATGCAGAGCACGTCGGGCTGCACCGCGTCGAGCCAGCGCAGCACATTCGGCGCACGTACGAGTATTGAATTTACGTTCCAAGTTGCGATTAACATCAGAGGGATAAAAGTAGACTGCCAATGAGAGCACCGCGACGTGCGATGTCGCCGGCTTCGATATGTTCGTGGACGGCGTGAGCGCCATCGCCGCTGATTCCGAGACCATCGAGCACCGGAATACCCATCGCCGCGAGAAAGTTTCCGTCGGAAGCGCCGCCAACTTGCGCTTCACCGAGTTCGAAGTCGAGTGCGGCTGCGATTGCGCGCGCTTTTTCGAAGAGTTCGATAACCGCAGGCGTGCGTTCCATCGGCGGTCGATTGATGCCACCCGAAACAAAGACCTTGGTGCGCTCGTCGATCGGTTTCAGGTTCGAAAGAATTCGCTCGATCTCCATTGACTCGGCTTCCGTCGAAAAGCGCACATCAATCTCGCCCTGCGCCTCGGCTGCGACGACATTCGAGCGAGTGCCGCCATGGACCACGCCGACGTTCAGAGTGATTCCCGATCCGGAAAGATTAAGCGCGTGAAGCTGTTCGGTTTGGCGCGCGAGTTCGAGTATTGCGCTGGCGCCTTTCTCGGGTTCGAGTCCAGCGTGTGCGGCTTTGCCTTCGACTTTGATCGCATAGATTCCAGTTCCCTTGCGGCTGGTTTTCACGCGTCCGCCGGATGCCGGAGGCTCCATCACAAACGCACACCGCGTCGGTTGCGATTTTGCGACCTGTTCGAGCAACGGCCAACCCGACATGCTTCCGACTTCTTCATCACACGTCAGCGCGACTGTGACACCAAACGCAGGAGTTGCCTTCAAATCCACCAACGTCCGCAACACTTCGATCGCGAGGGCGCAGTTGGCCTTCATGTCGAAGATCCCTGGGCCATAGATCTTGCCACCGTCGACACGCCACGGACGTTCGCTTAACGAACCCAGCGAATGAACAGTGTCCGTATGGCCCACGAGGAGAATTTGGCCGGCATTCCGTTCCTGAAAGGCTTTGATAACGAGATGCTGCCCGAAGTCAGACACGTCAACTCGTTCAATTGCATCGACACAATCAAGTCGCTCCGCGGCGTCGGCCAGCAAATCGACGACATCACGACTGCCTTTTACGTCACCAGACGGCGATTCAACTTCGACTAACGATCTGATAAACGCCTCGATCTCCGGCTGTCTCGCTTGCAAGGCGTTGAAGATCTCGCGCGTTAGTGTTTGCGTCATTTGATCGTCTCTTTACGAACTGTTAACGCTTCGATACGTGGCAGGTTGACGGCAAAGCCGATGCCCGGCGCGTCGGGAACTTTGATCGTTCCGCGCGGACTGACTGTTACCGGCGGATCGATGATGTCTTCTTCCCAGTAACGTGCGCTCGCCGAAACGTCACCCGGTAAAGTAAAACTCGCGAGTGTCGACATCGCGATGTTGTGTGCGCGTCCGATTCCCGACTCGAGCATGCCGCCGCACCAGATCGGAATTTCATTGTCACAGGCCACACGCTCGATCCGCTTTGCCTCTTTGTGGCCACCGACGCGTCCAAGCTTTACGTTGATAATGCGACACGATTCGAGCGCGATCGCGTGTGTGGCATCTTCGGCGGAACGGATCGACTCGTCGAGACAAACAGGAGTTTGAATCTGCCGTTGCAGCACTGAATGATCGAAGATGTCGTCGTGTGCAAGTGGCTGTTCCAGCATCATCAGGTTGAACTGGTCCAGCTGCTGAAACAGCGGTACGTCTGAGAGTTTGTAAGCCGAGTTGGCGTCGCCCATCAAACGAATGTCGGGAAACTCCTGGCGCACGCGTTCGATGATCTTCAGGTCCCAGCCGGGTTTGATCTTGATCTTGATTCGCTGATAACCAGCGTCAACTTCCACGCGGATCTTTTCGAGCAGTTCTTCGGGCGTGTCCTGAATTCCGATCGAAACTCCCGAGGCGATCTCGGTACGCACACCGCCGAGATGTTTCCACAAAGGCACGCCGGCTTTCTTTGCTTCCAGATCCCAACAGGCAGTCTCGATGGTGGCTTTAGACATGCGATGACCGCGCACGGGTCTCATCAAACCGAATACATGGCGCGCACTCTCAACCTCGTTACGCAAAACCATCGGTCCGAGAAACTCCACGAGCGTCGACCAGCAGGTGTCAGTCCATTCGTCGCTATAAAACGGCCCTTCGCCCGCCGTGCATTCACCCCAACCTTCGGCGCCGTCGGCATCGGTCACACGCGCAAGGATAATGCGGCGTTCAGTAGTGCGACCAAAACTGGTTTCGAAAAAGTGGACTAAAGGCAGGCGAATCTCGCGCAGTTCAATCGACGTGATAAGCAAAGTTAGACGGTGTTCCTCCGTGAGGCATTATGCATGTGTGTACCGTGAGTTAACAACTGACAACCGCACTCCAGGGAGGCGTCCCAGCGAAGAAATTGTGTTGACACTGGTCCAATGCCCAACTTATGATGCCGCCGCATTTAACAATGCCGTTCTCATTCTCTTTCGCTTTAACCTCATCAGTCCACTGAGATTTACTCTCCAAAATCTTCAGTTGGACAAATAGCCCAGGCAAGCGACAGGGATATATACCTGACGACACTTCGAAGCGAGTCCTCGTGACAGCGGAAGCTCAGCTTGTCTCGTGTTGTTTATAAAGGAAACCTCAATGTTGCTCAGACCTCATCGCCTTATACTCTTCCTGTTTTTAGTTTTCCTCAGTCTTCATGTCCTTGTTCCGTCTTCAGAATCGCAGGGCTCTAATCATTCAGTGTTGTTCAACGGGACGTCGAGTTACGTCGACGTACCTTATAACGCGAACCTGAACATCACCGGTGCGCTCACGATGGAAGCGTGGGTGAAGACCAGTGCCACGACGTATCAGATGGTGCTTGAGCGTGGCGACTGGTTTCAGAACCAGATGAGTTACGACCTTGCTATCGCCGAAGGCAAGGTGCGCATGGACATCATGCAGAGCAATGGCTCTTATGTGGCATGCATCGGGGGCACCTTGATGAACAATGGTGGTTGGCATCACATCGCCGGGGTTTATGACGGCAGCCAAATGCGCGTCTATCTTGATGGTGTGTTGAATGGGTCGGCCACGGCAACGATGACGCCTGGTAACAACAGTACTGGGTTGCGAATCGGAAAGAGTTCGTTTCTGTACGCCCCCAATTATTTCAACGGACGCATCGATGAGCTACGCGTATCAAACGCCGCGCTTTACAGCAGCACCTTCACGCCCGCTATTCATCTCGGCGCAACATCAAGCACGAAAGGCTTGTGGAAGTTCGATGGGCAAACCGCGAATGATAGTTCCGCCAACGGCGCTCACGGTTCGTTGCAGGGCAGTGCGCAATACAGCACCGATGTTCCTACCGGTCCAAATAATCCGCCTGCTATCACCCTGAACGATCCACTGAACAATACGAATTTTGCTGCGGGTGTAAACGTCGTTCTCGATGCGTCGGCGTCTGATACTGACGGAGTGGTGGCGAAAGTTGAGTTCTTTCAAGGCGCCACACTGCTCGGCACCGACTTAACGGCTCCGTACACTTTTGTGTGGAGCAATGTCACGGCGGGCAGCTACGCGATCAGCGCCAGAGCCGCTGACGATCTGGGCACAACTACTTCGACAACTCCGATCACCATTACGGTCAACCAGGCCGGTGGCGATCGTTCAGTGCTATTTAACGGGACCTCGAGTTATATCGACGTACCTTACAACACGAATCTAAACATCACCGGGGCGCTCACGATGGAAGCGTGGGTGAAGACCAGTGCCACCACTTATCAGATGGTCCTTGAACGTGGCGACTGGTTTCAGAACCAGATGAGTTACGACCTTGCTATCGCCGAAGGCAAGGTGCGCATGGACATCATGCAGAGCAATGGCTCTTATGTGGCGTGCATTGGCAGCACTTTGATGAACAATGGTGGTTGGCATCACGTCGCGGGTGTTTACGACGGCAGCCAAATGCGCGTCTATCTTGATGGTGTGTTGAATGGCTCTACCACGGCAACGATGACGCCCGGCAACAACAGCACGGGATTGCGAATCGGAAAGAGCTCGTTTCTCTATGCTCCGAATTATTTCAACGGACGCATCGACGAGGTGCGCGTATCAAACACCGCACTTTACACCAGCAACTTCACGCCCGCTATTCATCTCGGCGCAACGTCGAGCACAAAAGGCTTGTGGAAGTTCGACGGCGAAACCACGAACGATGCGTCTGCCAGTGGTGCGAACGGTACGCTTCAGGGTGGCGCAACGTATTCAACGGATGTGCCTACGAGTGGCGGTGGAGCACAGATCCCAATTGCGGTCGCAAATGGTCCTTACACTGTGCAACTCGGACAGGCAATTACACTCAGTAACAACAGCTCCTTCGATCCGGACGGCACGATCAGCAGCTTTCACTGGAACTTCGGCGATGGCACGTCAGCAAACACGACCAATCCCTCTCACACTTATCAAACTTCGGGTTGGTTCACGGCAACTCTGACTGTGACTGACAACTCCGGACTACGTGCGAGCGCAACGGCTGCGGTAACGATCAATGGTACGACCGAGGCGCGACTTGATCCAAGAAATCAAACCGGCGGTGGAGGCGAGAATGCACTCTCGCAGAATTACAACTGGAGTCTGCCGTTGCTGGGTTTACCCGGCCGCGCCGGAATGGATCTCGGTTTGACGTTGTCCTACAACTCGCTGGTATGGACCAAAAACAGTAGCGGCAATTACGTCACCTTCGACGACGATCGTGGTTTCCCAAGCCCCGGGTTTCGTCTTGGTTTTCCGGTAATTCAACCGATGTACACCAACTCTGAGGTTGGCAAGGACGCATTTCTGTTAATCGGTACGGATGGCAGTCGCACCGAATTGCGGAAGGTCGGGACCTCTCTATTCGAAGCAGCAGACTCTTCGCATCTGTTGCTGGACACCACCACGATGACGGTCGTGGCCAGCGATGGAACGCAGTTGAGCTATGTCTGGATGAATTCGGAATATAACTGCACGCAAATCAAGGATCGCAACGGCAATTACATCACCATTAACTACACGCCGTTCGGCAAGATCGATACTGTCGTCGACACTTTAGCGCGCAGCATCAAGTTCAACTACGACGCCAATGGCTTGCTCGCCTCGATCACACAGTTGTGGGCAAATCAGGTGACACACAACTGGGCCATCTTCACTTACACCGACACGTTCATTCAAACCAACTTTACCGGATTGACTGTTTACGGTGTCGCAAACAACTCGAATATCAAAACACTTACGAAGGTTACGCTGGCTGACGGCTCGCATTCCGACTTCAGTTACACGAATTGGGGTCAAGTCTGGAAGGTCAGCAACTTTGCGCCGAATAACGATCTGCTCAGTTATCGCGCCTACAACCTACCGGGCTCGTCTTTGTTAGCGACAGGGCCACAGACCGATTGTCCGCGTTTCACGCAACGACGTGATTGGGCCAAGTATTGGAATGGCGATACGAATGGTGATCCTGGCGCCACCCCTTCAAGTGAAGACGCCATCACAACCTTCGCCGCGCCGGTCGGTGATTCATGGACCATGCCAGATGGCAATCCAGCGAGCGGCAAGCGCGTGGAGATCACATCGCCTGATGGAACACAGAATAAGATCTACTTCGTTGGTACCACCGGTGATTCATCTGCGTGGCGTCGCGGTCTGCCTGCTCTTGTCGTGACCTACAGCGGCGGCGTGTGGCAACGAAAGGTAATGACCACGTGGACACAGGACAACACTTCGGTCGTCTACCCTCTGAATCCGCGTGTGCTTGAGACCAATATTCATGACCCGGATGGAAATCGCGCGCGCACGCGGATCGTGTATCAGCACTATGACCTTCCCAATGGCACGAGTTGCGAGCTACCGAAAGATGTTTTCGAGTACGCCGCAAATGCGACCACGATCCTTCGCAGCACACGAACGCTCTACAACATGGGCGCAGTCTATACCAACCGGCACATTCTCGGACTCGTCAGTGACAAGCTGCTGTATGAAGGCGATGTGGACAATGACGGGACGTTGATATCCAGGCTCGCTTACTTCTACGACGAGAGCGCCTCGATCAACGGTAGTGATGCGCCCGTGCAACATGACGACGCAAACTACAATTCGAGCTTTGTCACTGGTCGCGGGAATCTTTCCAGCGTGAAGCGTTATGACGTGACGAATCCGAATGTCTTCACCGTCACCAGCAGCAAGTACAACACCGCCGGATCAGTAGTTTCATCGACCGATGCCGCGTCTCACACTGTCACCATTAGTTACGCTGACTCTTTTTCTGACGGTACCGCGCGCAATACGCTTGCGTATCCGACTACGGTCACTGATCCAGAAAGCTATTCTTCAACCTCGAAATACAACTTTGATTTCGGCGCCGTCACACGTGCGCAGTCGCCTCAGCCCAACACGACGCTGAATCTTGCCGGACCGGAACAGGCGTGGACTTTCGATCCTCTTGGTCGCCTGCAGCAGGTTACCAACCTCGTGAACAACGCCTACACACGTTTTGAATACGATCCGGGTCAGTTACGAGTCGATACGTACAGCACGATTCAGGAAGGTCTCGGTGAAGCTCATTCGTTCAGATTTACAGACGGCGCCGGCCGTGTAATTGCGACAGCGTCTGATCACAATACCAACACCTTCAGCGGGCAGAAGACGATCTACGACGTGATGGGCCGCGTGTTCAAGTCCTCAAACCCGGCTGAGACAAGCGCCGGCGGTTCGCCGTTGCAATGGAACACCACGGGAGACGATAGCGCTACCGGTTGGATCTACACTGAGCAAACTTACGACTGGAAAGGCCGTCCGCGTGTGACTACTAATCCGAGCATGACAAGCAATCCGGCCGAAACAACTACGAAACAATACAGCTACAGCGGCTGTGGCTGTGCCGGTGGGCAAGTTGTCACGATCACCGACGAAGGCGCTATTCAAACGGACGGGAGCCTCAAGAAGCGACAGCAGAAGATTTATGCAGATGTGCTGGGTCGCACGGTCAAGACTGAGACGCTGAATTGGGATGGAACTGGAGCGAATGGGACTGGTGGAACAGTTTATTCAGCTACCACCATGACGTACAACGCGCGTGACCAGGTAACAGTTGTCCGCCAGTTTGCTGGACCAAGCTCGGGGACAACGTTCCAGGAGGCAACCTCGTCGTATGACGGCTTTGGCAGATTGAAGACGCAGCACCTGCCCGAGCAACAGATCGACCCAAACAATCCTATCTCCACAGATCACACGACGTGGAACTACAACGTCGATGACAGTCTTCAAAGCGTCATTGATGCCCGCGGCGTGATTATGAGCTTCACGTATAACGCTCGACGTTTACTCACGCTCGTGACCTTCAATGCGAGCGGTATTCCCGCAAACAACAATGTAGCGCCGACCGCCAACATTACGTTCACGTATGACGCCCGTGGAAATCGCACCTCCATGTCAGACGGATCCGGTACGGTGAACTATCATTACGATCCACTCTCGCAGATGGATTGGGAAGAGCGCACCTTTGCTGGTTTACCAAATGCTGGTGCTTTTCGCTTGAATTATGAATACAATCTCAGTGGCATTCTCAAGAAGGTTACAGACCAGCGATCCGCAACGAGTTTTACTGAAACGCTGGACAAAGTGGGACGTGTAACCTCGGTCAGCGCCACCGGCTCAAGTGGTGCGCAAACACAGTTCGTTTCAGACGCACAATACCGGGCCTGGGGCGCGTTGAAATCAAGAACACAGGCCAATACTAGTTTGAGCCTCACTTACAACCAACGGCTCTTACCGAAGACTTACACATTTGGTAACTCACAAATGTCTTACCAGTATCACAATGACGGCTCCGTCAAGTTCGCTGACAATCAAACCGGCTTAGCTGAGATAAAAGATCGCGCCTACTCTTATGACGCCGCCGGGCGCTTACAACATGCGTACTCGGGCCTGGAAGCGCGCAACTTCGTCAATGGGACCAGCGGCGGCACACCCGATGGTCCATACAGCCATGAGTATGCTTACGATCAGTGGGACAATTTGCGACAGGATTCGGGTCGTTTCTGGAGCCGTGAGATTAACGATCAAGACAACTTCGACACTACCAATCGAAACCCGGCCTGGAGCTACGACGCCAGCGGCAACCTGCTCTCTCGTAATGAACCGGCCACCACTGACCCGCCTTTCGTTCCCGCGCGATTTACGTATGACGCAGCCGGACGTCAGGTGGGCAGTACACAAACACGCACCTATCAACTCCCGGACGGGATCATGACGTGGGGGTTCGTTAACAGTCAGACGTTCGACGGCGACAACCAACAGATCCATTACTCGCTCGTACGCAACTCAAACCTCAACAACTTCGTGCACGGAAGCGTGACGACGGCGGAAGCCTATCTGCTGCGTTCCACGGTTCTCGGAGGGCGTGTCATTTCGGAATATAAAGGCAATGGCACATGGTCGAAGAGTCATGTGTATTCAGGTGGTGAACGTCTCGGTCAACAAACCACCGCCGAAGTCGGTACACCTCAAAGCATTCTTGAAACCATGGATCCCATCACCGGTGACGCTGTTAAGACTCTTGCCAATGGAACTGCGATGAGCTCAACCACGATGGATCCCGGTGGCGTCGACGTTGGCACTTCGGACCCCTTCCCGGCAGACGGCAGTGGCGACAGCGACGGCCTCATCGATGGAGAATTGGGGAAGGGCGTTTCCTCTATGATCCCGATCGAGGGGTCCGGGGCAAAGTGTGTCTTAGACGGACTGGAGATCGCTTGTTCGCGTATCCGCGGCGATGCATCGGTGCAATGCTCGAACAACGACTGCGGTACATCAAGAGTGAAGCTTATCGTGCGCTCAGCGAGTGAAGCGGTTGCAACTGCCAACATTTTCGCCCCTTCAGGCTGGGACTCTTCGCTGGACGGTACGTACACTGTCGATTCCGCCTGGATGTTTAATAGTTTCGCTTCGATCTCAGGAATCGACGGTCAAGGGTTTGCAATGGCGCTAATGCGCAACCAAAACGGCCTTCGGTACGAGGGATTCCGGCTCTTCCAAAGAACGGCTGAAAGCATGCCGAGCGGCCGCGCTTTTAGTCATGCTCAGTCCACGGCGAATCAAAAATTTGAACCTGTAGATGTTCCCCTAATAAACTTTAAGAAACTACTGAAAGATACCCTTGACTACGGCGACTGCGCGGACTTTATGTCACGTCTGATCTCAAAAACTGGCGAGTTGGCCGGTATTAAACCGATCTCGACCGACATTATGACGCTTTACAACATGATGAATAGACAGTCTCGAGGAGGCTTTCATCTAAATCATGAAGGCCCTCTCTACGGTTATCAATTTCGTGGATATGAAGCGCTCAGTGTCATTTCAGGAGGTGGTGCGGCTTCTTGGGGGATCTGGGCGGCCAATAATAAGACGATTTGGCTCAACCTACAGAAGATTTCTATTAATGCTTCAGCCAAGACCGTACAACAGGTTCCCTACGTTTATTCGGAAAGAGCGCTTCATGAATTTTTGCACGTCTCATCATCAGGATACAATTATTCTGAAGAGCTTATGGAAAGAAGCGCTCAGGCTTTGGAAAATACTAGCGTAACCGACGCCATCAGAAATCATTGCGCTCCAGGAGATATTTGGAAATGATAAAACCTCTATTCATTGTATTCGTTGGAATCGTAGCGAGTGGTTTAGTTCAGTCTCCCAATAAGAATGGATGGCGAGGTCTCGTACCGTTGAGATCTACGCGAACGCAAATCGAACGCGAGTTGGGAACTTTGGATCTTAGATGTCAATGCTATAAAACAGAAAACGAAATTGTACATGTGGATTACGCCACTGGGCGGTGTACAGGAGATTTACTCGGTTGGGATGTTCCGCCTGACACTGTGTTAAGCATTACTATTTCACCAACAAAAGATCTAAAGTTTTCGGAATTAGACACTGGTCCAAACGATTTTATAAAAACCGTTGATGACACCGTAACAAGCCACTACGGTAATTCGAATACAGGGATACGTTATTCCGTTTCGACGGCTGGCTTGGTAACGGAAGTAAAGTATTCACCCTCAATTAATGATAACGGTTTTCGTTGTCCGGGATTTCCGCCAACTGACGGAAGCATCACTTCATATAGGCCCTACCATGAGTATCATTACGAAACTCTCGAAGACCTAACATCTGGTCTGGATGAGTTTGGTGTCCGATTGAGCAAGTCGCCACAATACAAAGGCTATATCGTAATCTATGCAGGAATTAAGCAGAATGCCCCGAGAGTAGGAGAGTATGCCAATTCAGCAAAGGCATACCTTATAAATGAACTTCAAATAAATCCAGAAACCATTGAGGTGATCAATGGTGGTTACCGTCATAAACCTATGGTCGAACTGTTTCTACTCCCAATAAACTGGCCAGTGCCGATTCCTAACCCGGCCTTTCCTGGAATTCCTAAATGACCCACAACGCTCCATGTTAACTCAAGAAATTATCACTCAGATCCGTCCCAATCCTCCGCTGAAGCTTGTCCGCAAATTCAGAACTGATAAAACACACGCAAGTACAGTCGATACTTTCATCCGGTCAAAAAATCACCGCACAAAGGCAGTTCAAGCTACGAAGGAACTTATGGGATCTTGGTAATCGGTGGTGCGAATAATACCTGGACGAAACTGAAAACGCGTGCTTATCTTCATGACGTTCCTTTCAGCCGAGAAAATTGTTGCATGTGGTTTTGTCGTTGAGAAATCTGGGTCGCGCGACGAACGGCGAGGCGTCATCCTACGGTCAAGTGATGGAGGGCGAAGCTGGGTGAACGACATCGCCGGTAGCTCCAATGCTGCGCTTACCGCGTTAGCTCGAGCAGGAAATCGCTTATGGGTAATAGGAGAAGACGGTTATCTCGCCATGCTCGACGACTTTTAGGAAGAAAACAGAAAAGATCCAGGTCCAAACCAACATGTCGTTAGCCCAAGCGACTAAATGTCAACAGGATATTAACAACGCAAGAAATTATCACTCTGAGCCCTTCCAACCCGCCGCTCAAGCTTGACCCGCAAATTCAGAACTGATAAAAGGCACGCACATTTTGCCTACCGGCCTCAAGCGTACCTCCGGTATTCCTCGCAATCGTGTTTAACGGTAACTAGTATAATTTTTAGTGAGGATATTGTATGCGTCTAAAGAGCCCCCTTCGCCCGACCCGGGTTGCCGGTGTGTTCTTTACCTGCGCAGTTGTAATCCGTCGGTCTGAATGATCATTGCGGATTCTGGCCAATACTACTTCACCCCAGAAAGAGGAGAATCCATGTTTAGGTTTAATGCCCCCGCGTCGAAACGAAACATATTGCAAAGCCATCGTTCAGAACGCACTCGCTTCGGATTGTCCCGAAGGAATCTTTTTCTCGTAATTGCGCTTGCTGGTATTTTGGGCTCGGTCACTTTACTGAAGTTTGCGCAGCCAGCATCGGCAGATACAACGACGCCAGTAAGTGTTTCCAGTTTTGGAACACCGGTCACGCAAAACTTCGATTCTCTGGTTTCATCAGGCACAGGCACCTTGCCCGGGAACACTCCGGCAGGTTGGGGATTTTCAGAATCCGGTACGAACGCAAACACTACGTATACTGCGGGAACCGGTTCAGGCAATGGCGGTGATACTTACAGTTTTGGTTCAGCTGCTGCGCCCGCTGATCGCGCTCTAGGACAATTGCGCAGCGGCACCCTCATCTCGATCCTTGGCGCTACCTTCAGCAACAACACGGGTGGAACGATTAATTCACTCAACATTGCCTACGCTGGCGAGCAATGGCGACTCGGCGCTACCGGCCGCACGATCGCCGAGCGGATGGATTTTCAGTACAGCACCGACGCGACCAGCCTGACCACCGGCACTTGGATCGATGTTAATGCGCTTGATTTCACCCCACCGGTCACGGCTGGCACAGTTGGCCTCCTTGACGGCAATACCAATCGTGTTCTGCTCAACTCTAATATCACTGGGCTGAGTATTCCCGCAGGTGCTAGTTTTTGGATTAGATGGACTGACGTAGACGCTACCGGTGCTGACGACGGCTTGGCGGTCGACGACTTTTCAATAACAGCGAGTGGTTCCGGGCCAACGCCAACTCCCACCCCAACACCGACCCCAACACCAACGCCAACCCCCACACCTACACCGACGCCAACTCCGACTCCGACACCCACGCCAACTCCTGGCGTCGCTGGTTCAGTCGTGATCACTCAGTTGTATGGTGGTGGTGGTAACGCCGGCGCGACGCTGAAGCAAGACTTCATCGAGATCATCAACCACACTGGCGCGCCAATAAACCTGAATGGTTGGTCAGTGCAGTTTGCGTCAGCAACGGCCACGACGTGGAACGTTACGCCTTTAACAAACTTCACTTTGCAGCCGGGCCAGTACTACCTGATTGGGCAATCCACCGGTACAGGCGGCTCAGTAGATCTGCCCACGCCGGACGTTACCGGCACGGCATTGATGGGAGCCACATCAGGTAAAGCAGCAGTCGTTAGCAACACCACGGCGCTAACTGGTGCGTGTCCGAGCAGCGCCGGTATCATCGACATGGTCGGCTACGACGGAGCTAACTGCTTCGAAGGCGCAGCAACTCCTGCCCTCACCAATACCACAGCAGCAGTCAGAAAGAATGGCGGCTGTCTCGACACCGACAACAACAATAACGACTTCACCACGAACACAGGACCAAACCCGCGCAACAGTTCGTCTCCAACAAACAACTGCGCGCTTCTCTCCGGTATCGGTTCTGCTAACCCGGTTGCCGTGCAGCCGGGCGACAGTACAACCCTTCAGGTCGTCGTACAACCCGGAAGCGATCCAACCAGCACCGGAATAACAGTCACGGCTGATCTGTCGTCAATCGGCGGCTCAGCGGCGCAGGCTTTCTCAGGTGTCGGCAACACATTTACTTTCCTCGCCACGGTCAATGGAGCTACCACACCTGGACTCAAGACGCTGCCAGTCGCGATTAACGATGCCCAAGGCCGCAGCGCCAGCTCATCGATTCTTCTAACTGTGCAACAACCACACGTCGTGATCAGTCAGGTGTACGGCGGCGGCGGTAACACCAATGCGATTTACACCAATGATTTCGTTGAACTGTATAACCCGAGCGGACAGACGTTCGACCTGTCCGGCTGGTCATTGCAGTACACATCGGCCACCGGTGATAGCTGGGAATTCACCAGGCAGCCAATCGGAGGCACAATCGCTCCGGGTGAATACTATTTGATCTCACTCGCCTCAGGCGGTGCGACCGGATCACCATTACCTGCCGCCAACATCCTTGGCGAAATCAACATGGCCGCGGGTGCCGGCAAGGTCGCCCTCGTTAACAGCTTCGACGCTCTCGAAGGCGCCTGCCCAACAGGTGACCCGCACATCGTCGATTTCGTTGGTTACGGCACCACCGCAACCTGCGCGGAAACAGCGAATGCTCCGACTCCGAGCGCGACATTGGCGATATTCCGAAAGAACAACGGCGCTCAGGACTTCGATAACAATTCCACCGACTTCCAGACCGGCGTTCCCAATCCACGACGCACGGCCCCGATTGTCGAACTTGGTCCTTCGGTGTTCGGTAGCGATCCTCGCAACAACGGCTTCAATGCGCCGCGTGATGCGAATATCACGATTAACTTCACCGAGCCTGTCGACGTAGTAGGCAACTGGTTCAACATCAACTGCGCCACGACGGGGAATCATAACGATGCTACCTTCGCTGGCAGCGGCAAGGTCTACATCATCATCCCGAATGTGAACTTCCTCGCCGGTGAGCAATGTACCGTCACCATCCTCAAGGATCAGATTCACGATACTGACACAGACGACAGTGGTCCAAACACCGATACGCTCGCGCAGGACTACGTTGCGACATTCACGGTCGCAACCGGAACTGCGCCGCCGTATCCGCCGAGTGTGCACCTGACATTCGGTAATCCGAGTGGCGCCGTTTTTGATCTCAACCAGCCGAATAATTACCTGATGGAGAAGCCTGAGTTTGCGATTTCTTACAACCGCGACAAGGGCGGACCAAACTGGGTGAGCTGGCACTTGACGGATGAATGGATTGGCACTTTGGCTCGCGTCGATACCTTCAGAGCCGATCCAGCCGTGCCACCGACGTGGTATCGCGTGCTGGGAACGGATTTCTCCGGTAGCGGTTTCGATCGCGGTCACATGACACCAAACGCAGATCGCGATAAGGAAACCTCTGCCCCGATCAACCAGGCGACATTCCTGATGTCGAACATGGTGGCTCAGGCGCCGGACAACAATCAGGGACCATGGGCCGATCTGGAAAACTTCCTGCGCACGCTGCTACCGGCAAATGAGCTTTACATCGTTTCTGGTCCAGCGGGCGTCGGTGGCACCGGCAGCAACGGTGGTGTTACGGCAACAATTGCTAACGGTCACGTCACCGTGCCGTCTTCCACTTGGAAGGTTGTGCTCGTGATTCCGAAGGGTGACAACGACATCTCGCGCGTCACAGCCGCTACCAGGACCATCGCGGTGAACATGCCAAACATTCAGGGCATCAGAAATGAAGATTGGCATACTTACCTGACGACAGTAGATGCGGTCGAAACTTTGACCGGTTATGACTTCTTCGCGAACGTTCCCGACGCAATCGAGAACGCGATCGAAGCCGGCATCGACGGCAGTAATCCGCCGGGAACGGAAGGTCAATCGCATACAACCGCGGAAGATACTTCGAAGTCGATCACGTTGACGGCAGTGAGTCCGAATCCGAGTGCGTCGTTTAGTTTCACGATTGTCACTCCACCGGCTCATGGGCAGTTAACCGGAAGCGGAGCGAATCGTTCGTATCAACCCAATGCCGATTTCAACGGCAACGACAGCTTCACGTTTAGGGCCAACGACGGATCGCGTGATTCGAACATATCGACGATTTCGATCACCACCACCGAAGTGAACGATTCACCGTCGGCTACTGACGATACGAAGAGCGCTGACGAAGATACAAACCTGGAGTTTGCCGCGTCGGCGCTGACGTTGAACGACAGTGCTGGTCCGGCTAACGAGAATCTGCAAGTGCTGACGGTCACGAGTGTCTCGGCAACTGGCGACACACACGGAACCGTTTCGCTGTCGGGCGGAAACGTTAACTATTCACCGGACGGGAACTACAACGGTCCGGCGAGTTTCAGCTATCAGGTCTGCGATAACGGGACCACCAATGGCTCGCCTGATTCGAAGTGCACCACCGGTACCGTCAACGTCACCGTCAGCGTCATAAACGATGCGCCAGCGGCAACGAACGATACGGCAAGCACTGATGAGGACACGAGCCTCTTGATTACGGCGTCAACGCTGGCTGCGAACGACAGCGCTGGCCCGGCAAACGAGAATCTCCAGACACTGACCGTTACGAGTATCTCGGCAACTGCTGACACACACGGAACTGTCTCGCTGGCGAGCGGAACCATTACTTACTCACCGGCCGCGAATTACAACGGTCCGGCGAGCTTCACTTATCAGGTCTGCGATGACGGGACCACCAATGGGGCGCCGGATTCGAAGTGCACCATCGGCACCGTCAACGTTACCGTCAGCAGCGTAAACGATGCGCCTTCGACAACCGACGATGCGAAGAGCACCGATGAGGACACGAATCTCGCGTTTGCGGCGTCAGATCTGACTACGAACGACAGCGCCGGCCCGGCAAACGAGAGTCTCCAGTCGCTGACCGTTACCAGCGTGTCGGCAACTGCAAACACGCACGGTACCGTTTCGCTGGCGAGCGGAACTATTACTTACTCTCCGGCCGCGAATTACAACGGCCCGGCGAGTTTCACGTATCAGGTCTGCGATGACGGGACCACCAATGGTGCGCCGGATTCGAAGTGCACCACTGGAACGGTCAACGTCACCGTCAACGGCGTAAACGATGCGCCAACTCTCAACGCAATTGCCAATCAAACAGTCTATGTAGGCAACACGTTGAGCTTTACTGCAGTGGGCTCTGATCCGGAGGGGCAAACGCTGACCTACAGTTTGACCGGTTCGATTCCGAGCGGAGCATCGATCAATCCTTCGACTGGTGCTTTCAGTTGGACACCTACGGCAGCACAGGGCGGACATATCTACACTCTGACAGTTAGAGTGACAGACAATGGCAGTCCGAATCTGTTTGCGGAACGGCAATTCACTGTGGGTGTGGCCTGGACGTGGTCGGGGCTGCTATCCCCGGTGGAGGCAGGTGGAACTTACAAGGCTGGACGAACACTTCCGATCAAGTTCCAACTGACTGGCGCGAGCGCTGGAGTAACGAACGCAACGATCAGGTTGTACGTGTTCCAGACAAACAACTATGTGCTCGGAGATCCGGTTGATATCGAATCGTCGTCCGCAGCCGACACTGACAACCTGTTCCGCTACACCGGTGGGCACTATATGTTCAATCTCAGCACATCGGGATGGGCAGTAGGGACCTATCAGTTGCAGATAGACATGGGTGACGGAGTTATTCGAGCCGTAAACATCTCAATCAAGTAAACCCAAGCACCTCGGAACGTACTGTAGGGGCGGCCCTCCGTGG
>DASSFI010000103.1:0-44237 GCA_035694465.1 Pyrinomonadaceae bacterium | reverse complement strand
CGGCGCCAGGCCGCCGCACTCCAAGGTGGGGCTCGCTTGAAACGTTATCGCGATTGCTCGAGAGTCGATGGGTCGTCGATCGATTTCTCATTTGGCTGTTGATCCCGGCGTTTTTGTTGCTTGCGATTTATGGTTCGCTCTCCGGCATCGCACGTGAAGCACTTGCACTCGGACGCGACTACCGTGGTTTCAACATCGCGGAATTTCCACATGCGGAAGCGCTCGGAACGGGATCGTGGATCGTGCTCGGCTTGCTGCTGCTCGCGATGTTGCTGAGTTACCGGGAACGCCGGCGCAGCGCATTTCTGCTCGGAGCACTCGCCGTCCTTTCGGGCATCATTCCTTTGCTTGCCGGACAGTTTGAGTTTCAACTTGCGGCGGCGAGTGCATGGCGCTGGCTAGCCGCCGTGTTTCTGCTCATTGGTTCGTTCGCGATCTGGTACCGGCACAGATTTGCGAAAGGTCTGACGCAGGCGTTTGTAAGTCAGGCTCGCAAAGCGTTACTTGCCCTTACGATTGTTCCGGTTGTGTTGCTGACGCTTGTACCCGTCTTGCGTGCGCTCGCGGGCATGTTGGTCCAGAACCCGATCAGCGGAGTCTTCTCAATCTTTGGCAATGAGTTCTTGTACGGCGTGCCGCTGATCCTCGTGGCGCTCGTGCTGATCGGACACGCACTACGTGAACGCATACCCGAACTCGCGCTCTACGCGGGTGCTTTCTTCAATGCGACGGTATCACTTGCGTTCCTGCTGGCCGTCGTTCCGTCTGGTGAGGGTCTGGACACCGTACGTCTACTGCAATTGAATGCAATCACGGTGGCAGTTTATTTGCTGCCATGGGTAAGTACGCGACGACGTTGGCTGGCAAAACTCAACCCGGCGGATCAGCGATTCACCGGCTTCCTGTTGAAATTTCAACTTTTCATTGCCGTGGCGCTGAATGGCTTTCTACTCTTTGTGGGTTTGGCTCATGTTGTACTGATGCCCTGGGAGAAATTGGATCCTGGCACGCTCGCAATTGGAAGTTCTCTCGCTTGGCTGAGTCTTCTTACGACAATTGTCGCCGCAGTCTGGCTCAGATTGAATCAAATAATAAGACTCTCGGCTTATGCCGTGGCTGGTTTGCTATTGAGTGTGGGTTCCCTGGTGGCTGTTCGAATGTCGGGTACTGGCGAATACGTCGGCCTTCACATCTTAACCATCGGTGGCGCCTGCGCAGCGTGGCTGTTATTTGCCGGCGCGGAGCTGACATCCGAAAAGAGTAAGTCAGCTCCATTCCCGATCAACCTGACTCGGCACTTATTTGATTTCGATAGTGAATGGAAAGCGACGTCGCGGGTCCTTGCTGCGATCACAGGCTTTGCCGTCGTTGCTTGTAGTTTCTGGTCACTTGACTATGCCGGAGCAAGCGCGTGGTGGTCCATCGGGCCTGTGCTGGCAATAACATTGCTTGCCGCAACTCTCAGTTGGTGGACAACGACGCGGGAACCCATCTTCGCGGCTGGTTTATTGTTCTTTATCGCCGTTTCGCTGTGGTGGGGCCTCGTCGCGCAGCCTAACTTCAACCTGGGTGAATTCTTATTGGTTAACGCGATCGCGAATTCGCTTGCTTGTCTCGTCTGGCTGTGGCTCGATCTGCGCGCTCGGAAAAGTGACGCCACGATTGGATACTACTTTTCCGTTCAAAACCTCGCGGCGATATCTCTGCTTGCCGTGTTAGCGCTACTCGTAGTTTTTGACCGATCCACGTTGCAGGCTGAGCCGGGTTTGACGTGGCTGGCATTTCTTTCCGTCACGACACTGATGTTGGCGTGTTTGTTGGACCGCTATACGAAATACGCGGTCGCGGGACTTTACCTGCTCGGCCTGATTGCGTGTGGAATTGTCCTCCAACAACTCAATTTGACCCCGACACGATTCGCCTGGTCTGCGACTCTTATTCTGTCAGCTTATATTTTGTGCGTAGCGCTGTTTTGGCATTGGCGCAAACGACTTATCAACTTTGCCGCGCAACATCACGTTCCCGAACGCATGAAAGCTGACGCCACTCAACTGCGATGGCTCAACGCGTTCATGGGAATCGCGCTGGTTACAATCGGCATTCTGGCTTACTGGATCAACATTAGTTTCGTTGACTTCAGTCTGCGCGCGACTGCCGCACTCGCATTCCTGACCCAATTTCTGACTATAGGTCTGCTTGCTGAAGGCAACGAGGCGAAAGACACGCGACGTGTAGCGATCCTGATCGCGGTGATTGGGACGATCTTTCTCGGCTGGTCATGGCTGACACCGGGCATTAGTGGAACCTGGCTGAATCGAAGCGTGATCCTGATGGTCGTCGCATTTGGTCTGACTGCGCTCTACGGTTTAGTACTCGACAAACTGAGTGCGCGATTCTCTGATTGGACCAGTGCCGCTCGGGCGTGCGTACCCGTGGTGCTTGGCGCCGGCATCATCGCGCTGTTTTTCTGTCTCGGCACCGAAGTGCGTTACCAACTCGAATTTGGCGCCGTCCTGATTCATCCACTCGCGCTCTTAACGATTGCCCTTACCCTCGGCGCTGCGATTGTGATCTCGGTGCTCTTTGCCTTGTCGCCGAATCACGATCCGTTGCGTCTCTCGGAGCGCGGGCGCATGAAATACGTTTACGCGGGCGAAGTCATGCTGGCGTTGCTGTTCCTGCATATTCGTTTGACGATGCCGTGGTTGTTCACTGGATTCATCGAACGCTACTGGCCACTCGTGGTGATGTTAATCGCATACTTCGGCGTGGTGTCGAGTGAAGCGCTACGACGAAGACAGTTGCTCGTGCTTTCAGAACCGTTAAAACGTACGGGCGCATTTATCCCGTTGTTGCCGGTGCTGGGATTCTGGATCGTGTCGTCGCAAGTCGACTTCTCTATCCTGCTGTTTATGGTGGGAGGACTGTATGGATTGCTTTCGATTCTGCGGCGTTCGTTCGGGTTTGGAATGTTAGCGGCGCTGGCGGGTAACGCCGGGCTCTGGTACGCGTTTCAGCGCACGGCGGATTACCAGTTTCTGCAACATCCGCAGTTGTGGCTGGTGCCGGTTGCATTGTCGGTCCTCGTCGCCGCGTATCTGAATGAAGAGAAGTTGACGGAAGATCAGATGGCCAGCGTTCGCTATCTGTCGCTGGTCACGATCTACGTTTCGTCGACAGCAGACATCTTCATCAACGGCGTCGCAAACTCGCCGTGGTTGCCCTTGATCCTCGGATCGTTTGCTCTCGCGGGTGTGTTTGCGGGAATCATGTTTCGTATTCGCGGCCTGCTTTTCCTGGGCTCGATCTTTCTCCTGTTATCGATCGTCACGATGATCTGGTACGCGTCCGCAAACTTCGGCTGGACGTGGTTGTGGTACGTCTTCGGAATCATGACTGGAGCCACGATCATCTTCATGTTCGCCGTCTTTGAGAAAAACCGGCCACAAAAAAGCACAAACAGCACTTAAAAAGAAGAGCGGCAGTCTCCATGAGGGACCACCGCTTTTCTTTTTAATGTGATTTATGTGCCTCTTTGTGGCTACTTCTCGTCCAGTTTGCGGCCGGCGTTCAGGTTGTCCCAGTTCATGATCGCGTTGAAGATCAGGAAATAGCTTCCCTTTGTCTGTCCGCGCCAGAATGGATTGGTCGAGAAGAGCACCACGTGGCCGTTGCCCGAAGGCACGTCGATGATTGCTGCTCGTTGTGCGATCTCGTCGCCTCCATCCAGTAACCCGGAAACAAACAGATCGCGACCGTCGGCGTAGCGCAGCACCACGCGTGGACGCTGATTCGGTGGAATCAAGCCAATCGCATTGCGAAGCTGTTCGTCCGTAACTTTCGGTGCTTCCCACGGCTCGACGCGCGGCGGTGGCTCCGGTATTTCTGCCGGCGGACGACCTTGCGGAACGTCCGGATCGTCCGGTGTGCCTCGACCCGTTGCTCGCGGCGCCCCGCGTCCGCCACGCCCACCGACGCCGTTGTTGATATTGAAAACAGCGCCGTTGAAACAATACATCGCGAGCGAGTCGCCATAGCCATACGCAATCGGACTTGTGCCATCGACCATCTTCGTCCGCAGTATGGCGCCAATCGCACGTAGACGTTGTGAACGACTCGCAGAAACGCCGGCAGTGAATCCGTAGTTCACTGCAAACTCCGACGTGTCGTCGACGGTGATGAAGAGTCCGCCGTCTTTCACAAACTTCTGGAGGTTCTGCAAACCATTCCAACCAAGACCCGGTCGCATGTCATCAGTCTCATCGATGCCGCCGAGGTTTGGTGTGAGCTGAGTTTTTTTCCACGGCAAAGGATTTCCGTACATCGGCATACCGTTGATGATCGCTTGGGCGCCGCGACCAACGGGCGCAAACAGAATCACGTCGTACTTGCTCTTGAGGTTCGGTTCGTGTGAAACGTCCTGCGTGCTGATGTACGCGAACGGCACTTGCAACTGATCGAGTCCGACGCGGTACCAGCCTTCGTCCTGCGTGCTCAGCCACGTGTGCATCATCGCGATTCGCGCGGCCCGGACCGGATGCGTTTTCACTGACGGCGCGTCCGCGACGGCGTAGGCCTGAATGCCAAGCTCATTTGCGACGCGACGGACTTCGTCGCCATTGCCTTTGCGAATGATGAACGAGCCGCGGTTGAACTTGCGTCCAGCGGCTTCGAACGGCTCTTCCGCTGCATCCATCTCGACCTCTTTAAGCCGGTAACGTAAGGTCACGAGTGCGTTGTCGGCGTTGTGATTGATCAGGAAGACGGTACCGGCGTTCGCGATACCTCCCGGCGAACGCACTTCACCCGTTATACGCTCCATCGAAGCTTCCAACGCTTTTGGATCTGTTACGCGCACGACATCAACGTTCGCGAGTTCGCCCATGGTCCAGGCGGTGTCGTCGTAAATGTCTGTTTGCGGATCGTTGGGCGCCCAGTATTGATAATCGAGCAGGGCGTCGGCGATTCGGCTGTACGGCTGGTCCATACGAATGATGTAACTGCCTGCTGGAAAGGTTCGATCTTCTGTCTTCGAAGCCGCAGCCCCGGCCGCTCGCGCCGGGCCGTTACTCGATCCACCCTTCTTTCGCATTGAGACAGTGAACGGCGCGGTCGCTTTACTGATCTCTACTCCCTGAGCCTGCAGTGTTCGCAGCAGTTCAGCCTGATTGCCGGCTCTCGCGTCATCTCCCGGAAAGACGTAAGCAGCCGGTCCTTCGTTCTTTGGTTTCTCGATCGAGCGTTTGCTCTTCAGGTAAAAGTTTTTGAGAAACAGTTTGCTGTTGTTGCCGAAGTAATAGAGCGACGTGAGCAGCGCGGTCTGCTGGTAGTTGTTGTTGTTTCGCTGTGACCATTTTGCTCTGGGCAACGGCGGATTCTGGCGATACCAGGTGCGTTGATACTCGCTCGGCGAAAGCGTCCGCTCGAGCGTGTCGGCGCCGCCGTTGCCGAAGGTTTCATAGAGACGGCTGATGCCGTTGTGTGTCGCGGCGATAAACATCAGGTAGCCGGGCGACCACGTGTCAAAGTTGCCGTGCGCAAACACGCCGGGCATGCCAAACTTCGTCATCTCTGAAACGTTGTTCCAACCGATCATCTGCCATTCGTCAGTCAGAATCGGATCGACCCACGCGTTGTATGGACCATCACCAATCGTGTTGTCATACAAGTAAGGGACTGACTCGTGCAGATCGTGGAGCACCTGTGGTTTCCACGACAGGTAAGTCTTCATCACGTTGTGCGTTAGTTTGAGCGAGAGCCCGATCGCATCGCGATTGTTATCGTGCGCAACGTAGTGACCCCAGTAAACAAGTCCCGGCCAGTTTTGATTTGGATGAGCGAGATGCCAGTTGTAAACGTCGACCATGCGATTGCGGCCGTCGACTTCAACAACCGGCGTGATGAGGGTCATCACATTGTCGCGAATAAATTTCACGTACGGGCTGTTATCGACCACCAGTCGATAAGCCAGTTCCATCAGCGCGGTCGGCGACCCGGTTTCGGGCGAGTGAATAGTGCCTGTGATGTAATAGACTGGAAACGACGCGGCCACGAGTTTGTCTGCTTCGGCTTCGTCCATGTTGATGGAACGCGGATCGGCGAGCTTCGTAAGCCGGGCGCGATTCTCGTCGAGTTTTGACATCAGTTGCTCGGACGCGATTGCCACGGCGATCATCTCGCGGCCCTCTTCGGTGGTGCCGATGGTAAACACTTTCACCCGCGGACTGGCGCGCTCGAGCATGCGCATGTACTTGTAAACATCTTCGGCATACGGCAACTTCCCGGGGGCGCCGGAAACGTCGCCAAGCACGGCCTTGGGGGTCGGAACATCGGATGAAGCCGGCAGATAGTCGGTCAGAGGCGAGTTGAAATAAGGCGCGGTTGTATACTCGCGAATCTTGTTTGTGTATTCCTGATCGATTTGTTGATTCGGATCGCGGCCCGGCTTGATTTGGGCGTTAGCGATGATTCCGAGGGTTGAAAGGCAGAGAACGTACAGAAATAGCGACCGAAGGGGGCGCGAAAGGGTCATATAGTTTTTCCTCGTCAGGCTTTTAAGACAGGTAGCACGGATTATAATCTGTGGGAAGGCATGTCAGATCAAATAAAAAAAGAAAAAGTTGCGGGCGGCGTGCCCGCGATACTTACCACTATCAGGACGCTGTCTGACGAGATGGGGCTCGTGCGTGGCGCGCGTACGATGTTGAAGGTCAATCAGGTGGGTGGGGTCGACTGTCCCGGCTGTGCGTGGCCGGAACCTGATCGGGAGCGTTCACACTTTGAGTTTTGTGAAAACGGCGCGAAGCACATCGCAGACGAAGCGACCAGCAAACGCATCACGCCAGAGTTTTTTCAGCAGTGGAGCGTTGCCGAACTCGCCGAGCAATCGGATCAATGGCTCAACGCACAGGGACGATTGACTCAGCCGATGCTTTTGAATCGCGACGCGAGTCACTACGAACCGGTCAGTTGGGAAGACGCGTTCGAACTGCTCTCGGGCGAATTGAACTCGCTTAACTACCCCGACCAGGCAATCTTCTACACTTCCGGCAGGACCAGCAACGAGGCTGCGTTTCTTTATCAACTCTTCGTACGGCAGTTTGGCACTAACAATCTCCCCGATTGCTCGAACATGTGTCACGAGTCGAGCGGCACGGCGTTGAGTGAAACGATCGGCATCGGGAAGGGAACTGTCACGCTCGAAGACTTCGACAAAGCGGAAGCGATCTTCGTCATCGGCCAGAATCCGGGCACAAATCATCCCCGCATGCTCACATCGCTCGAACGAGCGAAACAAAACGGCTGCAAGCTGGTCCACATCAACCCGCTGCCGGAGGTCGGCATGACGCGCTTCAAACATCCGCAACATGTGCTTGGTCTACTTGGATCGGGAACTGAACTGGCAGATTTATTTCTGCAAGTGCGGATCAACGGTGATGTGGCGCTGCTGAAGGGAATCTCGAAAGCAGTCCTGGCGCATGAAGATGCGCTCGATCGCGATTTCATCGATGGATACACAAACGGATTCGATCAATTCGTCACGGCTTTGCAAGATGTTTTGTGGGACGAGATCGTCGAACAAAGTGGCGTCGCGAAAGAGAAGATCGAACAGGCCGCGCAGATCTTTGTTGCCTCGGAGCGGACGATCTTTTGTTGGGCCATGGGACTGACTCAACATCGAAACGCCGTCGCCAACATTCAGGAGATCGTCAATCTGATGCTCTTGCGCGGTCAGATCGGAAAACCGGGCGCAGGGTTGTGTCCGGTGCGTGGTCACAGCAATGTGCAGGGCGATCGCACCGTCGGAATTTGGGAACGACCGACAGAGCTTTTTCTCGATAAACTGGGCGAAGTATTCGATTTCGAACCGCCGCGAAATCACGGCTACGATACGGTCCGAGCGATTCATGCGATGCACGAGGGCAGTGCAAAAGTCTTCTTCGCGCTGGGCGGCAACTTTCTATCCGCCACGCCCGACACGGATTTTACTGCGGCTGCGTTGCGACGATGCCGTTTGACTGCACATGTATCTACGAAATTGAATCGGTCGCATTTGATCACCGGCGATCGAGCGCTGATTCTTCCGTGTCTCGGTCGCACGGAAGTCGACGTGCAGGTTACTGGTCAACAGTTTGTCACAACAGAAAACTCGATGGGTGTAGTGCAAGTTTCGCGTGGTTCACTCGAACCGGCATCGTCAGAACTTCTGAGTGAGCCGCAGATCGTGGCGCGTCTCGCGCGAGCGACACTCGAGCATCGCACAACGGTTAACTGGGAAGAGTTGGCAAACGACTACGGTAAAATTCGTGAGGCCATTGAACGAGTGGTTCCGGGTTTTGACGATTACAACGCGCGCGTGCGCGAGCCGGGTGGCTTTTATCTTCCCAACGCGGTACGCAATCGAGTCTTCAACACCCGTAGCGGAAAGGCCGAATTTACCGTCCACGAATTACCCGAACACGCTCTCGGTCCGGATCAGTTTCTGATGATGACAATCCGCAGTCACGACCAGTTTAATACTTCGGTTTACACTTTGAATGATCGCTACCGCGGAATTTACGACGACCGCCGCGTGGTATTTCTCAACAGGGAGGATATCGTCGCCGCGGGCTTCAACGACAGACAAGTTGTAGACTTAGTGAGCCATTTCGAAGGCGAAGAACGCGTCGCGCGAGGATTTGCTATCGTGCCTTACGATATTCCGAGTCGTTGTGCGGCGACCTATTTTCCCGAAGCAAATGTTTTAGTGCCGGTGCGTCACGTCGCCCTGAAAAGCAACACGCCCGTTTCAAAATCAGTGGTGATTAGCATCCGGCCTGCAACGGAGGAACCTGAGCAAAATGACCCCTCGAACCGCGAAGAAAAAACCGGCTAAGAAGAAAACTGTCACGAAGAAAGCGGCAAAGCGTCGTGTCGCAACGTCGACGAACAATGTAAAGCCGAAGCTTTACGCGAGTCTTGTCGTGCAGTTGTTGAGTTTGCTGAAAGGCGAGCATGACTTCGTTGCCAACGCCGCGAATTTCAGTGCGCTACTTTTCAATGCGCTGCCGAATGTGAATTGGGCTGGCTTCTATTTTTTGAAAGGCGACGAGCTTGTGCTTGGTCCATTCCAGGGAAATCCGGCGTGCGTTCGCATTCCGCTGGGAAAGGGTGTCTGCGGCGTGGCCGCGCAGCAATTAGAGACGATCATCGTGCCGAACGTGCACGAGTTTCCCGGACACATCGCGTGTGACGTTGCTTCGAATTCCGAGATTGTTGTGCCGTTGTTTGATGGCGAACGTTTGCTGGGTGTGCTCGATCTCGATAGCCCGACGATCGGACGGTTTGACGACCAGGATGCGGAAGGCTTGAATGAATTGGTGACGGTGTTTGTGGCCCACGAAGAAGGACTTGAATAGCCACTAAAGGCACAAAAAGCACAAAACAGATCTTGAATACATCCCGTCGTTGGCAGGCTTTAACCCTCCTATCAATCGCAGAATTGCTTGGCATGTCGCTGTGGTTCAGCGGCTCCGCCGTTGTCCCTGCACTCTCTTCCGAATGGAACTTATCGCCCTCACAAATTAACTGGATCGCAATCGCGGTTCAGCTCGGTTTTGTTGCCGGTACGCTCATCAGCGCCACGCTCAACCTGCCTGACATCATCAGTTCGAGACGTCTCTTCGCGGTTTCGTCATTCCTGGGCGCTGCGCTTAGTGCAATCTTTGGTTTGTACGTTCACGATCCGGGAACCGCGATCGCACTTCGCTTCGCAACCGGTGTTTGTCTCGCCGGAGTTTATCCACCCGGAATGAAGATCATGGCGACGTGGTTTCGTGAGCGACGCGGGATGGCACTCGGTGTTTTGGTCGGCGCCTTGACGTTGGGAAAAGCGACACCGTATCTCGTCAACGCGGTTGGCAGCGCAAACTGGAGAACAAATGTGCTCTTTGTTTCCCTCCTCGCGGCAGCTGGCGGACTGGTCGTGCTCTTCTTCGTCGAGGATGGTCCATACGCGTTGCCGCCTGCGAAGTTTGACGTGTCGCAAGTCGTTCGCGTGTTCGGGAATCGCGGGGTGAGGCTCGCGAGCTTTGGATATTTCGGCCACATGTGGGAACTCTACGCGATGTGGATCTGGGTCCCGGTAATGCTCCGCACGAGTATTGCAGCTCAGAACGGCGATCCGCGTCTCGCAGAAATTGGATCATTCATTGTGATCGGCGCCGGCACGGTGGGTTGTGTCGTTGCGGGTTTGATTGCGGATCGTGTGGGGCGAACGTTAGTCACATCGTGGGCAATGGCGATCAGCGGCACGTGTTGCCTGGTGATTGGGTTTTTGTATGGCGGCAATCCGTGGGTGCTTTTGCTTGTCGCGGCAGTTTGGGGCGCGAGCGTTGTCGCCGATTCGGCGCAGTTTTCTTCGTGTGTGACTGAACTCGGCGATCCGCAGTACATCGGCACCGCGCTCACGGTTCAGATGTGCATCGGATTTCTTTTGACGAATGTATCGATCGAGTTAATCCCGAAGGTTGGGAACTGGCGGTACGCGTTCATGATCCTCGCACCCGGCCCGCTGTTTGGGGTGATCTCCATGTTGCGGTTGAGACAGTTACCCGAGGCCGTGAAGATTGCTCACGGAAAACGGTGACTCGGATGAACGCGGATTTGTTTGCGTAAAGCAGTGGCTGTGTATTATCCTCCCAGCCATAGGTGAAGTGATGAAAGTAATCTACCTTAAAATGTTCAGGCTGGACCTCGCTTGATTCTCGCGCAGTAGATCTGCGCGGCTGGCATCGGGTCACTTCGCTCGCACTAATCGGCGAGTGATCGAGCGCACGTGCAGCCGCTCCTTTTACTTCCAACTACAAACTAAACGTTTTTTCCGAGTGGACTGTCTTTTTGGCGATCCGCTTTTGAGGTCTGATCATGCAACAACCAGCTATTCAGGTGCGAAACCTGCGCAAAAGTTTTCGCAAGCGAGTGGGTTTCAGGAAAAAGTCCGAACTCTGGGCTGTCGACGATGTTTCGTTCAGCGTCGGTCAGGGGGAGACGTACGGACTGCTGGGACCAAACGGTTCGGGTAAGTCGAGCTTGATCCGAATTCTGTCGACGCTGCTGATTGCCGACAGCGGCTACGTGCAAATGCTTGGTTTTACTTTGCCCGAGCAGGCAGACGAAGTCCGCCGGATTATCGGTCGTGTCAGTGTCGACGCTGCTTTCTACAAGAAGCTCTCGGCACGCGAGAACCTGCTGTACACGGCGCTGCTTTACGGTCAGAACGCGCGCCAGGCGGAGCAACGCGTGATGCAGATTCTCGAACAGTTGGGAATGGAAAACGCCAAGTTCTCAACGCCGCTCGAGGAGATGAGTCGCGGTATGCAACAGAAGATCAGCATCGCGCGCGCACTGATGATCAATCCGCCGCTGTTGTTGCTGGACGAGCCGACCACCGGACTCGATCCGAAGAGCCGTCGCGACGTGCAGTTGTTTCTTGAAGATCTACAGGCTCGTGAAGGAACGACGGTTCTGTTGACGACGCACGACATGGCGGAAGCGGAACGACTCTGCGCCCGCATCGGTTTTCTGGCGCACGGCAAACTCGTCGCTGAAGGAACGGCCGCGCAACTGATGCTGCGCGCAAACACAGCCACGCTCGACGATGCCTTCATCAAGTTAACCGGTGAGGGTCTCATCGATGAAGAGTTATCCACAGATTACGCCGCTTGTTCTGCTTAATTTGTGGATAGGTTAGGAGAGTTAGCAATGGAAGCTACTTTAAGACAAACGTGGGCCTTCTTGTTTCGCGGGTATCACATTACTCGTCGTTACATTGGCTGGGTCGTCGTTTTTAATTTTTACGCACTCGTGACTTCGGCGACTGTCGCTTTGATCGGCGTCGCGGAGAAAAACTATCAACTGACGCTGACGCTCGTCGTCGGTGCGCTGTTGTGGAACTATCTGTCGTGGCTCTACCAGGAGATCGCGATGTCGATCGCTTACGAGCGTTGGGAAGGAACGCTGGAGTACACGTTCATGGCGCCGGTCTCGCGAGCGGTGCATTTGCTGGGTGTCAGTTTGTACTCGTTGCTGAACAGCATTGTGACGAGTGTGATCGTGCTTGTCGGTCTGATGTTGTTTACGGACCTGAACTTGCGCGGCGCGAACCTGCTCGGCGTGCTTGTGGTCCTGGCAGTGAGCACGGTTGCGTTCGTGGGTCTGGGACTGTTTGCGGCGGTGTTTCCGGTGATGAGCGCCGAGCGAGGCGCAGAGGCGACTCATATCTTTCAGGGCTCGCTTCTGCTCGTTTCGGGAGTTTATTATCCCATCGAAGTCCTGCCAGCATGGTTACAGCCGCTATCTAAGATCTCACCGGCGACTTACACTTTGTCTGCTTGCCGGAAGTTGTTTGGAGTGGGAAACGGTAATTCGACCGCGGAGCATCTCGCGGGCGCGCCACTCTCGGCGGTTTCGCACGAACTGCTGGTGCTGGCGGTGATGGGAGCGATACTGTTGCCGCTGGGCCTCTTTGTCTTCGTTCGTATCGAGGCCTGGGCTAAGAAAACAGGAAAGTTGAAACGAACAGGATAAGACTTGATGGCGAAACGCGAGAGTCTTGACGAACTGAAGAAACGCACGCGCGACATCATCCGGCGGCTCAAGCGAGCTTATCCGGGTGCGAAGTGTTCGTTGAATCATTCAAACCCGTTTGAGTTGCTGATTGCGACGATTCTCTCGGCGCAGTGTACTGACGAACGAGTCAATCTGGTGACTGCTGATTTGTTTCGGAAGTACAAGAAGCCGGAGGACTATCTAAAGGTCGCGCCGAGGGAGTTGGAGCAGGATATCAAGTCGACCGGGTTCTTTCGGAATAAAACGAAGTCGATTCAGGGGACGGCGAAGTTGTTGACGGAGCAGTATCACGGGGAAGTTCCGCACACCATGGATGAGTTGCTGGAGCTGCCGGGCGTCGCGCGCAAGACTGCGAATGTCGTGTTGGGAAATGCGTTCGACATCAAAGCGGGAGTGGTCGTTGACACGCATGTGACGCGGCTCTCGCATCGCCTCGCGTTCACGCAACAGAAGACAGCCGAAAAGATCGAGCAGGAACTGATTCCAATCGTACCCAAAAAGGATTGGGTGATCTTCCCGCACCTGATGATCTATCACGGTAGAAAGATCTGCAAAGCGCGTAATCCGCTATGCGCCGAATGCACGATCGAGAAACAGTGCCCCTCTTCATCATTGAAGACCGGAGTCCACCCTCCGAGCTAGTATCCACAGATTACGCAGATTTTTGATTATCTGTGTAATCTGTGGATGGCCTTTTTGTGGCTGGTTCTATTTTGCGGCAGCGAGGACAGCTTGGGCTGCTTGTTGGACCAGTGGCGTGATGAGGTCTTCGCCGGCTGATTTAGCTTTACCTTTGTATTGCTGCGCGAAGGTCGATGTTGTGGCGCCGGGACGCTCGAGGCGCACATCAAGCGTCATTTCATCTTTCGACTTGATGTTCTCTGCCACCGTGGCAGCCACCACCGCATTCGTAGCGACGACGGCGGCCGTGCTCGATCCATAGCCGACGTTGCTCGCAACTTTCCCGGCCGCACTATTCATGAAACTACCGAAACCACCGCCACCTTTCTTTAGCGCCACATTCGCAAAGACGAGATAGTCACAGTCTTTCTGCTTTGCCTCTGCTTGAATCCCGCCCGCTCCGTCAATCGGAATAGCCTCAACATTGCTCGATTTCAAATTTTCCATCAGCGTGTTCTGCACCGCCAGAGCAAGCTGTTGCGGATTCATTCCCTCGGTGACGTTGCCGGGCTTCACCGCTACAACTCCGATGCGGATGACGCCCGCACGTTTTGGTCCGACTGTTGACGCCGGCGCAGCAGTGGGTTGGCTCATGCTCGGGTTGACGCCTGTCGAGATACCCGTGTTACCGGCCGATGCTTGCGGATTCGCGTACGCCGCACTGAATGCACTCGCGAAGTCTTCCACTTGGCGATAGTCGGGCGGAGGTTCGAACAGACTCTGCTCGAGTGTCGCCTGCGAGATCTCGATCACCTCAGTGATGTTTGAAAAACTCGGTGCACCGTTTGCACCCAGCATCGTCATTTTCTCGTAAACGGGAAAACCTTTTTTCGCTGTTCCAATCGTTTTAGTCTCATAGCGATCGCGGCAGCCGCCGGCGGCGGTTGGCGGTCTGTACGCCGTGTACTGACGATTGCTGTCGCAATCGAGTGCGAACGTCGCATCGATGTACCAGCCGTCGATCTCCATCTTCGTGTTGTTCTGCGAGCACGCGTCGGGTGACGACTCCATCGACATCGTAGTGATGATGTGACGCGCAGTGTAGCCAAACATCTGCTTGCGCTCACCTGTGTCTTTGGTGATGACGGTGGACGTAACCACGCCGCCTTTTTTCACCGCGCCGGGTTGAGTCGTGTGCGTGTTGGTGGAGTTGCCCGTGCTGCCCGGTGTGCCGTCGTCATACGGGGTGATCACGTAGGCCTTGGCCATCGGCATGATCTGGATGTTGCGGCGCAAGTCACACTGCTCGATCGTGATCATCTGGCCGCCACTATTCTCGCTGCGCTGGCGTTTGCCTTTTATGTAACTCGTATTTTCGTAGGTTTGACCGCCGCTGGTTTGCCGCGACTTGACCTTGGTGTCGGCGCTGGCAATGCCTGATACGGTCAACAAGCAGGCAATTGATAGAGCAGTTCTAAGAATTGTGTTTTTATGCATAGCCCCTGAAGTTCTTTCTCCTGATTTCTGGTGTGTGCTGATGGGAAGACGCTGCCAAATTGAGTCCTCATAATAGAACGCGAAAGGGTCATAAGAAAAGGGTCAGCCATCCACAGATTACACAGATTACTCGGATTCCTTTAAGACATATCGGCGTAATCTGTGGATGGTTTGCCCGTTTGAGGAGAAGACCCTAGAATCTGGACACCGTGAGCTACAGATTCCCCTGGCATCGTCTCAGCGACGAACAGTTGCTTGACCTGCGCATCTGCGACCTTCCTATCAAAATTAAGGGGTCGTTTCTGGAGCCTCACATAAAACGTCTGTACAGCGAGCTCAACACACGCGGAATTCGCTTTAAGCCCCATGTTTGGCTGTCGGAAGAGTGGTTTTCGCCGGACGGCGTCCCGGGCATTGCGATCCCGTTTTACCTCGCCCACCCGCGTCTGATGAAGCTCGAACGGAAGCAAATGCTCGAAGTCGAAGGCGGCACGGACACCGAGTGCATGCGCATCCTGCGACACGAAGCCGGACACGCGCTCGACACTGCCTTTCGGCTCCACTTCAAACGCCGGCATCGCGAACTCTTTGGTTCCTTTGCGCAACCTTATCCCGACTTCTACAAACCCAAACCGCGAAGCCGCCGGTACGTGTTGCACCTGCCGGCCTGGTACGCACAGGCACATCCGGCGGAAGACTTCGCCGAGACGTTTGCCGTTTGGCTGACGCCACGGTCACAGTGGCGTCGTCGTTATCGCGGCTGGCCGGCGTTGCTCAAGCTCGAATACATCGATAATTTAATGAACGATCTCGACGGCACAAAACCGCGCAACAGAACGCGCACAAAGATCGAGCCACTGTCTGCGCTGCGAGGAACGTTGCGCGAACACTACCGACGCAAACGCGAGCGTTACGACTTCGAGTGGCCCGCAGTTTACGATCGCGAACTACATCGAATCTTCTCTGACGATCCGCGACATAGAAACAAACCGAGTGCGGCAATGTTTCTTCGCAAAGTGAGACGCGAAGTGCGACAGATCGTTGCGGAAGGCACCGGCGTGCATCAATACACCATCGATCACGTGCTGCAAAATATGATCGATCGTTGTAAAGAATTGAAACTTCGTGTAGCAACCCCCTTCCGCGAAACGCGCCGACGTGTCATGATAGTGTTGACTGTGCAAGTAATGAACGTGCTCCATTCAGGTTATCATCGCATAGCCGTATGACCTTTGAGCCGCGAAAGAAACTGCGCATCATTGTACTGGTTCACGAAGACCTCGTACCTCCTGATACGTTGGACGGTCTTTCCGACAAAGAAAAAGCCGAAGTCAAAACTGAATACGACGTGATCTCGACGCTCAAGAAGATGGGTCACGAGGTCTATCCCGTCGGTCTCTACAATCAACTCAACGTGATCGGCAACGCGTTGATGGAGCACAAGCCTCACATCGCTTTTAACCTTCTCGAAGAGTTTCACGGTTATCCACTCTACGATCAGCACGTCGTCAGTTATCTCGAACTGATGAAGCAGGCTTACACGGGTTGTAATCCGCGTGGCATGACCCTCGCGCACGATAAGGCACTGACGAAGATGATTCTCTCGTATCACCGTTTGCTGGTGCCGAACTTCGCAGTGTTTCCGATGAATCGAAAAGTGCGCCGGCCGAAGCGATTGAAGTTTCCCCTCCTCGTGAAATCGATCAGCGAGGAAGGGTCGGTTGGGATCGCGCAGGCGTCGATCGTGCATGACGACGAGAAGCTCACGCAACGTGTCGAGTTTATTCACCGGCAAAACAAGACGGCGGCGATCGCGGAGCAATACATCAAGGGCCGTGAGATTTATGTCGGTGTGATTGGGAATCAGAATATTCAGACGTATGCGCCGTGGGAGCTGGTGATGGAGAAGCTGCCGGAAGGCGCTGAGAATATCGCGACCCTGAAAGTGAAGTGGGATCCGAATTACCAGGAGAAGGTCGGCGTTGCGACCCGAGCCGCGGATTTGACACCCGAACAGATCAAGACGCTCGAGCGACTGTCGAAGCGGATTTATCGCTACCTGTTTTTGAGTGGTTATGCGCGGCTGGATTATCGGATGACGGAAGATGGACAGTTTTATCTGCTGGAGGCCAATCCGAATCCGCAGATCGCGCACCAGGAAGACTTCGCGGACTCGGCTGAGTATTCAGGCGTGCCGTACGATCAGTTATTGCAAAAGATCATCACGGTTGGTCTTAATTACGCCGCGGCCCACAACGGCTCCGATCGCTCGGCCTAGCATTCGGGAACCCGATCCTCATTCCAACTTTAATAACTTCATACAAACGAATTAATTTTTCAGGTTATCGGGAGTTCTGCCCCATGACGTTAGCCATTACTGTGCTTTTTACCGTGACCCTAATCGCGAAACTACAGAAAGAGCGATTGCGATAAGAATTTTTTCGCAACCTCTGCACGATTTTTTGTAGCTTCCAGTGGTCCAACTCCCTTCAGATTGACCGATCCCACCTCCTCGTTCGCCCGATTTTCCCCATAAACACGGTTACAAACGCCATTCACAGTCGCAACTAATTCGTGACTTCTTTCAGTGCAAGTATTTGTTTTCCTTAGCGTTTCGTCACGAAACAGTCACATTGCGTGTTGAAGCTCACAGTTTCAACTGTTAAGGTGCCTGAGGTTTTAGCGGTGCCCCCCTCACACAGAAATACCAAAAATTAGAATTTCTCAGAAGAAGGTAGTTCCCTGTCTATGGAGTTACGAAAACTGTTCCCTCGTGTTTTGGTTGCCACTCTGGCGCTCTCGATTTTGTCAGTATCAGCAATCGCCCAAACTCGTCCCAGAGTTGCGAACGGCGGTGATGCGAACGAAGTATCGTGCTCACCGGACGAGTTTGCTGTGCTGGCATCGGCCGCATCTGAATCGAAGCCGGTCTGGGAAGCAAAGCCAAAACCGGTGATCGACCTGGCGCCTTCGCCCAGTACTTCAAGCTCCGGATTCATCAAGTTTGAACCAATGCTGATGGCGGCGATAGACCAGCGTCTCGGATCGCCGTATCGATGGGGTGCGACCGGACCAGACCGGTTCGACTGTTCGGGATTTGTGTGGAGTATCTTCCAGGCGACCGGGATCAACTTCGAACGAGTGAGTGCGCGCAACTTATTTGTGCGTTTCGCAGCGCCGCCGGTCGAAGAGCAGTTCAAGTTTGGAACGCTCGTGTTCTTCAGTGGTCTGACGCACGTCGGCGTTGTTGCTGACGAGCATGGCTTCTACCACGCCTCACGTCGCCACGGCGTCGTCTATCAAGAGTTCACTGAGTATTGGTTAAAGCACATCGACGGCTTCCGTCGCGTGCCACAGGCCACGCAAGTCACAGACTAAATCCAGCCACAAAAAGGCACAAAAGGCACATAAATGGAAACCTGAAATGATTTCTCTTTATGTGCCTTTTGTGCCTTTTTGTGGCTAACTTTATTTTGCGCTTTGTCGCGGCACGAAGCCGGCGCGGTGTTCATCGTCGCGGGCTTCCCAGACAGCGATGACCTTTTCGACAGCGACGTAACAGTTTTTGCCGTCATCGTCGCGCAAATGCAGGACACTCATTTCCACTTTCAGCACTTCACCGCGAAGAGTTGAGGCGCCGCCGCAGTAGAGATCAATCTTCTTCCCGATGAGTTTTGATAAAAAGTCTTCCACCTTGTCTACTTCTTTCCATTCTTCTTGAATGTGATCTTCACCAACGGTAGCGTGTTGGGATCGTCCTGTTGCTCGCGTTCGAAGGTCAGGAGATCGTAGTACGCACATCGCTTCGTGGTCGGAAACTCACGGCATACCGCCGGACGCGCGTGATAGATCGAGCAGCCACGCGTTTCGGGATTGATGAACTGACACGCTTCACCAAACATCGCATCCTTTTTCCGGCGCAGCACTCTTTCCTTCTCATACATCTTTGTGTAGCGAACAGTGGCCACTTCTTCGGTGACTTTAAAATACTTCGCCAGTCGCCGAATGTCTCGCGGTGTTACTTGCACACGTTCGTATACTGAACAACAGTAGGCAGGACACTCAACACAGTCGTAATAACTCTTCGGCTTAGCGGTCGCTCGTGATTCACCCATGATCGCCGGTTCTCTCCAATCGCGTTATCGTCGTTTTGATTTTTTGTATTCCGCCAGGAGCAGGTTCATGAACTGCTCGCGCTTCTCATAGAGACGCTTCGGTTCGCGAGGTTCATGACGGGTAAGAGCATAAGCCGTAATGAGCGGAAGCGCTACTGTAGAATCAATGTAACAAACAACTGCATCGGGAAGCCGATCGGGATCAACCTTGCCCCATGATACTGCTTCACCCGGTGTTGCACCCGAGAGGCCGCCAGTATCCGGCCGCGCATCTGTCACCTGTAGAAAGTAATCGTGTCCGCGTTCGTCGATGCCAAGCACTTCCTGAATCTGCGGTTCAGTTTGTAAAAGAAAATTCTTTGGCGAACCGCCGCCGAGAATGAAGACGGCTGATTGTCCCTTTCGTTTCTTGCCGCCGACTTTCACTACTCCCCGTTTAGCTGCGAGCACGATCGACGCTGTTTCATTCACGTCGAGCGATGGATCAAACGCGAGTTTGTTACCCTGAATTGCTTTGGCAGCGACGTTCATGCCGATTGAGGAATCGCCCGGCGACGACGTGTAGATCGGCACGGCGTACTCATAAGCGACGGCGAGCAAAGATTTATCTTTGATACCGAGCTTTTGTTCGCGTTCGTGAACATAACGCCCGCAGAGATAGTGAAACTCGGCCGTGGACATCGAACGCTGAAACTCGGGAGCTTCAATGATCTTGCGGAAGAACGCGTCAGTGTCGAGCAGCACCGAGTAATCGAAGAAGATGTCGTAGATACGGACCACTTCTTCTTCGCGCAGCACCACGTCTGATGTATGCGCGTTGCCCAGGTGCATTGCGAGACCGATGCCGAAGTGGGTGTCGTGATAGAGATTCGCGCCGGTGGAAATGATCCAGTCAACAAAACCGGCTTTGATCAAAGGGATCAGCGCCGAGATTCCGAGTCCTGCGGGCGTTAACGCTCCGGTCAACGAGAGTCCGATCGTGACTTCAGGCTCCAGCATCTTTTGGGTGAAGAGCTGGCACGCTTCGCGTAATCGTGCCGCGTTGTAAGCCAGGAACGACTCATCGATTAAATCGGCGACGGCAATGTTTTTCTCAATTGGCGCGGGGTCGATTCGTTTGCCGCGAAGAAATTTGCTCTTTTTACCCATATGTTCACATTCTGTCTATGACGTTTGTGCCTTCTGTGATTCTGCGTGATCTAATTCTGTCTCATCCGGCGCTGCTTTCAGTACGCGCACACGAATAATTCGTCGTTCATCAGCTTCGAGCACCTCGACTTCGAGACCACGTATATTCAATCGTTCACCGATAGCCGGAACTCTGCCTGATTCGTTGATCACGAGGCCGGCGATCGTAGTGAAATCGTCAGCTTCGATCTCCATGTCAAAAAGGCGTTCGATCTTGCCGATTTCGGTGGAGCCGAGTACTTCGTAACTGCCGTCATTGAGTTCGACAATGTCTTCAAGCTCTTCGCCGGCGATGTCTTCGTCTTCAATCTCGCCGACGATCTCTTCGAGAATGTCTTCAACCGTGACGAGACCACAAACGCCGCCATACTCGTCGATCACCATCGCGAGTTGGAAGTGAGCCTTCTGCATGTCCTTGAGCAAATCCGCTACCGGTTTCGTTTCCGGGACGTCAAAGACCGGCCGCACGAGAGATTTAACACATTCATCTTCGCGACCATCGGCCCAACACTGCAACAGATCTCTCACGTAAATTATGCCTTCGACGTTGTCGATCTGTTCGCGATAGACAGGGAGGCGCGAATACTTCGAATCCAGAATAATGTCGCGTGCCTCACGTACAGTCGCACTCTCCGACACCGCAACGATATCAGGACGTGGCGTCATCACTTCACTAACGCGCGTATCGCCAAACTCGATAATCGAATGAATCAGTTCGCCTTCTTCTTCTTCCAGAATGCCTTCTGCTTCGCCGACGTCGATCAGTGCCTGTAGATCGCCGCTGTCGTCATCTTCTTCCACTTCGTCACCGGTCTCAGTCACATAATCTTTTCGACGCGACCGATCGAAGAGGCGCTGAAAAGGATCGGCAACGAACGTCATGATCGGAATGAACGGGCGCACGAGCGGCAACAGGAAGAGCAATGTTCCTTCAGGATTCCGGGTGGAAATAAAGAGGGGAATAAGTTGGCGAAAGATTCCGGCGAGAATTAAGCCGGCAAAGAGACCGACAAGTACGAGTCGCGGATCCGGAAACAGATAGAGCGAAATCGACGTGATTAGAACGGCGACGACGACGAGCAGCATCTGGATTGTCGCAGATAGAGCAAAGCCAAAGCGCGGGCGGTTCTCCAGTGCTTGTCGCAGGAAGAGTCTCGATCGTGGTTCAGGCTTGTCTCCATTCTCGCCAATCAGACGGCGCAAGCCCACGTCGCTCAACTGGGCGAAGGCCATGTCGACCGTAGCCAGCAACGAGAGCACTATGAGCAGAACCAGCGCAAGCCCTATTTCAAGTTCCATCGATGGGAGACTAGTATGAACAGGATTGACCGGATTTACAAGATTCAAAGGATCATCTTGTTCATCATGCAATCCTTATTAGTCAATATCCAACTTCCTTCTCAACTTGAGTTCCAAACGATTCATTTGGCCGTTATCGGTCTCATGATCGTAGCCTGAAAGATGCAGCAGGCCGTGAAGTATCAACTGCGCGATTTCCTGATCGAGTGTTAAGCCGTTTTCTTTCGCCTGTATCGCGGCAGTTTCAACCGAAACGGCAACGTCACCAAGGTTCGCTTCTTCCTCCGCCGGAAACGACAAAACGTCCGTCGCCTTATCGATACCGCGAAACTGTCGATTCAGCTCTCGAATCCGCTTGTCTGAAACGAACGCGATTGTTGCATCTGAGTCGTTCTTTCCGATGGCGTTGAGAGCCTTGACCGCGAAGTTGGACCACGCCTCTGTATCGAGCTGCAAACGTCGCTGGCGATTGACGACCTCAACCATCGTTAAATCTGGTGCTTCTTACCTTGCTCTTCGTACGCGCGAATAATCATCTGCACCAGCTTGTGTCGTACGACGTCTTTGTCAGTGAAGTACACAAACTCAATACCGTCGAGCTGCGAGAGTATTCGTTCGGCTTCGATGAGGCCACTGCGTTTGCCGGTCGGTAGATCGACCTGAGTCACGTCGCCGGTGATGACGGCCTTCGATCCGAAGCCGATGCGCGTGAGAAACATCTTCATCTGTTCGCTGGTGGTGTTTTGCGCTTCGTCGAGAATGATGAATGCGTCCGACAGCGTGCGGCCGCGCATGAATGCGAGTGGCGCGACTTCGATCACGCGTTTCTCGAGCAACTTCGTGACGCGTTCGTAATCGATCAGATCGAAGAGCGCATCGTAAAGCGGGCGCAGATATGGATCGACCTTGTCCTGCAGGTCGCCCGGCAAAAAGCCGAGCTTTTCTCCGGCTTCGACTGCCGGTCGCGCGAGCACGATCCGGTTTACCTGCTTTTGCATCAGCGCCTGCACCGCCATCGCCACGGCCAGATAGGTCTTGCCAGTGCCGGCGACACCGATACCAAACACGACGTCCTTTTCCTGGATCGCCTGAATGTATTTACGCTGGTTGGACGATTTGGGAGCGACCTGCTTCTTTCCGGCGGGATTGAAACGCGCCTTCGTGAAGTAGTCGCGCAGGCTGAACGCGCGGTCTTCAGCGATCTGCGCAAAGGCTTCGCGCAGCTCTTTGTCGGTGAAGTGTTTTCCTTCCTTGAAGAGGTCGGAAAAGTCTTCGAGAATGCGTTGAACGGTTTCGACGTCTGCCGGGGCGCCGTCAATCGACACGTCCTGACCGCGGGCGTCAATTCTTACGTCAAGCAGAGACTCCAGGTATTTGATGTTCTGATCGTGAACACCAAACAACGTCTCTAAACCACGAGGCGGCAACTCAATCTTCTTCAAACTCTGTTAACTATCTCCTTTGTGAAGCAGGAACGATGGTATTGGTGTGGGGGTTCGCTGTCAATCCACAGATTACGCAGAATAATAATCTGTGTAATCTGTGGATAAAAATAATCAATTAGGCTATGGCGACGGTGAAACGGTAGAGTGAATAGTGATGGGCGAATCACTGAACATGTCGGTCGGCGCCGTTATTGTAATTAGCTATATTCGCCTGCGACCGACGTGATGGCCCATTGACAATCTCCTACACGAGTTTAGCGGCCATCAACAAAGAAGTTGATGGCCTTTTTGTTAAGGACGTGACGACATGAGCTTCGACCAATCCAAATGGGTTTGGCGGAACGGCCAAATCATTCCCTGGGCAGACGCGACGACGCACGTGTCGTCCCACGCTTTACACTACGGCAGTGGCGTTTTCGAAGGGATACGATGTTACGCAACTGATGCCGGTCCCGCGATCTTTCGTCTCGATGCGCACCTCGATCGTTTTTACGCTTCGGCGAGTGTTTACGGACTCGATATACCGTACGAACGGCTTGAGTTGACTGAGGCAGTCGAGGAACTGGTGCGTGTGCATGAATTCGAAAGCTGTTACCTGAGACCTCTTTGTTATTTCGGGAGCAGCAGTCTCAGTGTGCATCCGGCAAAGTGTCCGGTGGAAGTAGTCATACTGGCGTGGCCATGGGCGCCTTATCTGGGAGCCGTGGGACTGGAGGAAGGTGTGCGAGTCACGGTCTCACCGTGGAAGAAGTTTCAGTCAGACATGATGCCGACTACGGCAAAGGCGTGTGGTCAGTATCTCAACTCGATTCTCGCGGTGCGTGATGCTTTAAAACGCGGCTTTGATGAAGCGTTGTTATTGAACAGCGAAGGGCATCTGGCTGAAGGATCGGGTGAGAATCTTTTCGTCGTTCGCAATGGAAACTTGATCACTAACGACGAGCGCGAGTCGATCCTGATGGGGATAACTCGCGATGCTGTGATCCGCATCGGACGCGATCTTGGTCATCGCATCGTCACTCGTGCGATGAAGCTCGAAGATCTAGTTGAGGCTGACGAGGCTTTCTTTACCGGCACTGCAGCCGAAGTCACGCCGATTCGCGAAGTTGATGGCGTGGAGATTAACGGAGGCAAGCGGGGTCCGATTACCGAGCGTATTCAGCGCGTCTTCTTTTCAGCAGTCGCGGGACGCGAAGAGCGTTATCGGGAATGGCTCCATCTGGTGCTACAGCCAGTCGAGGCGGGTCACAAATGAGTAATCGCATCGAAATCTACGACACGACGCTACGCGATGGGACGCAGGGCGAGGCGATCAATTTCTCGGTTGCTGATAAGTGTCGCATTGCCGAAGAGCTCGATGCGTTGGGAGTTGATTTTATCGAGGGCGGTTGGCCCGGTTCAAATCCGCGTGACGTTGCGTTTTTCAACGAGGTGCGCTCGTTGAAGTTAAGTCACGCTCGTATTACTGCGTTTGGCGCCACCCGGCGAAAGAATTTTTCGTGTGAAACAGATTCCAGTATTCAATCTCTGCTTGAGGCGCGCACCCCGGTCGTAACGATCTTCGGCAAGTCGTAGGAGTTGCATGTTCGCGAGGCATTGCGGGTTAGTCTTGAAGAGAATCTCGAAATCATCGCTGACTCGCTGCGCTATCTTTCGGCCCGCGTGCCGCTCGTGATTTATGACGCAGAACATTTCTTCGACGGGTATCGATCGAATCCGTCCTATGCTTTACAGACATTGCTTGTTGCCGCTGAAGCTGGCGCGGCGCGCATCGTGCTTTGTGACACCAACGGCGGGAGTCTTCCGCACGACGTGGAGCGCATCACCCGCGAAGTCATAGAGAAGTTGAGTGTTCCGGTTGGAATTCATTGTCACAACGATGGAGAACTCGCGATTGCAAACACTCTGGCGGCCGTTCTGGCGGGCGCGAGTCAGGTGCAGGGAACGATCAATGGCTATGGCGAACGTTGCGGAAATGCCAATCTGTGTGCGGTGATTCCGAACCTCGAGTTGAAACTCGGTTGCGAAGCGATTGGACCAGAGCGGTTGCGCAAGCTGCGCGAAGCAGCGTCGTTTGTGAGTGAGATCGCAAATCTTGAGCTGGCGTCGTCTGCCGCGTTCGTTGGCGCCAGCGCTTTCGCACACAAGGGCGGCGTGCATGTCTCCGCGGTCGAACGTAATCCTCTGACTTACGAACATGTTGCTCCGGAGTTGATTGGTAACCGGCGACGTATTCTCGTTTCGGATCTGTCAGGGCGCGCGAATCTTGCGGCGAAGGCGCGTGAGCTTAATCTCGAAGTGGAAGGCGAACAGAAGATCCTCGACGAGTTGAAGCGGCTCGAAAACGAAGGCTTTGAGTTCGAAGCGGCGGAGGCCAGCTTTGAACTGTTGGTCAACAAACTTCGCAGCGAACCCGAGCCGTTCTTCGAGTTGCTCTCATTCAGGGTCATTGATGAGCATCGAGGCGCTACCACGCCGCTGAGCGAAGCAACCGTGAAGATCAAAGTTGGTGACTCGGTCGAGCACACCGCCGCAACCGGCACCGGTCCAGTCAACGCGCTCGACCAGGCGCTTCGTCGCGCGCTCGCGGAGTTCTACCCGTCGCTCTCAGAGATGCGATTGACCGACTACAAAGTCCGCGTCCTCAACAGCTCCCTGAGCGGCTCCGCCAGCCTCGTCCGCGTATTGATCACATCAACTGACGGCCAGACAAAGTGGAGTACCGTCGGCGTCTCCTCCAACATCGTCGAGGCAAGCTGGCGCGGATTGGTCGACTCGGTTGAGTACAAGTTGATGAAAGATGGCATAGCACCTGCCAACAAACCCACAGATTACACAGATTCAGTCATAATATCTGTGTAATCTGTGGATAAAGGTTCGTCGCTCAACTTGACACTTATTGGCTCGAAACCTATACTCCGTCACTTGCGCCAAAGGTGATTGGGCGCGTGATAGTGTGTTTTCCCTTAGATTTTTGGAGATTTGAATGCCGAATCATAAATCAGCAGAGAAGCGCGTGCGGCAGAGTGAGAAGCGTCGCACGATTAATAAGAGCCACAAGACCAAGGTCAGAACCTATATCAAGAAGCTGCGGGCGGCCCTCGATTCGGGCAAGAGTGACGAAGTTCAGAAGGTGCTGCCAGATGCCATCTCTGTGATCGATAAGTCGGTCCAAAAAGGCGTTCTGCACAAGAATGCTGCGGCACGGTATAAATCAAGGCTGACGGTGCGCGCGAATCAAGTGGCTGCTAAATAGACCAGCCAAAACTAACGAATCTACCGAGGCGGATCGAATTTTCGGTCCGCCTCGGTTTTTTATTTGTGAAAGGAGCTATCGATGAACTCTGAGCCGGAAATCGAGCGAGTGGTGCGCGGGTTTGAAACATGTGAGACCAGCGCGGACGATTTCAAACATAAGGATCATATCGTGGTCGCGGTTTGGTATGTGCACAACTTTGGCAGGGAAGTCGCGCTCGAACGCATGCGCGAGGGATTGTTGCGGTTCCTCGACTTTCATCAGGTAGATCCGAAGAAGTACAGCGAAGAGATCACCAGGTTTTGGATTGACCGCATTGCGGAGCGCTTGGATCAATTTGGGAGTGTCTCGATCGTCGAGAAGTGCAACGCTGTATTGGCCGCGGATGACGCGGATAAAAACTCGGATTAGGTCGCTAATTCGCAAACGAGCAGCTCGAGTTGGAGGCGAGGGGTGGCTTGGGAGGTTTTGATGGCGAGATCGGTGGCGGCGGTGAGTTGGATTCCACGTGCGATCTTGGCTGCGGTGCTACGTTGCAGTGTGGAAATATATGAGTCGCGTTTGAACGGTGGCAAATTGATGTTACGGAAGACTTCTTCTCGACCGCCGCGACTGAGCAAATGTTTACCCAGAGCGAGTCGGTGATAGTTGCCGGCGATCAGGCCCACGAGCATTACCGGCTCAGCGCCGTCTTCGAGGAGACGATGCAAAGTCTCGAGTGCTTTCTTGCGATTACCAGCCATCAGGTGATCGCCGAGTTCGAAATTCGATAGCTCACGCGAACGCCCGATCAGTTCATCGACCAGATCGAGAGTGATACGGTTACCACTGCTCGCCGCGGCCGAGGCGAGTTTCTCGAGTTCGTTGAAGAGGGTTTGGATGTCCGTGCCGACCACCCGGATTAATTCGCTCAAGACCTGATCATCGGCAGTAACTTCTAGCTCCTTCAATCGCGTTTTGGCCCACGCCTTTGTCTCCGCGTCTTTAAGTGGCCCGAAGTCGACAACAGTACAAGTATCCAGCAACACTTTGCTCGACTTCTTTCGTTTGTCGAGTTCGTCGGCGATGAAGATCATCACGGTGGTGGGCGCTGGATTGTTGAGATAACGAATGAGAGCGTCTTCGTCTGCCTCGCGCAGCTTTGCGAAATCGCGAATACGAACCACGCGCATGTCTGACATCATCGGAAGCTGCTCTGCCGCTGCAATCGCAGACTGCACCGGATCACTCACCAAGCTGAAGGCCGACTCGTTGAACTCGCGCAAGAGCGTACGGCTGAGCGCGGCTTCGGTGATAGTCTTGGCCGCGACTCGACGTAAATAGACTTCCGAGCCAAGCAATAAATAGAGCGGGCGCAACCCCTCACGCAACGAGCGATCGAGTTCGGTTCGAGACAGAGCTTTCATTTCTTTTCGAGTTGGACGGCGTTGATGAGTGTCGACACGATGCTTTCGGCGAAATTACGGGAGATGCGGAGCACTGCCGGATCTTCTTCGTTGAAGAAGCTGCGCGGGTCGCTCGCGAATTCATACTCGCCGCGGAAGACGAAGTTCTGATTATCGTAAAGCACCCGATTCTCAGTTTGGTCTCGCACGGTTACAGCGCCCACGATGGTAACTTCAAAAATCCGCGCGCGTCCTTTGTCGTCGAGCAGCACGCCGCCAAAATTGAAACTCTTGATGACGCCCTCGATCACGGCATCGGCGCCCTCACGTTGACCCTGCACACGCAATCCCCGGCCACGATGAACGAGCTCGCGCATTACCGCATCGGCGAAGCGCGACTCAATCTTGTAGCGCAGCGCCGGGCTCTCCATCTGAAACGCCGGTACCGCAACCGTCTTGATTCGGGCTGGAAGTTGATTCTTGGTAACCGGCTTATAGCACTCGGCAAAACCGGAAACGAACGCGAGCATCAGGATGAAGAGGGAAACACGTAGGAACTTAGTCATCGGCGCTGGATTCTCTCACATTTGCCGCGGATTATCACGGATGCTCTCAGCAATACGGATTGTATCGACAGTAGCTTTCACATCATGCGCGCGGACGATGTGGGCGCCTTTCAGGACGGCAGCGGTGATGGTGGCGAGGGTGCCGTAGAGACGAGCTTCAGCGGGGGCTGGGGTGCCGCTTTCGTCGGCGAGGAGGCGGCCGATGAAGGATTTGCGAGAGGTGCCGATCAGGAGGGGATAGTCGGGGAAGTGGGCGATTAATTGATCGAGTTTGGCGATCAGCTCGAGGTTTTGTTCCTGGCTCTTTCCGAAACCGATGCCGGGATCGATCACGATCGATTCGGGCTTCACGCCGCGGCGTTCGGCCATATTGATACTCGCGCGCAGGCTGTGTGTGACTTCGTGCATGATGTCGGCTACAGGCGGCAGACGATGCATCGTGGCGGGTGTGCCGCGTGAGTGCATCAGGACGAGACCTGCGCCTGCACGAGCGACTGCATCTGCGACGTAGAAATCAAAACGAAGCGCCGAGATGTCGTTAACGATTGTGGCGCCGGCGTCGAGTGCGGCGCGTGCGACTTCGGATTTGGTTGTGTCGACGGAGATTGGTGTGTCAGTGCGTTGTGCGAGGGCTTCAATTACGGGAACAACGCGATTGATTTCTTCTTCGGCGGAGATCGGTTCGCCGCCAGGACGGGTAGACTCGCCGCCGACGTCGATGATGTCGGCGCCATCAACAACCATCTGCTCCGCGTGGGCGACAGCGCTTTCGAGCGAAACAAATTGCCCGCCATCGCTGAACGAATCAGGCGTAACATTCAAAATGCCCATGATGAGTGTTCGCTCACCAATGGGCATTTTGTGGTTTTTGATTTGCCAGGCTCGCTTAGCCACAGATTACACGGATCTGTGATTAGGCGGGCGCCGGGTTGCCGCCGGTTATCGGTGGCAGAATCGGCTTCAACGGTTTAACGCTTGGCTCCTTGAGCTGTGGACGATCCTCGCCGTCACCCGAGTCGACCGATGGATTCTCATCGAGCGGTAAGCCCGCGACAATCCTGCGTATCTCGACTCCATCCAGCGATTCACGCTCCAACAGACATTCAGCCAAACGAATCATCGTGTCGCGATTGTCTTCGATGATCGCCTTCGCTCTTTCATACTGACTGGTGACGATACTCTTCACCTCTTGATCGATCTTGATCGCGGTGTCTTCAGAGAAATCGCGATGCTGTGCGATCTCGCGTCCGAGGAAGATCTGCTCTTCCTTCTTACCGAAGGTCAGCGGACCCATCTCAGACATGCCGTACTCGCAAACCATCGCCCGTGCGAGTTCAGTCGCACGCTCGATATCGTTTGAAGCACCGGTGGTGATGCTGCCGAGGAAAGTCTCTTCGGCGATGCGGCCACCCATCAGAATCGAGATCTGGCCCAGCAGATATTCCTGACTGTAGTTGTGACGATCACCTTCAGGAAGCTGCTGTGTCACGCCCAGAGCCATGCCACGCGGAATGATAGTGACTTTGTGTACCGGATCGGCATTCGGCACTTTCAGACCGACGAGCGTGTGACCTGCTTCGTGGTACGCAGTGACGCGCTTCTCTTCGTTCGAAATCACCATGCTCTTGCGTTCAGCGCCCATCAACACCTTGTCTTTGGCCAACTCGAAGTCGCCCATTGCAACGAGCTTCTTGTTGTAACGAGCAGCATTAAGAGCAGCTTCGTTGACAAGATTTGCCAGGTCAGCACCAGTGAATCCCGGAGTACCACGAGCAATCACCGAGATGTCCACGTCTTCGCCAAGCGGAATCTTACGCGTATGAACTTTCAGGATGCCTTCGCGTCCACGAACGTCAGGTCTGGACACAACGACGCGACGGTCGAAACGTCCCGGTCGCAGCAACGCCGGATCGAGAACGTCCGGACGGTTGGTCGAAGCGATCAGGATGACGCCGTCGTTTGATTCGAAGCCGTCCATTTCGACGAGCAACTGGTTCAACGTCTGCTCACGTTCATCGTGTCCGCCGCCGAGGCCTGCGCCACGATGACGGCCCACCGCATCAATCTCATCGATGAAGATGATGCAGGGCGCATTCTTCTGGCCCTGTTCGAACAGGTCGCGCACGCGAGACGCGCCGACACCGACAAACATCTCGACGAAGTCAGAACCCGAAATCGAGAAGAACGGAACGTTTGCTTCACCGGCGATTGCACGGGCCAACAACGTCTTACCCGTTCCCGGTGGTCCCATCATCAAAACGCCCTTGGGAATACGTCCGCCGAGCTTCTGAAACTTCTGCGGTTCCTTCAGAAACTCGATAATTTCCTGTAATTCTTCTTTTGCTTCTTCAACTCCAGCCACGTCTTTAAACGTCACTCGCTTTTGCTGGTTGTTGAGTAGCTTTGCTCGCGACTTGCCGAACGACAACGCCTTGTTGCCGCCCGACTGCATCTGTCGCAGCATGAAGATCCAGATTGCGATTATGAATAGCAGCGGAGCCCAGGTGATGAGCATGGGCCAGATGAAACTCGCGCTCGACTCTTCTTCAACCTTCGGAACGCGCGGCTTGTTATTTACAAGTTCGCGCGCGGTCTTGAGCAGGTCTGCTTTGGCGAATTCATTCGATAGTGCCGCTCGATATTCCTGGTTATTAACGTCAATCGCTACGCTTTCATTCTGTTTTACTGTTAGCTGTTTAAGATTACCGCTCTGGATCATCTGATCCATTTCGGTTAGCGCGACGGTCTTGTAACTGCTGCCGCGCGGATTAACTAGCTTATACAATAGAAGTGCTCCCGCGATTATCAGGAGCCAAAAAACGATTTGTCTTGCCGTAGAACTCAAATTCATCAACGCCTCCGACCCCCGATAATACCTTATCCGGGCGTCATTTGTCGCCGTCTAGCTTCGACAGCTTTCCTCAAACCAAAGTGAATCAAAACAACTGTTGCTTTGATGCACATCTGTTCCTAAGGTTCCCCGTCGCGCGGGCCGGCGAATCCTGAATAATCTTGTAGATCCCTCAAAACCGACTGTCAATCACTTTCCGACTCAAACTCGAGCCGGTCTCGCCTCCGTCTAACCCGTCCGCCACCTGGCAATTCCACCACTTTTCCGCCAGAATTGCCTTCCAAAAGCCTCTCTACAGCTACCAGATGCACCATTTCAAGCCTGCGCGCATTTCCTCTTGCCTGCGAAAGCCACTGCCGCAAAGCTCTGCGGCGCAGGGCCGCTGGTGCATTGGCCAGGACCTTTACGTAGAGCGCGTGCCGTTTGGTTTCGTTTATTCCCCGGCTCTCTTCGTTAGACACCGCCGCCCGTCGTAACAGTGCATCAGAATCGTTGAAAAGTACGGCGCCGTCTTCGCGTAACTGGGTCGCGGTACGGGAGATTGCCTCGACAATCCGATTATTGAAGGATTGCATGAGCGGTAACAGTTGTTTGCGCACCTTGACGCGGGCAAAGCTCAGATCGTCGTTCATTTCGTCGGAAAGAAACTTGATTTTGCGAATCCGGCAATAGTCCTCCGTGTCGATTCGTCGTGCCCAGAGGAGCGGCCGGACGAGTTGGATAGAACTGTCATCGGCGAGTGGGCGAATGGCCTCCATGCCGCCGAGACCAAAGCCGGCGCTGCCACGCATGAGGCGGAGCAGGACGGTTTCGGCTTGATCGTCCATCGTGTGGGCGGTTAGGACGTAGGTTGCCGAGAATTTCTTTGCGGTTTTTTGCAGGAAACTGTAACGGGCTTTGCGTGCCGCTTGCTCCAGGTTGTCCCCCTCGGTGCGGGCGTCTTCGGCGACCTTGCTGCGCCCGATTACGCTTTTGAAGCCGAGTTTGGCGGCGAGTTCGGAGACCCATTTTGCGTCCTGGGCGCTTGATTTTCGCAGGCGGTGGTCGAGATGTGCGACGCAGATTGTGTGGTGTAGTTTTTCGTATCGTTTTAGTTCTTCGAGGGCAAGCAGGAGTGCGGTCGAATCCGCGCCGCCCGAAACCGCAACGATGAGGGTTTCGTCCGAAAGCGGAAGCTTGAGTTTGCGCCACTCGCCAAGCAGTAGCCGCGGAAACTGATTTAGTCGCATCGTCATTGATTCTAAGATGAATTGAGCCGCAGATAAACGCAGATGAACGCGGATCTGCGATGAAGCTGCCACAATTTGTTGAAACTATCGCGTAGTTTGTCGTTTAGAAGTCTCATCGATTGAAAAACCCGACAGGACGAACAAGGGGATTTACAAATGAGGGTTGAAAAACAGATTAGATTCAATGAGTGGTTGCTCGGCTCCACGATTTTGTGCCAGTCATGCGGCTGTTTGTGGCTGGTTCCCGCCGCACAACAGCAGGACAGCTATAAATGCCGTCAGTGTGGCAGCCCGGTTCCTAACAAATCGCGCCCCGTGACGGGCGATGAACAGGGAAAACGTCGCATTCCTTGACGGAATCCTTGACGGACACATTAGTTTCCGTGTCACAAACTATTTTCGGGTGGTGTTTACCTCACAGAGCACGTTAGTACTCTGCTTTCTTTCCTTAAACCCAGCAAGTTTTTTGACCTCTTCGGAGTGCGGCAGGCCCGCACTCCGGGAGATTTTTCTGGAGGTGCCCATGAAGTCGTCACCCGCTCGTATTGCTTCCATCGCCGTGTTGGCAGGCGTCCTGTTGCTGCTCTGGGCGTGTTATCCCGCCGCTAACGTCACCTACTCAAACCCGCAGGAAACGGTCGCACGACAGTGGCTGATTGAGTTCAGGCCGACTGAAAGCAAACTCCAACTCAGCATGAGTTACCGGCGCGCCGGTAACGGTAATGGTTTTAGCTACAACAACACAGACTTCGGCGTGACTCTCGATCAGCTTGTCGGACTGACGCGCGAGCAGATGATGTCAACCGGCACGAATGTGAGCTTCCAGCTCAAGCGAGACGCCGGCACATTCAATTTCGAAGGCTGGTTCAAAGACGGAAACGGCTCCGGTCATTTCACGTTCGCGCCGAGCCAGGCATTCGCGTCGGAACTCTCGCGTCAAGGCTTCGGCAGAGCAACCGACGAGGAGCTTCAATCTCTGGCACTCAGCGACACCGGTCAAGCTTTTATCAACGAGTTGAAGAGTCAGGGCTACGATACGTCCACCGTCGAACAACTCGTTCGCATGGGTAATCACGGCGTTAGGCTTGAATATCTCCAGGGCTTGAAGTCACTGGGCTATTCCGTCAAAACCACCGACCTCGTCGTGCGCATGAAAGATCACGGCATCAGCCTGAACTTTATTCGCGAACTCGGCGGTCTCGGTTACAGCAATCTGAGTCCGGAAGATCTTGTTCGCACTAAAGATCACGGCGTCAACGCGAAATACATCAGCGAATTCATCGCGGCTGGTTACAACCGCTCGACTCTCGACGATTGGATCACGCTCAAAGATCATGGCGTAAGCACTTCGTTCATAACAGAGCTCAAGTCCCTCGGTTACGACCGTTTGCCGCTCGACGATCTGCGTCGCATGAAGGACCACGGCGTCAGCTCCGCATTTATCAAGGAACTCCGGGAACTCGGATACAACAACACCAGCGTCGAACAACTCGTCCGCCTCAAGGATCACGGCGTCAGCGCCAGTTACATCAAGCGCATGAAGGAACGCGGCTACGCCGAACTCAGCCTGGACGAGTTCATTCGTCTCAGAGACCGCGGCGAGCGCGAATAGGCCTGCTTGCATCGGGAATAGTCCTTCTTGCATCTGAGAGTTTCACAGTTTCCCCGGTCAGGGTGTAATCTGTGGTATCTCTGCCCAAAACACTGCTTTTTTGAGGATTGAAATGAAATTTAGAAGATTCTTTTCTGCGCTGCTGCTGGCGCTCTTCAGTTTACAAACACTCCATCTCACTGCGCTGGCTGACGAAGGTATGTGGACGTTCAACAACGTCCCACGCGCAGAAATCAAGAAAAAATATGGATTTGAGATAACCGATGAATGGCTGAACAAGGTTCGCCTCGCTTCGGTGCGCTTCAACAACGGCGGTTCAGGTTCGTTTGTTTCGCCGAACGGCCTGGTGTTGACCAACTATCACATCGTCGAAGACATCGTCGGTGAAGTCAGCACGCCTGAGAAAGATCTCGCCAAGGAAGGCTTTGTCGCCAAAACGCGTGCTGACGAGATCAAGGCCCCGAGCCTGGAACTGAACCAGCTCATCAGCATTGAAGACGTCACGGCGCGCGTGAATGGCGCAGTGAAGGAAGGTGCCACAGACGCCGAAGCATTTGCGGCTCGCCGTAAAGAGATGTCGGCCATTGAAACAGAGTCGACGAAAGCTACCGGTTTACGTTCGGACGTAGTCACTCTCTTCCAGGGTGGACAATACAGTCTTTATCGTTACAAGAAGTACACCGACGTGCGCCTCGTATTCGTGCCTGAATTCCAGGCGGCGTTTTTCGGCGGCGATCCCGATAACTTCAACTTCCCGCGCTTCAACATCGACATGGCGCTGGTGCGTGTTTATGAAAACGATCAGCCGGTGCATCCCGAGAATTACTTCAAGTGGTCCACTGCGGGCGCGAAGGATGGAAGTCTTGTTTTCGTGACCGGTAATCCGGGTTCGACGTCGAGACTCAACACCGTGGCCCATCTTGAAGAACTACGCGATACCAGCATTCCGATCATCATCCGGTTGCTCGAGCGTCAGGAAGCGTTGCTGCAAAAGTACATGACGATGGGAGAAGAGCAAACTCGCCAGGGTCAGAATGAACTCAACGGCGTACAGAACGCTTTGAAGGTCTATCGCGGACGGTTGAAGGGTTTGAAAGATCCGGCGCTGATGGCTCGCAAGAAGCAGGAAGAGGCGGCCTTACGAAAAGCAATCGCAGCCAAGCCGGAGGAACAGAAAAAGTATGGCGATGCCTGGGACGCGATTGCAAAGGCACACCAGACATATCCCACTTACATTAAAGAGCGGAGAATCTTCGATCAAATGGGCGGGTTCAACAGCACTCTGTTTGGTTATGCGCGAACTTTAGTCCGACTTGCCGACGAGAACGCAAAACCTAACGCCGAACGGTTGCTGGAATACACCGACGCGCGCCGTGCTTCGCTGGAGCTTGGGCTTTATTCGCCGGCGCCGATTCACGAAGACTTCGAAAAACTCAAACTCGCAGACTCACTCGCTTTCATGGTCGAATTGCTCGGCGCCGACAACGCGCTCGCTACGCAAGTTCTCGACGGCAAGACTCCGGAAGCGCGCGCCGCAGAAATGATCGCCGGCACAAAGCTGCAAGATCCTGAATATCGCAAAGAGCTGGCGAAAGGCGGTAAAGCTGCAATCGACGCCTCAACTGATCCGATCATCGTGGTGGCACGTCAGATCGATCCGAAAGCCCGTGAACTGCGCAAGCGTTATGAAAGCGAAGTAACTGGCGTCGAGCGTGCCAACTACGCGAAGATTGCGCGCGCTCTATTTGATATTAAGGGAAACACAATCTATCCCGATGCGACCTTCACGCTCCGTCTTTCATACGGCGCAGTCGAAGGTTACATGGAGAACGGCAAGAAAGTTCCGCCGTTCACCACGCTCGGCGGTCTCTTTGCTCGTTCCGATCAGTTCAAGCACGAGTTTCCTTACAACCTGCCGCCGCGGTGGGTTGAAAAGAAGAGTGCGATCAACCTGAATACGCCGTTTAATTTCGTTTCGTCGAACGACATCATCGGCGGAAACTCAGGCTCACCGACGATCAATCAGAACGGCGAACTCGTTGGTCTGATCTTCGACGGCAACATTCAATCTCTCGTCGGCGATTACGTCTACGATGGATCGGTTAATCGAGCTATCTCGGTTGATTCGAGGGGAATGTTGGAAGTATTGAAGAAGGTTTTTGGTGCGAATGAAATCGCTGCTGAATTAACGGCTGCCAGCTAAAACAAAAAACCATCCACAGATTACACAGAACAGCTTAAATAATCTGTGTAATCTGTGGATTACGCTTTTTCTAAGCCCGCGTACTTCTCGACTAATTTCTTCTGCCCGTAACCCGGGAAACTCACCGTCAACTTAGTTGATTCGCCGGCGCCTTCGCGTCGCAGGACCAGACCGCGTCCGTACTTTGAGTGCCTCACGTAAGATCCCGGTGTGAACTCAGTAGATTTTGATGGTGGTGCTGTTTTCCCGACGTTCGGCAGACTTCCCGAGGTTTGCCCCATCTGCCGGCTTCGTTGTTTGAAGAAGTCTGCGATCGAATCGGCGCTGTCGTAAGTCTTGCCGGTGTATTTCTTTCGTTCCTTCTTGTATTCGCCGTGTTCGTAGTCGATCGACGATGAGCCATTCTTGAATGACAGCCATGATTTGCCGAGACTGAGATCTTCGAGCATCTCGGTTGGCATTTCATTCAGGAACGGCGACGGTTCTGAGGCGAGCTCTTCACCGTAGACACGTCGCTTCATCGCATGTGTCACGTAGAGATAACGTTCGGCGCGCGTCATTGCGACGTAGGCGAGCCGTCGTTCTTCTTCAAGCTCGGCACGATCGGTCGCCGAACGCGAATGCGGGAACAAACCATCCTCAAGACCGACGATGAATACGAGCGGAAACTCCAGACCTTTGGCAGAGTGCACCGTCATGAGCGTCACCGGCGCGTCGCGTTTGTAATCGTCCTGATCGGAGACGAGGGCCGAGTGATCGATAAACTCTCGCAGACCTTCGATTCCCTGATCGTCGTAATCGACGGCGGCGTTGACGAGTTCCTGCAAGTTCTCGAGACGTCCTTCGGCTTCGTCGGTACGCTCACCACGCAGCGAAGCTTCGTAACCGGTTTCGATGATGGCCGCACGGACGACCTCAGACACCGGTTCTTTGTTCGAGTCGTCAGTGGCATCAGCCATTTTCGCGAGCTTGTTAATGATGCCGCGAAAATTCTTTAGCGCGCTAATTGCTCGTGGACCGAGATCGCCCGGCTGCTCGATGGCAATGGCTATCGTTTCCCACAAACTCAGTTCGTAGTCTTTCGCGCGCCGTTCGAGCTCGTCGATCGTCGTTTTACCGATGCCGCGTGGCGGGCTGTTAATTACGCGGCCGAGCGCGATCGAATCGTTCGGATTCAGCGCGAGTTTCAGGTACGCGATGATGTCGCGCACTTCCATTCGTTCGTAAAAAGAGAAGCCGCCGATGATGTTGTACGGTAGACTCGCGCGACGCATCGCTTCTTCAAACACACGTGATTGCGAGTTGGTGCGATAGAGCACGGCAGCTCGTATATCAAACTCTTCACGCCGGTGTTCCAGGACCTTTTGCGCCACCCAACGCGCTTCGGCTTCGGCATCAAACGCCTGGTAGTAACCAACATGACCACCACGCGGATTCGACGTCCAGAGCGTTTTGCCCTTCCGCTCGAGATTGTTCTTTACCACCGCGCCGGCGACGTCGAGAATCGTCTGCGTCGAGCGGTAGTTCTGTTCCAGGCGAATGGTTTTTGTGTTGGGAAAATGTTTTTCGAAATTGAGGATGTTGCTGATATCCGCGCCGCGCCACTTGTAGATCGACTGATCCTCGTCGCCGACTACCGCGATGTTCTTTGTCTTTTCAGTGATCAACCGGATCAACTCGAATTGAAGCGCATTCGTGTCCTGGTATTCGTCGACGAGAATGTATTGAAACTTGTTGTTGTACTTTTCCCTGACTTCCGGAACGTCGCGCAACAGCCGCACGGCTTTGATCAGCAGGTCATCGAAATCAAGTGCGTTGTTGCTGTGCAGTCGGGCTTCGTACATTTCGTAGACCTTGCCCATGGCGGCGCGGCGTTCGTCGATATACTCGGCGCGTGCTGCAAACGCGGTCGGATCTTCGGCGCGATTTTTTGCGGAGCTGATGGCCGATTGCGTCGCGCGTGGCGCAAGGTATTTTTCGTCGTAACCGAGATCCCTGATGCACTGTTTGATCAAACGTATCGAGTCGTCCTGATCGTAGATGGTGAAGCGACGCGTGTATTTGTCGTTCAGCTTTTCGATGTCCTGGCGCAGAATGCGGACGCAAAGACTGTGGAACGTTGAGACGAGCGGCAGGCTCCCGCGTTCCTGTGTGCGAAGCAGACGTTGGACACGCTGGCGCATCTCATCGGCAGCTTTATTGGTGAAAGTGACGGCGAGAATATTCCAATACGGAACATTCTTTTCCGCGATCAGGTACGCGATACGATGCGCGATGACTCTTGTTTTACCAGAGCCCGCGCCGGCAAGGATCAAGAGCGATCCTTCGGTACTGAGCACAGCTTCGCGCTGTTGTTCGTTGAGTTGTGACAGGAATTCAGAATCCACCGGTGAATGCATTTAACCACAGATTACACAGATTAAAAAAAGACGGATTTTCACTGAATAAATCCGTGTATTTGATCTGTGTAATCTGTGGCCGGGTTTGACCGCAAGAAGCAGATAGATGGATGATTTGTTTTGCTCTAATCTACAGAGCATGAACATGAATACAGCATTGAAAGACGATCAACTGTGGCAAGCGGTAGTCGCGAAAGACGCACGCTTCGACGGACAATTTGTCTTCGCCGTCAGCTCGACAGGCGTCTATTGCCGTCCCTCGTGCCCTTCGCGTCGCGCACACCGCGAGCGCGTCAAATTCTTCGAATTACCCGAAGCCGCGGAACAGGCCGGCTTCCGCGCGTGTTTGCGTTGCCAACCGCGACGCGCCCGCATCCTCGATCCGCAGATGGAACTCGTCCAGCGCGTCTGCCGCCTGCTCGATTCCGACGAAAACGAGTCGCACAAGCTCGCCGAACTTGCCACCCAGGCAGGCGTCAGTCCGTTCCACTTGCAGCGCACTTTCAAGCGCGTGATGGGAATCAGTCCCCGGCAATATCTTGCTGCGCGCAAGATCGACAACTTCAAAACGCTGGTGCGCAAAGGCGAATCGGTGACCACGTCACTTTACGAATCAGGCTTCAACTCCAGCAGCCGTCTCTACGAACACGCTGCGGAAGAACTCGGCATGACACCTGCGACTTACGGTCGAGGCGGTCGCGGCGTCGAGATCAGTTACACGATTACGGCTTCGCCGCTGGGACGCCTGCTCGTGGCTGTCACCGAACGCGGGGTATGTGCAGTGCGAATGGCTGACGACGATGCAGAGCTCGAGAAAGATCTGCGCGAAGAATTTCCAAACGCACAGCTCACACGCGACGATTCAGCGCTGCGTGAATCGGTGCAGAAGATCCTGAATCATCTCGAGAAGAATGAACCGCGTCTTGATTTGCCACTCGATATCAAAGCGACGGCGTTTCAACGTCAGGTCTGGGAACAACTACGCGCAATTCCTTACGGCCAAACAGTCTCGTACGGCGACGTCGCCAAAGCGTTGGGTAAACCGGGCGCCGTTCGTGCAGTCGGACGCGCGTGCGCGACCAATCCGGTCGCACTAGTGATTCCGTGTCATCGGGTTGTGCGTGAAGATAAGACGCTCGGCGGCTATCGCTGGGGTCTCGATCGCAAGCAGAAGCTGCTCGAACACGAACGTCGAGAATAGTTCAGGTATCTTCGAACGTGCTGTAGGGGCGGCCCTCCGTGGCCGCCCTTGTCTTGCATTCAGAAGTTCAAGGAATAATGGCCTCGGGTTTGGCGAATACGATTTCAAACGAAGGGCGGCCACGGAGGGCCGCCCCTACAGTACGTTCAACGGAACTGATGACCCTTTTTGTATCTTTATTACGCGTTAGGGTAAGGCGGGGGGTAGACGGCTCGTAGCCAAGAGCGCTGTAGGGGGATGCAGCGCCACACAAGCCGTTTGCCCCCGAGGGGACTTCCGTGTTCATCCGTAGTTAATAACTATTCGACGGTCACGGATTTGGCCAAGTTGCGCGGCTGGTCGACGTCACAGCCGCGCCGCACTGCGATGTGATACGCAAGCAGTTGCAGCGGGATGATTGAAAGAATCGGCGAAAGCAGATCACTCGCGGCGGGAATCTCGATGACGTGATCTGAAACTACTGAAGAGATCGAGTCGCCTTCCGTCAGCACAGAAATCACAATACCCTCACGTGCCTTAACTTCCACGATATTCGAATGCGTCTTTTCATAACGTAGCTCTGAAGCGCGATTACCTTCTTCACGAGTGTTGATGAAGAGCACGGGCAGACGTTCGTCAATCAACGCATTTGGACCATGCTTCATCTCACCCGCCGGATAACCTTCGGCGTGAATGTATGAAATCTCTTTCAACTTCAACGCGCCTTCGAGTGCGACCGGAAAATTGATGCCGCGACCGAGATACAGAAAATCGGTCGAGCGGAAAAATTCCTTCGAGAGTTCCTCGATGCCGTCTGAGTCGTTCAGCAGGTGTTCCAGCTTGACCGGAAGTTCTGCGAGTTCCTGTGCGTGGAAGCGAGCCTCTGCGACGGAAAGCACGCCGCGCAGTTGGCCCAGGTACAAACCGAGCAGGTAAAGCGCGATCATTTGCCCGGTGAAAGCTTTTGTTGAAGCCACTCCAATTTCCGGACCGGCGTGAGTAAGAATCGTTCCATCCGCTTCGCGAACGATCATTGAACCCTGAACGTTGCAGATTGCGAGAACACGTGCGCCGAGTTCTTTTGCTTCACGAAGGGCAGCAATCGTGTCGGCAGTTTCGCCAGATTGAGAAATCACGAGCAACAATGAGTTCTCGTCCATCACCGGATTGCGATAGCGAAACTCGGAAGCGTAATCAACGTCGACCGGCATGCGCGCGAGTTGCTCGATCATGTACTTGCCGGCGAGACCTGCGTGCCACGACGTACCACACGCCGCGATTTTGATCGATGTAAATCGTTTGAAATCGGCTTCGGTGATGTTGGCCATCTCGTCGAGAAAGACCTGACCGCTGTCGAGCGAGATTCGACCCTGAACCGTGTCGCGAACGGAGCGCGGCTGCTCATAAATCTCTTTGAGCATGAAGTGCTTGAAGCCGCCCTTCTCCGCCATGATCGGATCCCAGGTAATGCGCTGAATCGACGGCTGAACGGAATTGCCTTCGAAGTCTGTAACGCGCACCGCGTCTCGGTTGATGACCGCGATCTCGCCGTCGCCGAGAAAGAAAACGTCGCGCGTGTGTTGCAGAATTGGCGGGATGTCGGAAGCGACGAAAAATTCACGATCTCCAAGTCCGATAACGACGGGCGGTCCCTGGCGAACGGCGATGATCGTGTCGGGCTCATCGGCGTTGATGATCGCGAGCGCAAAAATGCCACGCAGTTCAGACACGGCAGAGCGCACGGCTTGCTCGAACGAAGAGTCGTGCTTGAGATACTCCTCGATGAGATGGGCCATGATCTCGGTGTCAGTTTCGGTGACGAAGTGGTGATCCGTTTTGCGCAGTCGCTCTTTTAATTGCAGATAGTTTTCGATGATACCGTTGTGAACGACGACGACACGTCCGGTGCAATCGCGGTGCGGATGTGCGTTTTCTTCTGTAGGACGTCCGTGTGTGGCCCAACGCGTGTGGCCGATGCCGTAGGTACCGTCGAGTGGACTGAGACGGATCGTCTCTTCGAGGTTGCGGAGTTTTCCCTCGGCGCGACGAATCTCGAGACCGTGATCTTCGTTGACGACGGCGATACCGGCTGAGTCGTAGCCGCGATATTCGAGTTTACGAAGGCCGTCGATGATGAGGGGCACTACTTGCTTGTTTCCAACATATCCGACAATTCCACACATGCTTTGTGATAACTCCTGTCTGTTTAGCCACAGATGAACACGGATCTTATTTCAAGTTCTTTCTTACTTTTGCTGGGACGCCGGTTACCAGTGAATCGGGTGGTACATCCTTCGTCACCACGGATCCAGCGCCCGTCATCGAGCGAGCACCGACGCGTACGGGAGCGACGAGCATCGTATCTGAACCGATTTTTACGTCGTCCTCGATGATTGTTTCGTGTTTGTTTTTGCCGTCGTAGTTGCAGGTCACGGTTCCGGCGCCGATGTTTGTGCGCTCGCCGATCGTCGCGTCGCCCAGATACGTCAGATGCATCGCCTTGGTGCCGCGTTTCAGTCGGGATTTTTTGACCTCAACAAAGTTTCCGACCGTCGCTTTTTCCTCGAGCACTGCGTTCATACGCAAGTGTGCGAACGGTCCCACCGCGCAATTCGAATCGACCTGCGAATCGACAACGATCGAGTGATCCTTGACGACCACGTTGTCGCCCAAACGCGAGTTAGTGATACGTGCGCCGGCACGAATTACACAACCGGCGCCGATGACGGTCTTGCCTTCAATCGTGACATTCGGATGAATGATCGTGTCGCGTCCGATCTGTGCTTCGGCGCTGATGTAGGCGTGCGAGGGATCGATAAACGTCACGCCGTCTTCGATCATCAGTTTGCGAATTGCCGCGCGGCGGATGAGGTTCTCAAACTCAGCTAGTTCAGCGCGGGTGTTGATTCCGGAAACCTCGCGATTGTCGGGATGAAGATAAACGCTGACTGTTCCGCCACTCGCCAGGATGATCTCGGCCACATCAGTCAGGTAGTACTCACCCTGATCGTTTGCGGGCTCGACTTTGGCGAGGGCTCGATAAAGCTCTTTCGCGTCAAAACAATAAATGCCGGAGTTGATCTCTTTGACGTGCCGCTGTTCTTCAGTGGCATCTCTGTGCTCGACGATCTTCTGAAACGAATCGTTTGCATCACGAATGATGCGACCGTAGCCGGAAGGGTTTTCGAGACGAACGCTGAGGATCGTACAGGCTGCTCCGGCGTTGTTGTGATGTTCGATCAGTTTCCGGAGGGTTTCAGTCTTGATCATCGGCACGTCGCCCGAAAGCACGAGCACCAGTGAATCAGTGTTTTCGAGTTCACTACGCGCCGATTCGACGGCGTCGCCAGTGCCACGTTGTTGTGCCTGCGTCACGAAGCGAGCGAGATCTCCAACTTCAGCGAGTGCCGCCTGCTCGACTTCTTCCGCCTGATGGCCCACGACTACGAAGATCGCCTGCGGGCGCAACGCGTGGGCGGCTCTAACGACGTGTGCGATCAATGGCGCACCGCCGAGCTCGTGCAGCACCTTGGCGCGGTTCGACTTCATTCTCGTCCCAAGGCCCGCTGCCATGACGAGTACGTTGAGCGGTTTTTGCGAGGCGGTGTGGTTGGACATCGATAAGTTATCTCAGACGGCGACAGCGGCGAGTGCCTGCTTTCTGCAATTCAGCACGACTTCGGCGATACGATCCGAGTTGTGACGGACTTTCTCACCGGCGTACAACAAGTCTGCACGCACAATCTCCGTTGCCTGATCGAGCGCGTCGTCAATCGCATCGTCAATCCCGATCTGATAAGCACCTTCGGCAGCATAAAGATCGGCTTGTTCCTGGCTGATGCGGCGGTCGTTGACGACGACAAAATCAAAATGAATTTCTGGCGCGTACTGCTTGATTGTTTCGATGTGTTTGCGCGCGCTGTAACCGTCCGTTTCGCCGGGCTGAGTCATCAGGTTGTTGACGAAGATCTTGGTCGCTTTTGTTTGACCGATCACGCGTGCAACCTGGGCCACGAGCAGATTGGGCAGGATGCTGGTGTAGAGCGATCCGGGACCGACGGTGATGATGTCTGCGGCCCGAATTGCTTTCAGCGCCTCAGGCAAGGGAAGACATTTCTCGGGTTCGAGCCGGAGTCGATGAATCGGCTGCTTGGACGCTGAGATCTGCGTTTCGCCGCGAACGACTGTGCCGTCCTCTAATTCCGCGGCCAGACGAACGTCGCTGATCGTCGCCGGGAAGATGTGACCCTTGCTTGCCAGCACTTCCGACGAGAGCCGGATGGCTTCAGTAAAGTCTCCCGTCACTTCCGTCAAGGCTGCCAGAAACAGATTTCCGAAACTGTGTCCGCCCAACTCGCCGTCGCCGCGAAAGCGATGACGGAAAAGACGCGACAAGAGGGTGGAGTCTTCGGAGAGCGCGATCATGCAGTTGCGAATGTCGCCCGGCGGCAGCATCTGCAATTCCTCGCGCAGGCGTCCGGAGCTACCACCGTCGTCAGAAACGGTCACGATTGCGGAAAGACTCTCGATCCAGATTTCTTCTTCAGTTTTGCCTACTAGACGTTTAAAGCCGGCAAGCAGTGTTGAGAGGCCGGTGCCACCACCGATGGCCACCAGATTTTGACCGCTTGTCATTGTTGTTTGTTGTAACAACACGCTACCTCGTCCGAATCATAACATGGCGAATTGCGAAAGTTTGGGGAGTGAACCTTGAAGCACGTACTGTAGGGGCGGCCCTCCGTGGCCGCCCCCAGGTTTAATTTCGCACAGGGGGCGGCCACG
>DASSFI010000102.1:0-8166 GCA_035694465.1 Pyrinomonadaceae bacterium | reverse complement strand
GGCCCTCCGTGGCCGCCCTTGGTTTGAATGGCGCCTGTGAATTACGGTCCGATCAAAATCCGAGGGCGGCCACGGAGGGCCGCCCCTACAGTACGTTCCGAGGTGAGGTGATTCTTTCAGAGACGAAGAGACGACAAAACTTTGTGAACCGTTGAGAATTAATAACGTACAATCCTCACAAGCATTCGTCCCACGGTCTGGTTTTGAATAACTGTCCTGAATCTGCGTAAGGTCTGACTAATATGTCGACAATAGAAACCGCTCTCGCAACTCCGCGCAAACCAATTCGCGTGTGGCCCGGCGTGATCGCCGTCGCACTGCAATGGCTCGGTTGGTTTGTTGTCCCCGCGCTTTTTCCCCAGGCTACAATCGTCGCACTGTTATCCGCAGTTATCGGTGGCCTCGCCATTCTGCTCTGGTGGCTGCTCTTCAGTCGTGCGCCCTGGATCGAGCGAATCGCCGCTATCGTGCTGATTGTGCTCGCACTAATCGGGACGAAGCGCGTCGTACACGAGTCGATTGCCGGAGGCGCAATGGGCATGTTGCTGTACATGCTCGCGATTCCCGTGTTCAGTATGGGACTGGTTTTGTGGGCCGTCATCACGCGTCATTTCTCTGCGGCCAGGCGACGTCTGATGTTCGTGCCGATGCTATTAATCGGCTGCGGCGTGTTCATGTTGATTCGCACCGGCGGGCTGACGGCTGAGTTTGATAACGACATTCACTGGCGCTGGTCTAAGACGCCGGAGCAAGCACTGCTCGCCGCAGCAAACAACGAAACCACCGCACCAGCCACAAACGTCTCAACACCTGTAAGCACCGAAAGCGGATGGTCCGGTTTTCGTGGACCACAACGCGATGGCACTGTCCACGGAGTAAAGATCAAGACTGACTGGTCTGCATCGCCACCGGTTGAGCTTTGGCGACGCCCGATCGGACCAGCATGGTCCTCCTTCGCCGTGCAAAACGGCCGCTTTTACACACAGGAACAACGTGGCGACGAAGAAGTCGTTTCGTGTTACGACGTAAACACGGGCAAGCCAATCTGGCGACACAGCGACAACGCCCGCTTCTACGAATCAAATGCCGGTGCTGGTCCAAGAGCAACTCCAACACTCAGCAATGGTCGCGTCTACACGCAAGGCGCAACCGGTATTGTAAACGTACTCGACGCCGCGACGGGCAATGTCATCTGGACGCGCAACTCCGTCAACGATACAGGCGCAAAGATTCCAGGCTGGGGGATCGCCGGCTCACCACTGGTGGCAAACGATCTAGTTGTCGTCGCCGCAGCCGGTAATCTCGTCGCCTATGAACTCGAAGGTGGCAAGCCACGCTGGCTTGGACCGCCGGGCGGCACGGGCTACAGCTCGCCAGAGTTGTTAACTATCAATGGCATTCAACAGATCGTGTTGCTGCGATCAACGGGAGTGATGAGTGTTTCACTTAATGATGGCAAACTGCTTTGGGAGCACGCCTGGGAAGGCGTCCCGATCGTACAGCCTGCGGTTGCTTCGAACGGCGATCTACTGATCAGCGTTAGTGACAGTAGCGGTTTGCGACGGCTCACAGTCGGACAAAACTCGGGTGGTTGGACCACGCAGGAACGCTGGACCACTGAAGACATAAACCCGTGGTTCAACGATTTCGTGGTTCATAACGGTCACGCCTTCGGCTTCGACGGTAGTTCGCTGGTCTGCGTCAATTTGGACGACGGCAAACTCAAGTGGAAAGGGAAACGATACGGCTACGGCCAGGTAATCCTGCTGCCGGAACAGGATATGTTGCTGGTGCTCTCCGAAAAAGGTGAACTCGCACTCGCAAAAGCCGCGACCGATCAGTTCACTGAACTCGGACACTTCCCTGCTCTTGAGGGCAAAACATGGAATCATCCGGTACTGGTCGGCGATGTGCTGCTCGTTCGCAACGATCACGAAATGGCAGCGTTCAGACTAGCCACCCAACAATAGATCATCCACAGATTACGCCGATGTTTTAACCAATCTGTGTAATCTGTGGATACTGGTTGACAGAGCCCGATTCCGTGTGAGATAACGTCGCCCACGTTATCTTTGAAATTTTGTTCGTGGCGATTTAAGGCAAACTTGCTCCACGTTAAAAACTGCTAAAGAGCCGTGAGGACTTTCCAGCTATCATTGGAACCCCGCGCACTCTGAGGCGCGGGGTTTTTCATTTTCCCCGCCCGCCTGGTCCAGTTTCAGCCTTCGCTTCGTCACGACAAGACTCGTCCGAAGGAGGGCAATATGGGAACTGCTGTCGCACAATCAATCGAGGTTCAAAACTTTGACACACTCGCTCTACACGCCGGAGCAGTCGCCGATCCGACAACCGGCGCGCTACTGACTCCGATTTATCAAACCACGACCTATCGCCAGGAAGCGGTCGGTAAAGACAAAGGATTCACTTATAGCAGATCATCAAATCCAACTGTTTCGGCGTTGGAGCGACGTCTCGCCGCGCTCGAGGGCGTCGAATACTGTACGTGTTATGCGACCGGTCTCGCCGCGACCACCGCGCTTTGTCTGGCGTTGTTGCAGGCGGGCGATCACGTCGTCGTCTCGGAGGCCGTCTACGGAGGAACGGTACGGCTGTTCAACCAGGTGCTTGGACCGTTCGGAGTCACCGCTGAGTTTGTTGACACTTCGGATGAGTCGGCTTTCCGCAATGCTGTAACTGCAAAGCCACCACGCTTTGTCTTCATCGAATCTCCCGCGAATCCGACCCTGAAACTCACTGACATCGAACTGGCCGCACGCATCGCCCACAGCGCCGGCGCATTGCTGGTTGTTGACAACACATTGCTTACGCCCGCTCTGCAACGTCCATTCGAGCTCAACGCGGACGTGGTTCTTCATTCAACGACAAAATTTATTGAAGGCCACAACGCAACCGTCGGCGGCGCGCTCATCACGAGCGATACCGAACTGCACGAGCGCTTTTTGTTCACACGCAACGCGATCGGCGCAATCCAGTCGCCTTTCCCGGCATGGTTAACTCTTCAAGGCGTGAAAACAGTTGGGTTGCGAATGGCCCAACACTCCGACAACGCGCTGCGGATCGCATGTTTTCTCGAAGCACATCCACGCGTCACGAAACTGCTTTATCCAGGGCTCGATTCGTTTCCACAATTCGAACTCGCGCGCAGACAGCAAACCGCGGGAGGAGCACTCATTGCGTTTGAAGTCGAAGGCGGAGTCGAAGCCGGCATCCGTCTCATGAACAACGTCAAACTCTGCGCACTCGCCGAGAACCTCGGTTCGGCGGAAACATTGATCACGCATCCAGCTTCGATGACGCATGCCGACGTTTCCGCGGCGCAACGTGAAGCCGCCGGTATCACCGACGGTCTGGTGCGGCTTTCGGTTGGGCTTGAAGATCCTGCCGACATCATTCGCGATCTCTCCCACGCACTCGCACAAACGAAAGGAGCGGCATAAATGCAAAACATCATCGTTTTGAAATTCGGAAGCTCCGTACTGCGCGATGAGAACGATTTGCCCACAGCGGTTCACGAGATCTATCGCTGGTGGCGCAAAGGCTTCCAGGTCGTGGCAGTTGTTTCTGCATTTGGCAATACGACTGACGAGTTAACAAAGCGTGCGCTTTCAGTGTGCGAGCAGCCAAACGACGAGCTGGTGGCAGCACTGCTGGCGACGGGCGAGGCTACTTCGTCTGTATTACTCGGTCTCGCGCTGAATCGATCGGGAATTCCGGCGACGGTGCTCGACGCCGAAACGGCGGGACTCGCCACTGAAGGGCCGATACTCGATGCAAACCTGACGTCGGTCGATACTGCCGCCGTTCTCAAAACACTGAGAAATGGCATTGTTGTTTTGCCTGGCTTTGTCGGAAAGAGTCGAGCGGGAAAGACAACCTTGCTGGGCCGTGGCGGTTCTGATCTGACTGCTCTCTTCATCGCGCAACAACTCGGTGGAACTTGTCGACTCATCAAGGACGTCGACGGTCTTTACACCAGCGATCCGAACGTCCAGGGTGGACCATCAGCGACTCGATTTCAGCGTGTGAGTTATGCGACGGCGATCCGTGTCGGCGGCGCGATAGTGCAACGCAAAGCGATCGAGTTTGCGGAACGACAGCGTTTGCGATTCAACGTTTCTTCTATCGGATCGTGTCGCGCTACCGAGGTTGGACCACACGCAGACTCGGTCGCGCTCGCCGAACTTCCGGCCAGGCCGTTACGTGTTGCTCTGCTCGGATGCGGTACGGTAGGTGGTGGCGTTTATCAGCGTCTGGCCGCGCTGCCGGATTTGTTCAGTGTACACGCCGTTGGCACACGCAACTTCGAACAAGCTGAGGTGCCGGCAAAATTCTTAACCTCTGATCTCGAAGCGTTGATTGCAGAGCCTGTCGATGTTGTCGTCGAATTGCTTGGCGGAATCGAACCGGCTCGGAGTCTCGTTTCAGAAGCACTGCGTCGCGGACGACATGTGGTCACGGCTAACAAAGCGTTGCTGGGAGGCGGCCTCACCAGATTGCAACGTCTGGCATCAAACAAGGCAAAACTCAAATACAGCGCTGCCGTCGGCGGCGTGATGCCTGCTCTTGAAACCATTCGCCGCGCCCGGCGCGTCGCGCCGTTGGATTCGATCTCCGGTGTTTTGAATAGCACAACGAATTTCATTCTCGATCAGTTAACCAACGGCTGCGATCTGTCGGAAGCGGTGTTTCTCGCGAAGGAGAACGGCTACGCTGAACGCGACCCACAACTCGATTTGGACGGCACCGACGCAGCACAGAAATTAGTACTGCTCGCTCGTGCTGCATTCGATATCGATCTGCCATTGAGATCGATCGAAAAGAAAGGAATCGAGAATGTTGCGAAGAACTCCGGTCGCATAACCCGTCTCGTCGCCGAGTGCCGTCGTACGTCGCACGGCTTTACGGCGAGGGTTGCGCCTCTTGAGTTGGCGCTTGATCATCCGCTCGCATGTGTCAACGGTGTCGAGAATCGTTTGCTGATTCACTCGCAAACGGGTCAGTTATGGGAAACCGGTGGACGTGGCGCGGGACGCTGGCCCACGACCGAAGCAGTTCTGAGTGATTTGTTTGATCTTCGTCGCGACCTGGTGACTGCGGACGAGGAAGAACAGGAGTGTGTAGCATGAAGACTTCTACTCGCTGCGTTCAGCTTGGACGAGGTGTTGACGCACACGGCGCGATCGTTCCGCCAATTTATCAAACGGCCACCTTTGAACAGCCAAGCGCAACGGAGTTTGGCGAGTTCGACTACACCCGCAGTGGAAATCCAACCCGTTCTCTTCTCGAACAGCAGCTTGCGGATCTTGAAGACGCGACGTACGCGTGTGCGTTTACGAGTGGGATGGCAGCGTTGACTTCGTTGACGCGAATCGTTCGGCCCGGTGAAGAGATCGTTGCCGGTGATGATCTGTACGGCGGAACTATCAGACTGCTGGACCAACTCACATCGCATCTGAACATCACCGTTCGTTACGTTGATACAACCAATAATGCTGAACTCCGAAACTTCCTTTCGGATCGAACACGCTTGATCCTGATCGAAACTCCCAGTAATCCACTCTTTCGCATTTCTGACATACGTGAGCTCAGTTCAATCGCAAAGAAAACAGGCGCATATCTCGCTGTCGATAACTCGATGCTGTCGCCGATCTTTCAGCGACCACTGAATCTCGGTGCAGACGTCGTAGTCCATTCAGCAACAAAATTTCTGTGCGGTCACAGCGACGTCACGGCCGGCGCTTTGATCACAAACGATCCCGCCCTTCACAAACAATTCTCTTTTCAACAGAACGCTGAAGGTGCGGGTCTAAGTCCGTTCGAATCGTGGCTGCTGTTGCGTGGTCTGAAGACCCTGGCGCTACGAGTTGAACGACAAAACAATTCGGCTGAGAAGATCGCGCGCTTTTTGCAGACACGAGCGGAAGTGACGCGAGTGTTTTATCCAGGATTGCATGATCATCCAGGCCGTGAAGTCCACGCTCAGCAGGCAGACGGCGATGGCGCGGTCGTGAGTTTCACGACTGGCGATGAAAAGCTGTCGGCCCAAATCGTCGAGTCGACGCGATTGTTCAGAGTCGCCGTCAGCTTTGGATCGGTAGGCTCTACCATCAGTTTGCCGTGCCGAATGTCACACGCGAGCATCCCCGTCGCGTTGAGAAATCGACTCGCGCCACCACCCGATCTGGTCCGAATCTCAATTGGAATCGAGGATGTCGACGACCTAATTGCAGATCTGAGCCACGCATTGGAAATAGATCGCCACAAAAAGGCACAAAAAGCACAGAATGAAAGAGAGGTATTTTATTAATTCCTCTTCGTGTGCTTTTTGTGCCTTTTTGTGGCTAGAATAAGGGACATGATCCTTCCATCGGAACGTGCCGCCAATTTTCATTACGCAATTCGCAATGTGGTTAGCGCCGCTGAGGCCCTGGAACGGCAGGGCCGCCAGATTATTCACTTGAACATCGGCGACCCGCAGACCTTCGGCTTCAGACCACCGGCTGAGATTATCGAAGCGGTTGAACGCGCCACGCGCAACAACTTTACGGGTTACTCGCATTCTGCCGGGCTGCGTGCGGCGCGCGAAGTGGTTGCCGAATATGCCTCGGCGCTTGGAGAGAAGACATCGCCGGACGACGTGCTGATCACGTCCGGTGCTTCCGAAGGCGCCGATCTTCTGCTCACCGGTTTGCTGAATCCCGGTGATGAAGTCTTACTTCCGGCGCCCGGTTATCCAATCTACGCCGCCATCATCAACCGCCTTGGCGCGCACACTCGTTACTATTATCTCGATCACAAAACAGGTTGGCAGCCGCCGGTGGATCAGATCAAGTCGCTGATTAACGAGCGCACACGCGCGCTCATTCTGATCAACCCAAGTAATCCGACTGGCGCCATTACACCCGACGAAACAACGCGGCAACTAATCGAACTCGCCGCCGAGCACAACCTGCTTTTGATCAGTGATGAGGTTTATCGAGATCTCTGTTTCGCGCAAGCTCCGACGTCTGCCTCCGTACTCGGTGCTGGTTCAGGTGCGACGGTCGCAGTGTTGGAAAGCCTGTCGAAAACGCACATGCTTTCCGGTTGGCGTGTCGGCTGGATGCGTCTTACTCCCGCAGCTCAGTCTCGCACGTTGATGGAAGCGCTTATCAAGCTCGCTGGGGGACGCCTTTGTTCACCCACGACGGCACAGTATGCGATTCAACCGGCGCTGATGGGTAATCGACGGCCTATCGAACAGTTCAAGGAAGAGATTCGGAAGCGCCGTGATTTAGCCGCAAAACGAGTTGCTGCGATCGATGGTTTGAGTTGTACTTTGCCCGATGCCGCGTTCTATTTGATGGTTCATGTTGCCGACATGAGTGATCGGACTGACGAGCAGTTTGTGCTCGACCTGCTCGAAGCATCGAATGTGCTGGTCGTGCATGGTTCGGGTTTTGGCAGCGATCCGCGAGCGGGATACTTTCGGATGGTCTATCTTGCCGATGAAGCGCTGCTCGCATCGGCATTTGACTCCATTGAACGATCGCTACCTGTTTTGGCCACCGCGTGAGCTGCGCGTTAACTGCTCTTTAAGATCCGGCCCATCACCGCAAGCGCACCGAGATGGTAAGCATTGTGGTCCGCGACCAGGATTGCTTCTCGCAAGATCGTTTGCCCGTCGCCGTGAGGTATTTTCGCGTGCAGGTCCGTTGACAGATCTTCAACGAGCGCTTCCATCTGCTTCAGGTCCTTGCGAAACTCTTCGATCGTCTTTTGCCACAACGCAGGCGTTCCCAACTCTTCGGGATCAGGCCAGTAACCCTTCGGAAACTCCGGCGAGACGTGGCTCCCATCGCGACTAAACTCAAGAATGTCCCACTGTGCAAGGCGCATGTGTTCGAGAACTTGCCACGGCGTGTAAGGCAGACCGTTGATTTTCCTGCCACACAGATCGGGCGGAAAGCTGCCTACAAAATCTTCAAACGACTGGTGTGCACCGCCTTCGCGCAGCAAGTACAACACGTGCTTTCGTAACGACTCGTCCTTTTGATCCTTACTCATGATTGCGTTTCCCCCTGGCTATTTATCATACCTCGGGACGTACTGTAGGGGCGGCCCTCCGTGGCCGCCCCCTGATTGATTCCACGGAGGGGCGGCCAC
>DASSFI010000101.1:0-48563 GCA_035694465.1 Pyrinomonadaceae bacterium | reverse complement strand
CTGGAATAGCTCAGAGCGTGCCGAGTGCCATTGCTGTCGGTGAGAGTGAAGCCGGCGCTGCCCTGGTCTTCAATCTGACCATAGCCCAAACGGAAGCCCTGTGCCGGATAGCCGGAATCGACGTCGTACGTCATCCAGGTCGAACTGTCCGATGGATTGGTGGACTTGTTCCAAACGAGGCTGTTGTAGATTAGGCCCAGTGATACATCAAGGCCACGACCCGGTAAGGCTACGATCGGAAGTCCGAAGTTGAAGTTTTTGTTTCCGTTTTCCGTAAGTGCGATGCTGGAAGCAGCGCTAAGAGCGCCTGGCTTCTTTTTGTTCAAAGGAATGCCGATGAGATTATTCGGTTGGTATAGCGAGCTCGTCTCATTATCGGGCAACGGATCGTCGTTCGGATCGCGCATAAAAGGCGCTACCGGTAAAGGATTTGCAAGTTTGCCAATAGAATGTGACCGCTTTGTCGATCGCATCTTGTTTTGAGCAACATTATTGCTGCCTGCTTTGGCGCCAAGCGCCTGTTGTTGCGGATTCCGTTTTGAATCGGCTTTCTTCTTGCCGCCAAATGGTTCCTTTGTCCCGTCAACCACACGGACATGAACGGTCGCGAACCTACTTCCCGCTCTTGCCATTAAAGTAGCTTCACCTGGTTTAGCCGCTATGAGCTCGCCGTTCTTTCTGACAAACACCACGTCCTTCGCACTTGATTCCCAGGCGGCAGTCAACCCATGGATAGCATTTCCTTCCCTGTCCACGGGAATAGCTGATAGTGAGAATCGCTGACGCGACTTCAATTCAATTTCATCGCCAACATTCAATTCGAGCTTAGCCACCTTCGCCTTGCGCTCTGCTTTTGTTGGCGCCGCTGACGGTCGCACTCCTTTTCGTTCCCGATTGGTGCCCTGACTTTCTCGAAATCCACCTAAGGCCCTTAGCCAGGCCCACGTCTTACTCACGCTTTCGCTAACAGTCTTCTGCGTCGTATGTAAGACTGCCGCCGTGACGGGTGTGGGCACGAGCGAGAAAACAAGCAGCGAGCTAACTATGACAGCGATGAGTCGTCGTATTGCGAAGCGCGAGATCTGTCGAGTGAAGTGTGACATGGACCAGGACTCCTTTGGAGCTGTCTGACAGACAGTAAAGTATGATTGTTAGGGTCCGCACAGCACAGACAATTCTTGTATGTCTGAGGTCTTAACCTGCCTGTACGATTGGGCTAATGGTTACCGGGGAGACAGATGTTTACGGCGGGGCTAAGTTGAGAATGAATCTCGCCTAAACGATAAAACTTGTTACCACAAATGAACCCGAACGCCGCTCACTATTGCCGAGTTCGAAAAAAAACGCAAGAGTTTTTTTGAAACTAATAGCTTCGCTGGTCCAACATCGAGATTGATGTGACGGCTATTCTTCCTTCTTTCTCCCGTAACTGATCAGATTCGCAAAGAACCTGTAACCGCCCGGCAGTCCCGCGCGCAGTTGTCGATACCAAACGTAACTCGTGTAGATGTAATTCCCCTTGCCGTAGGGCGCGACCAGTAATCCGCCTTTAAGCGGCGGTTCACCTTTGTCGTTTGTCGATAAGATCGCGGTGTAGTGCTGCTGGTCCCACTCGCGCGGGAAATAGAGTCCTCGTTCCTGTATCCAGTTCGCAAAATCCTGTTGCGTGATCTTGTTTGGGAAGTTGAGCAACGGATGCTTCGGCAACAGGAACGTTACTGGCGCATCTTCTTCCGTCACGCGTGAGTCGTCGATGATGATGGGATACGGCGCAAGCTGCGGACGCCCACGCTGTTCATTTGGGTTCCACTCATTCGTCCGATGATAGAAGACAAGCAGCGTCCCGCCGTCTTCGACGTACTTCAGCAGCCGATTGTTGACTGGAATCAGATCCTGATGCGCTTCGTAACCACGATTGTCGATGATGATCGTGTGGAACGACGAAAGATCACCCTTCGCAATTTCGTCAACAGTCAATTGCTTTGAGTCAACTCCGAGCGCCGTCAGCGCGCGCTCGAGCGTTCGATCGTAACTGGGCAGATAACCGACCTTCCGTCCACTCACGACGATCGCGTTGGCATAAATGAGCGGAATGTCTCGTTTCGCGACCGGCTCTTTCGGCACTGGATAGTCGACCGTGACGGCAATGTTTGATCCCTGAATCTGTCCGCTAAGCGGTAGTGGCCGCACCACAAAGTTCGTCGTTTCAGCCTGGTCTGGTCGAAGAGTTATCTCGCGACCGGTTTCGAGAGTCTGTCCGCTAACACGCAGGAGACCGCGAAACTCAGAATTGAGATGGTTCTTCAACGTGATTCGGAAGTCGAGTGGTTTCTGAGATGTCGCCGGAGTGGTGACGTACGGCGCGGGTTCGACACTCACGATTTCAACTGCCGGCGCCACCTCGCGGTGCACTTCCTTCTCCACAGTAAAAGTCACGCCTTCGATACTTAGGTCAGCTTCGATCGTTAAGGGCTCACCGAAGAGTCGCCCGTCGTAAAGATGCTCAGACGACGGCACAGTCAGGCTCAAAGTTTTAGGCGTCGCCACTTTCACTTCACCGTCGGTGTCGGTGCCCGGCAACATTTTGTCCGCAGTGCTCACCTTCGTCTGAATGCCGACCCCGCGAAACTTAACTTCCTTGACTTGAATCTCGGCCATGCCGTTATTGGTGAGGATTACTGACATTTGCGCTTCTTCACCGGGAACAAGCGCTGAGTTCTCCGAGGCCAGCGTTACACCAGCGCCGGCAGCAGTAGCGAGGGCTTTGTTGAGCCGCGACTCCATCAGTCTGAATCGCTGCGGATCCGTGTCGAAAATTTCTTTCGACGGGGTGAAGACGCCGCGCCGTTTTGCACTCAGGAGCGAGACGAGCAATTCGAGTCGACGATCGCTGAACTCTGTCAGCGGTTTGTTTTCAATCATCGGCGGGACCAACTTTGACGCCTCTGCCTCAGGCAAAGTCAGACCGTCGAGAGGCGTCTTCGCGTTCGCCGGAAGCGCAGGCACGTTTGGCGCGCCTTTGACGAGTGTGTAACGAATCGGTCGCGCGCCACCGGCCGGAATTGTCTTGGGCCATGGTCCTTGAGTGGCGTGCTTTTGCAATCCTGCGAGTGCTTGCTGTGCGTAAGTCGTGCCGCGAACCGGATCGGTTTCATTTGGATCGAGTGTGACGACTTGCGCTCCGGCAGTCGCGTCACCACGCGAGCGTACAAACAGTCGTTGCACCTGCCACGGTCCGGCCTGTGCGAGTTGTTCGGGAAACTGTTTTGGATCCGCAGCCGCGTCGAATGCGAGGAGGATTGTGCGTCCGGTGGCCTGGTGATGTCCGTGACCGCTCGTGGTGTCGTGATTGGTAATGATTACGTCCGGACGAAGGAGACGAATCTGGAGCACCATGCGACGAAGAAGTTCTTTCTCTCCCCACGCACGAAAAGTCTCTTCAGCAGACTTCGAAAAACCAAAGTCACGAAAGCCGAGGAAGTGCGGCTCAGAGCCCTGCACTTCGGCAGCGGCCATGGTTTCGCGTGCGCGAATGACGCCCAGGCCTTCATATAACTCCGGACCGACGGCGTTCTGGCCACCCTCACCAAACGTCGAGAATAACGAGACAGTGTGAACGCCGTACTTGCGACGCAGGATCGTGAGCGTGCTGCCGTCTTCGTCATCCGGATGCGCCGCCACACACATCACCGTCCATGAATTGGTGAGATCGAGCAGTGCCTGATTCAGTGAAGACTTGTCGATTCGCTCGGTGCTGTTCGAATCGTTGGCCTGGGTTTGTGCGTGCGGTTGCTGTGCGAGAAGAAAAATGCACAGCAGTAGCGCAAGGAAAGCTCGTAAAGTTCTTGGTCTTGAATACTCCAACACTATGTATCCTCTTCTGATTTTTCTCACGCAAAGGCGCAAAGGCAGACGCAACGGCTTTGGTTTAACTTTGCGCCTTTGCGTGAAAAACCTCTTATCCTCTCAATTTCTCAAGCCGTCCCGCCACCACCATGCTGATCGAAATGATCACAATCAAAACCACTCCGTACGCCGCTGCCGTGCCGAGATTGAAGTCCCGCAACTCCGATGCAATCGCAATTGAAATGGGTCGATTCGCGGGCACAAACACGAGCACCGAAGCCACATATTCGCCCAACGCGATCACAAATGCCAGCAGCGTCCCGGCGACTGCGCCTGGCCAGACGAGCGGCAAAGTCACCCGCATGAACCGTTGCCAAGCGCGCGCGCCCAGCGAACCGGCGGCTTCTTCGAGTGTCGGATCGACTTGTTCCATGCTGGCCTGAAGCGCACGCACGACGAGCGGCATGAAACGCAAAAAATAAACAAAAGGCAGGATCCAAAATGTTCCGACCAGAACGAATGAGCCCAATAGCAAACTCGGCCCGCCATAAGCTTCAGCCACCGAAACGGCCACGACAGTTCCGGGCAACGCCCACGGAATCAAGACGAGCAACGACAACAGCCGTCGCCATCCTTCGCCGACAAACTTACTTGTCTCTCTTTGTCGACGTAACAAGGTGACGATACAGAAACTCCACAATAGCGCCGCCACCGCCGCGATTGCTGACATCGTGAAACTATTGAAAAGAACCTCAGCCGCATACGCTTCGCCAAAGATGCGCCGATAGTTTGCGAACGTGTAGGCAGATGGCAACGTCTGCGTGGTCCAGGATCCTTCCTGCGCGAAACTCACCAGAAACAATGTCGCGACCGGCAAGACCAGAATGACTGCGAACCCGATCGCGGCGATCGTCGCCAGCGCGCGTGCAGTGCCGCTCGAAATGCTGACCCGACGACGTGTCGCGCCTTTCATGGCTGCCGCGGCGAACTTGCGTGTTCCTTCGTAACGTTGAAAAACGATCAGCGCGCCGAGCGAGATGATCGCGAGGATGACGGTATCGGTGACGGCCATCGTAAAGTCTCCGCGTTGTCGCGCGGTGAAGATCTCGAGTGTCAGCACGCGCACGTCGCCGCCAAACAATAGCGGCGCGCTGAACGATGCCATCGAAGTCATGAACGTCAGTAGCGCGGCAGCGATGAGTGAAGGGGTGAGTTGTGGTAGCAGGACACGTCTCAAGACTGTTACGGGCGATGCTCCGAGACTCCGTGCTGCTTCAGCGAGGCTCGCGTCGATTCGGCGCAAACCGGCGCCGGTCAGCACGTAGAAGAACGGATACATCGTGTAGGTGTGAAAGATTAGCAGCGCGGGCCAGCCGCGCAGTCGCCACGGCGGATTTGCGAGTCCGAAGAGATTTTGAATGCCGTGGGCAAGGATGCCTGTCTCACCGGCAAGAAAGATGAAAGCAACAGTGCCGACGAGTGGAGGAAGCACCAGCGGCAGCGCCGCGAGTGCTGCGAAAAGCCGTCGGGCCGGAAAGTCGAAACGCTCGAACAGAAAAGCGAGTGGCACGCCGACGAGCGCACAGAACACGACTGTGCCGACTGAGAGTCCGAGACTGCTGATGATTGCTTCGATTACGATTCGCTGCGAGAGTATTTCGCGATAGTTCGCGAACGTCCAACTTCCGTTTCGCTGAAATGAACTGAGGGCGACGGAGAGGTTAGGGTAAATCACGCCATACAGAAGCACGACGGCTGTGACCAAAAGCAGGGCCACGGATCTCCACGGATGAAGACGGATTGGGTTCTTCACTTTAGAAGAGTCAAATGATCCGGGGAGAGGATCACGTTGAGTGGTTGGTTTACCTCGAGACCGTTGCTTTGAAGAACGAGTGCTTCGATCAGCAATCCGTTTGCGTCCACGCGGACGGTAGATGTGGCGCCGCCAAAGACTATTTCGCGAATGTGACCGGAGAGGGAATTCTCTGCGCCTCTATTGTTCGTGCTGAGTTGAACGTGCTCCGGTCGGATCGCGAGATAGACGGGCTTGTTTAATGGCGCGAGTTCGCTGTGCTTCACCGGCATTTGCAGTGTGTGACCGCCGTCGAGTGTCTTGAATTCGCCTGCACTCGTTTTGCTCGAACTCAAACGCATTGCTTTGATCAGGTTGTTGCGACCTAGAAAACTGGCGACTGAGATCTCGGCCGGCTGTTCGTAAAGCTCGCGCGGACGGCCCGATTGCATCAGTCTTCCGCCGACCATCACGCTGATCCGATCACAGAGCGCGAATGCTTCTTCCTGATCGTGTGTGACGTAAACGGCGGTTAGACCGAGTCGCGTGACGAGTTCGCGCAGCTCACTACGTGTTTCCTCGCGCAGCGAGACGTCAAGGTTCGAGAGTGGTTCGTCAAATAGCAGCAGCGCCGGCTCGATGGCGATCGCACGTGCGATGGCGACGCGCTGTTGCTGGCCGCCCGACAGTTCGTCGACAGCGCGTTTCTCGTAACCGGGTAGTTGGACCAGTTCGAGCGCGCTGGTCACGCGCTCGGTCATCTCGGCTTTGGTTTTGTGACGCGCGCGCAATCCAAAGGCGACATTCTCAAACACGTTGAGGTGCGGGAAGAGCGCGTAGTTCTGAAAGACCATGCCGAAGCCGCGGCGTTCGGGCGGGAGATTCGTGATGTCGACGCTTTGAAATTCGATCGAGCCCCCGTCGGGTTTCTCGAGACCGGCAATCATGCGCAAGGTCGTCGTCTTACCGCAGCCTGATGGTCCAAGCAGTCCGAAGAATTCACCCTGATTCACGTCGAGAGAGACGTCGGCGACCGCGCGCGTAGATCCAAAACTGCGAGATAGATTTTTTAACGAAAGAAAAGCCATTTAACAGGATTTGCAAGATGTAAATAGGATTAACAGGCTGTCTTGTAAATCATGAAGAATCCCGTCAATCCTGTCTAATGCTTTCTAATTTCAGTGTCCCAGTATCTTAACCAATCGTTGCCATTCTTGCGCAAGAGGTCCCAGTCGAGCGGCATGCGTGTAAACGGTTCGTTCATCCAGGCCGGCAGTTGAGAGCGATCGATGTCGGTGCGCACGGGAATCCGGTAATACTTGTGTGCGGCGTACGCCAGGCTCTCGGGCGTGGTCACAAACTCATAGAATCGTTTTGCTTCTTCCGGGTTTGGACCACCACGAACGATCGCGATGCCTTCGGTGATCACCGGCGTACCGCTCGTCGGTATCGAGTAACCCACCGGAAAATTTTTCTGCTCTTTGTAAAGCCGAACGTCAGGCATGTTGTAAAGCGTGACCAAGCCTTCACGACGCCCGAGCTTTTGCATCAGAAGCGTTCCGTCGGCCGTGTATTCGTGTACGTTCGCGTCGAGTTTGCGTAACCAGTCGTAGCCTTTATCGGGTGAACCCGTGTCCTTGTAAAACCTCCAGATCATCGCGCCGAAGATCACGCGCATCGTGTCTGACGGATTCGGATTTCGAATCAGGATTTTGTCGTGCCACTTCGGATCGAGCACGTCGTCCCAGTCGCGCGGCGCTTCTTCAGTTTTGACTGCCTCGCTGTTGTAAGCGATCACCTGCGGCGTTTCGTAAGTGCCGTACCAGCGATCGGAAGCATCGCGTGAAGCAGCGCCGACTTTGTCTGCCCACGTTGGGCGAAACTCCAACAACAGGTTCTCGTCAGCCGCAGTCTGAAACGTCATGTGCGACGCGCCCCACCAGAGGTCCGCCTGCGGCCGGTTTCGTTCGACGCGCACGCGTTCGAGAATCTCGCGCGAGCCCATGTCGAGAAACTGCACGTCCGCGTCCGGATATTGTTGCTTGTAGCGCGCGATGAAATCTTTGAGGAGGTCCTGACCGTGCGGCGTGTAGACCAAAAGACGGTTTTTGTTACCGGCGCCGGGACGACAGGAAAGTAACAACGCAATAGTGAAAATTGCGCAGGCCAGCCAAAACAGCTTGAGTCGCATCGAAATGCATGCTATCACGTTTAGAGGTAAACGATGACGACCACTCTCAAACGCAGAATCATCCGGGCTGGTGGCTGGGGTATTGCCAAGCGCATCATCAAGCCGATCCCGATTGTCGGGTCAGTTTTTGCGTTTGGGCTGGCGGGTTACGAGATCAAGAAAAAAGGCCTGATACCGGGCGCCGTTCACGTTGGCCTGGATGTGACTCCATTCGTCGGCACCGCCAAAGGCGTTGTCGAACTATTCGTCGGCGACCTCATTCCCGATAAGGCCGATCGTAAAAAATCCGTTAAATCTGTGGTTACGAAGCGCTGATTGGCGGTCGTTCTGTAAAGGGACGGACCTGCTCGTAGGCGTGACTTAGTTTGAATAGCGTAGGTTCGGACCAGTATGGTCCAATGAGCTGGAATCCGATCGGCAGACGTTCGGACGACAGACCACACGGCACGCTGATGCCCGGAACACCCGCCAGATTTGCCGTTACCGTGTAGATATCGTTCAGGTACATCGCGAGTGGATCGTCCACCTTTTCACCAAGCGCGAATGCCGGTGTCGGCGACGTCGGCGTGATAATCGCATCGCAACTTTCGAACGCTTTGAGAAAGTCGTTTTTGATCAACGTGCGGACTTGTTGTGCTTTGCGATAGTAGGCGTCGTAATAGCCGGCGGAGAGCACGTAAGTGCCGAGCATGATGCGACGCTTAACTTCTGGTCCAAAACCCTCGGCGCGAGTCTTGCGATACATCTGTCGTAGTTCGGGCGCGTCTTCCGCACGAAATCCATAACGAACACCGTCAAAACGAGCGAGGTTTGAAGAAGCTTCGGCCGTGGCGATGATGTAATAGACGGCGATCGCAGAGCCGGCATGTGGTAGCTCGACATCGACCACTTCAGCTCCGAGGTCGCGATAGACGTCGACCACGTTCTCAACCGCTTGCTTAACTTCGTCGTCCAGTCCTTTGCCGAAGAGAGTGCGCGGGAAACCCAGTCGCGCGCCTTTAATGTCGCCGGTCAGTGACGCTATGTAGTCAGGAACGGGAACTTCAGCGCTCGTTGCGTCATGGTGGTCGCGTCCGGCGATAACACTGAGCACGCGCGCCGCATCCTCCACTTCACGCGCGAAGATACCGATCTGATCGAGCGACGACGCAAACGCGACGAGACCGTAGCGAGAGTTGCGGCCATAAGTTGGCTTCAGTCCGATGACGCCGCAGAGTGAAGCCGGTTGTCGTACGGAACCGCCAGTGTCGGAGCCGAGTGCGACGGGGACGATGCCGGCGGCGACCGCTGTGGCTGAGCCGCCTGACGAACCTCCGGAAACGCGCGTCGTGTCCCACGGATTCCGCACCGGTCCAAAAGCAGAGTTTTCATTTGAAGAGCCCATCGCAAACTCGTCGCAGTTTGTTTTGCCGATGACGACGGCTCCGGCATTTTTCAGGCGTTCGATAACGGTCGCGTTGTAAGGTGGGTGATAGTGGCCGAGAATCTTCGAACCGCACGAAGCCTGCATACCCTTGACGCAGATGTTGTCTTTAACGGCGATCGGAATCCCTGCCAGTGGTCCAGCGTTCCCGCTCTCCTCGATCTCCGTCGCGCGCAGCAACGCCCCCTCCCGATCGATCTGTAGAAACGCGTTGAGCGTTTCGTTCAGCTTCTCTGCGGCGGTGATTGAAAATTCAACAGTTTGACGCGACATATCTCTTTATGAATTGCCGGCGAACGATGCTACCCACTCTTTCTGTTCGGCTGTGTCAGGAACCGCTAAGCCGCGTGCGTTTTGTATTTGCTCAAATGCAGTTACTGGAGACTCGCCTGAAATGACAAGTACACAAGCCGCCACGAGAGAAGATCTTCCAATGCCTTGACGGCAGTGGATGCCGATACAGTTTCCACAGGAAAGTCTCATTTTGAGATCAGTCACAAGTTCTTGAGTAAGCCCCTTGGATGAAGGAACGCTGTAATCCGAAATTGGAAAATTAATGAATGTTAATCCATGCTGTTTTACAACCTTCGCTTCTTCCTTTAGTCCTAATTCAGCATCTTCACCTGGCGTGAGAAGCGACACGACCACATCCACCCCTGCGTCTTTCCATCCGCTTACTTCATCTGTCAGCCAGTCTTCACCTCTCGGCCGAGGCAGGATGGCGAGCTTACCGGGCCATGATCCTTCTATCCAGTAAACATTTGGTTTCATTCAATCAGATCTTCAGTCTTCGTAATAACCTCGCGCGGCAACTGATCTACGTCAACACCACGCGCGCGAAGAATCTCAACTCGATGATGTCCATCGAGAATAGTTCCGTCGCTCCGAACTTTGAGGGAACCTGGTTCTCCCGGCGACAAAGAGTTCAATAATTCTGAAGTTGTTAGTCTAGCATACAGGTTTAACTTGGTCCGATTGAGCAGACTAGTATGGTGAAGTGGTTGAAGTGGCGGAGCTTTCATGTGAGGACGCCCTTTCGCTGAGTCGTTATTGTGAGTGTAGTTTACAGCACTTTCGGTACGCGGAAATAGCCCGACGCCGGATCCGGAGCTTCGGCGAGGGCGACCTTTTGGCCGAGAGAGCCTTCGATTTCGTCGGCGCGGGAAGTGTCGGTTTTTTCGCCCTCCGGTGTTAGACCGCCGATCGCCGGTTCGACGTTGCTGGTGTCGATCTCGTTTAGTTGTTCGACGTAGGTGACGATCTCCGCGATCTGTGAACCAAAGGTTTTCAGCTCTTCTTCAGCCAGTTCCAGATGAGCCAGTTGCGCGACCTTTTCGATATCTGATTGAGTGATAGGCATTGATTTAATCTTTGTGTCTCAATGAGAGTAATGCAGTCTTCAAAAATCTCTTGCGCAGTTCTTTGTCCTGAATCGCGTTGGCCGCCGACCATAATTCAAGCGGCACCTCGTTGTCGAGCGTCTCTTCGACTTGTGCCGGCAGCTCCACTTGCGGCTTCACGATCTTCGGATCGACTACAAAATCCAACGTCCCGACGAGTGATTTACCGAGGATCGAATTGATTCGATAGAGAAGCTGCGCGCGCATCGAGTACAACTGCTTCTGCCAGATTGCATCGGCTACGGCGATCGTCAGTGTTCGATCTTCAAGCTTCACCGGCACTGCGTGTTCTTTCAAACCATTACCTGCCGCATGCTTCCACGCGGCAATGGCGGCGGCTTCGGCGACCTCGGCCGAGTCGCCCGCGGCGCGCAACACGCCCGGTAATGATTTGATCAGTTGATTCACGTTTATGCTATAGACTAATCATGAAACAAAACGCAACTCACCTCCGCGAAAAACTCGTGCTCGCGTCGGGCAGTCCGCGGCGTGCAGAGATACTGGAGCGTGCCGGCTGGCCGCACGAGATCATCGTCGCCGGAATCGATGAAACATTGTTCCCAGGTGAAGAAGCGGCGGTGTACGTGCAACGACTGGCGCGATCGAAGGCGGAGAAGGTTGCAGGTGGTTTGAGTGAAGGGCTCGTACTTGGCGCTGACACGACGGTGGTGGTCGCAGATCAGATCCTGGGCCAACCGGTTGACGATGCCGACGCACGGAGAATGCTGGAACTGCTGAACGCAAAGTGGCATGAAGTGCTGACGGGTGTGGCGCTCGTTCGTGTTGGAGGTGAAACGCGAGTCGGTTACGAAACTACGCGCGTGCGTTTTGCGGAGATGAGCGACAACGAGATCGATTGGTACATCGGCACGCGCGAGCCGTTCGGCAAAGCAGGCGCTTATGGGATACAGGGCAAAGCGTCGCTCTTCATCGAAGAAATTGAGGGTGACTACTTCAACATCATGGGCTTGCCGATCAGGTTGGTGTATGAGTTATCCGTGTAATCCGTGGCTAAACTACTGTCCCGCCATCAATATTGAGACCCTGACCGGTGATTCCGCGTCCTTCTTCTGAGGCAAGCAACAATGCCAACGCCGCAACCTCTTCCGCCGTCACCAACCGGTTCTGCGGACTCATCTTTTTGAGTGTATCGAGCGCTTCTTCCGCACTGCGGCCCGTTCGTGCCGTGATTCGCTCGACGCCGCGGGAAACCATCTCAGTATCGACATAACCCGGACAAATTGCATTGACGGTGATTCCCGTCGTGGCGATTTCGAGTGCGATCGATTTCGTCAAACCGAGAACACCGTGCTTCGACGCTGAATACGCTGCGATGTACGGCGCGCCGGTCTTTCCGGCAATGGAAGCGATATTGATTACGCGTCCCCAACCTTTCTTCAGCATCGAGGGCAATGCAGCGCGCGTGCAGTAAAACGTGCCGGAGAGATTGATCGAAAGATGACGATGCCAGAGTTCGTCACTGGTGTTGACGATCGTTGCGCTTTCGGCGATGCCGGCGTTGTTAACAAGAATGTCGATATCGCCCACTTCGCTGAACATCTGCGCGACGTTCTGCGAGTCGGAAACGTCGCAAACAACTGCGATCGCGTTGTTACCGATTTCGCGAGCGACCTGTTCGATCTGTTCTGCGGTTCTTGCGGCGACGACGATGCGAATGCCTTCGCGTGCGAATGCGAGCGCGATCGCACGACCGATACCTCGGCCGCCGCCAGTAATCAGAGCTGTTTTAGCCACGGATGACACGGATTTCATATACGGATTAATGACCGGTGAATTTGGGTTCGCGTTTTTCCAGAAAGGCGTGAACGCCTTCGTGACCATCGTCAGAATCGAAGCAGCGCAATTGGGCTTCGGTTTCGTAGCGAAGCATCTCTTCAAGCTCAGCAGCCTGGCTCATGTAGACCGCATGTTTAGCCGCCGCGAGTGCGATCGGAGGAGATACTCGCAGTCGTTGGGCCAGTTGCATGGCTGCGTTTTCCAATTCTTCGGGCGCCACAACCTGGTTCACAATTCCTAATCGCAGAGCTTCAGCAGCGTCGATCGATTCGCCTAAAAAGAATAACTCGCATGCTTTGTTCGGCGTCACCAGCCGCGGCAGGAAGTATGTGCCACCCCAATCCGGATGCAACCCTACTTTCGCGAACGACTGGCTGAACGTCGCATTGTCAGCAGCGATACGAAGATCACATGCGAGGGCGAGGTTACATCCAGCGCCCGATGCTGGTCCATTGATCGCGGCGATCACCGGTTTAGTCATCTGTCGAATTGCCAGGATCACACGGCGGCCGGCGCCGAGTATGCGTGAAAACTCTTCCGCATCGTGACGCTGCATCAACTCAGCCATAAACGCGATATCACCACCGGCACAAAACGCTCGTCCCGCTCCCGTAATGATCACCACGCGAATGTTTCGATCGCTGCCGGCGTGCTCGAGAGCTTCGGCGAGATCGCGTCGCATATGACCGATGAAGGAGTTGAGTTTATCGGGACGATTCAGAGTGATCGTCGCGATCCCGTCAGTTTCGGCGACTTGAATGTATTCGTACATCAGCGACCTTTAAACTCCGGTTTGCGCTTGTTCACGTAAGCGTCGAGTCCTTCTTTTGCGTCTTCCGACTGGAAGAGTTGTTGCTGTAGTTCTCGTTCCAGTGCGAGCGCAGGCTCAAACGAGATCTCCGCACCCGTCTGCACCGCACGCTTGATGCGACCGACTGCGTGCGCGGCTTTGTTTGGCGTCGTAAACTGGCGTGCATAATCATGGACCATTTCGAGAAAACGTTCACCCGTTTCCGCCTCGAAAACCTGGTTCAGGATGCCGAGTTCGAGTCCGCGTTCGAAGTCGAACAACTGCCCCGTCACCATCAACTCAATCGCTTTCGACTTGCCGACAATTCGCACGAGTCGTTGCGTGCCGCCAGTTCCCGGCAACACGCCAAGTGTAACTTCCGGCAGTCCTAACTTTCCTGCGCCCTTTCGTGCGATACGAAGATCGGCGGCCATCGCGACTTCCAAACCGCCACCGACGCAGTGACCATTAATCGCAGCGATCACGAGTTTTGGTGTTTGCTCCAAACGGTTGAGCGTTTCGTTTGCGTGGAGACAGAAATAATACTTGAAGGCCGGCGTCACACTCGAAAGCATCTCGATGTTGGCGCCCGCGCAAAAGAACTTCTCGCCTTTGCCGGTGATCACGATCACCTGCACCGCATCGTCCATACGCGCGTTGAGAATTGCGCGATCGAGATCTTGCATCATTTCGTAGCTGTACGCGTTTACGGGTGGATCGTTGAGCGTAATGGTCGCGATCCCGTCTTTCACTTCATAATCGAGTTTTTGCATCCGTGTTATCCGTGGCTCCAGACACTGGGACTTTCTGGCAGCAAAGGCACTGTGTGGCGCACGCCGTCAGTCATAAATCCGTTGAGGAACAACTTCATTACGTTGTCAGCCAAATCAGAGACTTTGAGTTTGCCCTGGGGATCGTACCAGTTGTAAATCCAATTCATCATTCCGAACAACGCATAGGTTGCCACTGTCAGATCGACGGGCTCCTTGTTTTCCTGTCCTTCCTGCACGTCGCGGAGAATCTTGCGAGCGAGTTTGGTGTACTTGTCTTTGCGAGTCGAGACGTGAGTATACAAGTCGCCGCGCAAAGACTCAGCTTCGTGCGAGAGCACTTTCATCTCCGACATGTTAGCAGCGAAGAATGACAGGTGATTTTCGATGAAGATACCGAGTTTTGCGATCGGATCGGTGACGCCGTCGAGTCGTTGTTCCAATCGTTCGAGCACGCGTCCGAAGCAGTTGTCCTGAATCAGGAACAATAGTTCTTCTTTTGATTTGCAGTAGTGATACAGACCAGCCAGACTGACATTAGTCGCGCGCGAAATATCACGCATCGACGTCGAGTGATAATTCTTCTCGGCAAAGATCCGCGCCGCAGTGCGAAGAATAAACTCGAGTTTCTGATCGTAACGAGTCATGACTTATTTTAGCCGCGGATAAACGCGGATTTCCGCTGATCTGCGTTTATCCGCGTTCATCCGCGGCTAAATTCTCTACAGCTTCACGTATTCAAACTCAAATGGCTTACCTTTAATACCCGCCGCCGGAGGCGCAATCCAGTTCGCAATCTTGCCCGGCTCGTTAACCGGATGCATCAAACTGCGCACATACTCGCGATCTTCGATCGTCGGCAGCCATTCTGACTGGCGCTGCTCAAACTCCTCACGCGAAATCAAATTGCCCTTTAGATCAAACGTGTGCCCGGCGTACTCACCGACGTGCCTGTGAAAACGCGGATGCGGTAGATAGAGACGTTCACTCGCGCCTTCCTCGGTCAACACTTTATTCCAGCGCGCCAAACCCTTTTCACAATCCTTCACATACTCGCCACGCAACACCTCGTTCAGTGCATTTCGCAATCCCACTTCGCGTGTTTTGAGTTCGCCATCTTCAACGACAGTCATCGTGAAGTTTTCATTCGCCGCCGAGTGTTCGCTGTACTGATCCTGTTCTTTGTAACGACCCTTCAAACCTGCGGCAAAGAAATCGGCGGAGTTCGAACTGATCTCACCACCAAACAGATCGAGCGAGTAACTGAACCAGAAATTGATGTACTTCTGAATGATCTCGAGCGGAATGCCGCCGAGTTCACGCACGTCACCTTCCTTCATCAGTTGTGCCGTGCGCCGGCAAACGCGACCCAGCCCTGTGTCGCCGACGAACATGTGATGCGCTTCTTCGGTGAGCATAAACTTGCACGTGCGTGCGAGCGGTTCGAAACCGGATTCGGCAAGTGCGGAAAGCTGATACTTGCCGTCGCGATCGGTAAACATCGTGAAGGCGAAGAAGTTGAGCCAGTCGTCGCAGGGCTGGTTGAAGGCTTCAAGAATGCGTGGTTTGTCGGGATTGCCGCTGCGTCGTTCGAGGAGGGCGTCGGCTTCATCGCGACCATCACGCCCGAAGTAACCGTGCAGCAGATAGACCATGGCCCAGAGATGCCGGCCTTCTTCGACGTTCACTTGAAACAGATTGCGCAGATCGTAAAGCGACGGACAGGTCTTGCCGAGTTGACGCTGTTGTTCGACTGACGCGGGCTCAGTGTCGCCCTGCGTTACGATGATTCGGCGCAACGCATTACGAAACTCGCCGGGCACTTCCTGGTACGCAGGACGCCCATAGTTGTCGCCAAAACCGACTTTGGCGTCCGGTTGCGGTGGTTCAAGAAAAATGCCCCAGCGGTACTCAGGCATCTTCACGTAATCGAAATGGGCCCAACCTTCGGAGCCGACGTCGATTGCGGTGCGCAGCCAGACGTCCTTCTCCTGAAACCCATCCGGTCCCATCTCGCGCCACCAGTCGAGATAATTCGGCAGCCACTTTTCGAGCGCTCGCTGAAGTTTTTTGTCTTCAGAGAGATTAACGTTATTAGGAATCCGATCGTATAAATTCATAATCAAATCTCGCCACAAAAGGCACAAAAAGCACATAAAAGTTTTATTAAGTTGAGCGCGCTTGAATACAAAAATCATTTTTGTGCTTTTTGTGCCTTTTTGTGGCTAAGTCCTCTTATAGTCAAACTGTGGCTGCGTGGGTTTGCCGTAGTTGGTTAAGGCGCCCTTTTCGCCGACTGCGTTGGGACGCTGGAAGATCCAGTTTTGCCAAGCCGTCAGACGGCCGTAGATTTTGGTGTCCATCGTTTCCGGGCCGGCGAAACGAAGCGAAGCTTCCATGCCGGTGAGCGCGTCGGGTGATAGCGATGTGCGTTCTTCGATGGCGACGCGGATCTCGTCTTCCCAGTCGAGATCGTCCGGCGCGAAGGTGATCAGTCCGAGTTCTTCGGCTTCTTCAGTGTCAAATGATTTCTTATCGCCAAAGACTTCGTCGAGATTCTCGGGGTCAGCCAGGAAGCGCGACTGCATACGCGTCAAACCATTGCTCATCAAAAACGCGCCAGCGTTCATGTCAGACACGGCGATCGCGGTCTCGCCTGCTTCGGGATCGTTGAGCATGTAACTGCGGTCGGAAGCGAGCAATAGCTCAAGCAGGTTTCCGGCAAAACAACTACCCGGCTCGACGATCGCAAAGAAACTCTTCGCGGTCAGATCCAAACGTCGCAGCACGCGCGCCATGTACAAAACTATTTCGCGCACCAGCCAGTTGTCGCGATTCGTTGCCAGCGTTTGATCGACTGCCAGTACGTCTTCGGCTTTACCGTGGGTGCGAATGCAGACCAGACCGATCAACGGTTCGTTGACGCGCAGATGCAGCAGCGCGTCGTCGAGCTCGCGATAAGCTTGCAACGGCCAATACGCGTCGCCCAACTCGTGGATTTCCTCGGCGGTTGTGGGTTGCGGACCTTCCGGCGCGTGAATGGTCAAATCTGCATAACGCTGTTCGCGATTAAGTTTGAGCTTTACGTATTTGTAGTCACGAGAACTGTCTCCGGTCTCAAACTGAAGTGGATTGAGTTTGATTCCTCTATCAGTTGAGAGAACAGGACCAGCCAACTGCCCCACATGCGCATCGATTGACTCCTGAAACTTGCTCGTCGGGAAATAACCGTCGATCAGCCCCCATTCTTTCGCGCGCTTTCCTTTCAAACCTTCGGCGAGCGTGGAAAAGACGTCAGCGCGATCGCGTCGCACTTTTCTCTTATCGACGAGACGCGTCAAACCACCGGTTCCAGGCAACACACCGAGAAGGGGAACTTCCGGCAGAGAGACTGCCGAGTTGCCGTCGTCGACGAGAAAAATCTCATCGCACGCGATCGCTAACTCATAACCGCCGCCTGAGGCAGTTCCATTCAAAGCGGCAATGTAACGACGACCCGAGTGTTTCGAATCATCCTCGATCGCGCAGCGCGTCTCGTTAGTGAACTTGCAGAAGTTAACTTTGAACGCATGCGACGACGTGCCGAGCATGTAGATGTTTGCGCCCGCACAGAAAATGCGTGGCTTCAAACTCGTGACCACGACGACGCGAACCTCCGGATGCTCGAAGCGAAGTCGCTGTACGGCGTCGGCCAGTTCGATATCGACGCCGAGGTCGTACGAGTTGAGTTTGAGTTTGTAGCCTTCGGCGAGCGTCTCATCTTCCTGGACGTCCATCGAGAGCCTCGCGACAGCGCCATCGATCTGGAGCCGCCAGTGTTTGTATTGCCCAGGCGATGTTTGGAACAAGATTTCAGGATTTAACATGATTAACAAAATTTCCGGTTCGAACGTTCGTTCGGATATTAGACGAGCAAGGGCTGGAGGTCAAATCAGCGTAGATAGCTTGACAGCCGAGCCGTGTGGCGCGTAGGGTTTCAACCTTCCGACAACCCGGAGCCTCAGCTTTGGAGGCGAATCTGTTCTGGTGAACGGCGCGGTCTTCAAAACCGTCAGTGAGACCGTGAGAGCGGGCTCAGGTAGGTTCGATTCCTACACGCCTCCGCCAGGTAGGAAGTCGGCGTAAGTAGTTCTTTTACAAGGAAATTCCTCACATGATTAGAGATTGGGTTGAGCTGAATATGACACCCGGCATCGGACCTCGCGCCGCTGCCAAACTTCTCGAGCGTTTTGGTTCCGCCGAGGCAGTTTATAAGGCCACAAGAGCCGAACTGGAGCAGTTGCGACTGCCGCCTGAAGCGGTCGACACCATCATTGCCCGCGACCTGCTCCCTCGCGCTGATGCCGAGATTGACGCAGTCAGGAAACTCGGCGGCGAAATCCTTTTGCTGGATGATGGGATTTATCCCTCACCGTTACGAGAGATCTACGACCCGCCGATTGTCTTGTATGTAAAGGGCGCCTGGTCAGACTGTTTGGATCGACCTTGTATTGGTGTGGTAGGGTCGAGGAGGTGTTCGACCTACGGACAGAACGCGAGCCTGATGTTGGCGCGAGACCTGGCGCAGCGTGGCATTACGGTTGTCTCAGGGTTCGCCCGCGGCATCGACGCCGCCGCGCACCGAGGTGCTTTGGAAGGCGCCGGCCGCACGGTGGCGGTATTAGGGACGGGGATCGACGAGGTTTACCCTCGTGATCACAAGAAGTTAGCGGCGGAAATACTTGATCGTGGCGGTGCCCTGGTCAGCCAGTTCCCATTAGGTACTCCGCCGGTCTCGGAAAACTTTCCGTACCGAAACCGCATCATTAGCGGACTGAGTCTCGGGGTCGTGGTTGTGGAAGCGGCAGAGAATTCGGGGTCTTTGATAACAGCGCGCCTGGCAATGGAACAGAATCGAGAGGTATTCGCAGTACCGGGAAATATCACTTCTCGAAACTCGTTCGGCACCAATTATCTAATTAAAGGTGCGGGCGCGAAACTGGTGCAGCAGTGGCAGGACATCGCCGCGGAGCTGCCACAGCAGATTGCGGCGGCCCTGTTGCCGCCTCCTTTTAGTGACCGGAAAAAGGAGACATCGATCGCGGATCGACTGTCATTTGTTCCGGGAGGACTTTCGCCGGCGGAGACTTCAGTGTTTAAGTTATTGACGCCTGACAGTCCGTCGCATGTGGATTGGTTATTTGATAAAAGCGAGCTCCCGATTTCGGAGCTTACGGCGGTGCTGCTCTCCCTTGAAATGCGAGAGCTCGTAAGAGCGCTGCCGGGACGTTGCTTTGTGAGAAAACTGTAAATGGCAAAGAATCTGGTAATTGTTGAGTCGCCTGCAAAGGCGAAGACCATAAATAAGTATTTAGGAAAGGACTATCTGGTTAAGGCCTCGATAGGCCACATCAAAGATCTGCCTTCGAAAGGACTGGGAGTTGACGTCGAGCACAACTTTGAACCGACGTATGAACTCATTCCCGACTCGAAGAAACGAAACAACAAGAAGATCGTTGCTGAACTGAAAAAGGCTGCCAAAGAAGCTGACGCAATCTATCTCGCCGCTGACCCGGATCGCGAAGGTGAAGCGATCTGCCAGCATCTCGCCGAAGAGATCGTTCCGAAGAGACCAGCCAAACCGGCGTTTCGCGTGATGTTCAATGAGATCACGAAACGCGCGGTCAACGCTGCGTTCGACAATCCACGCCAGATCGATGGGAACCTCGTCGATGCGCAACAAGCGCGGCGTGTACTCGATCGTCTGGTCGGTTACAAAGTGTCGCCGTTGCTGTGTCGCACGATTGGTGGGCGTTTGAGTGCCGGTCGCGTGCAGTCAGTAGCGTTGCGCATGGTGGTGGAACGAGAACGCGAGATCGAGCAGTTCATCAAAACTGAATATTGGACGATTGGCGCGAACCTGAGTTCGAAATTGCCGCCCGCGTTTGATTCACGTCTTTTCAAGATTGCCGAACAGACCGTCAAGACCAGTGGCTTCGATCAGGATCTCAAGAAGAACGAGATCCTCGTCAAGGATCAGGCACAGGCTGACGAGATAGTTGCCGAAGCAGAAAAGCAGACATTCGTCGTCGGCGACGTCACGACCAAGGAACGCAAACGCAATCCGGTTCCACCTTTCATCACGTCGAAACTCCAGCAGGAAGCTTCACGCAAACTCGGTTTTGCGGTGAAGAAGACGATGATGCTGGCGCAGAAACTTTACGAAGGCGTTGAAATCGGTGATGAAGGTTCTGTTGGTCTAATCACTTACATGCGTACTGACTCGACGCGTGTTTCCGATACGGCGTTAGGCGAAGTGCGCGAGTACATCGACCGGCAATACGGGGCGAATTATTTACCCGAAAAGGCAGTTTTCTATCGTTCGAAGAAAGACGCGCAGGATGCGCACGAAGCGATCCGTCCGTCCGAAGTTGCACGCACGCCTGACTCGCTGGCGAACTATCTCAAGCCTGAAGAGCTGAAACTCTACCGCTTGATCTGGCAGCGCTTTGTAGCATCGCAGATGATGCCGGCAGTTTTCGATCAAACAACGATCGACATCGAAGCGGGTAGATTTATCTTCCGCGCTACGGGTTCCGTGCAGAAGTTTGATGGTTTCCTGAAAATTTATCAGGAAGGTCGCGACGAGAAGACTGAGGAAGATGACGAAGCAGAACGCAGTCTGCCGCTCGTTGAAAAAGGCGAGACGCTGAAGCTCAATTCGATCTCGCCCGAACAGCATTTCACCGAACCGCCGCCACGTTACACCGAAGCGACGCTCGTGAAAGCGCTCGAAGAAAAAGGCATTGGTCGACCGTCAACTTACGCGGCGATCATGTCGACGATTCAGGAACGTGAGTACGTTGAGAAACTCCAGAGCCGTTTTCATCCGACGGCGCTCGGAAAGACGGTTAACGATCTGCTGATCGATGGTGGTTTCGACGATCTTTTCAACGAGAGTTACACCGCGCGCATGGAAGAAGAGCTCGACGAGATCGAGGAAGGCAAGATCCGTTGGACCAAAGCCTTGCGCGAGTTCTACGACAAGTTCGAAGGCGACCTGAAACAGTTTCAGCACTACATCAAAGACATCAAAGAGAAAAATGTCCCGACTGATGAAGTGTGTTTGAAGTGCAATACGCCGGGAATGGTTCAGAAGTGGGGACGCTTTGGTTCGTATCTGAAATGTCTTAACTGCGAAGCGACGCGTGATGCTGAGCCGCCGGCAAATGCAGACGGCGCCGGATCTACCGAGGCGCAGGCTGCTAACGGTGAAGAAGCGGAACCTGAAACTTGCGATTTGTGCGGCAAGCCAATGCAGATGAAGCGTGGTCGCTTTGGTCCATTCCTCGGCTGCACTGGTTATCCTGAATGCCGGAATATCAGAAAGATTGGCAAGACTGGTGTAGCCGCTCCGGCGCCCGTGCCGCTTGATGAAAAGTGTCCCGTGGACGGCGCGCAACTGGTGAAACGTTTCGGCCGCTTCGGTGAGTTTATTTCATGTTCGAATTATCCGAAGTGCAAGTACATCAAGCAGGAGACAGTCGGCGTTTCGTGTCCACGTCCGGGTTGTAAGGGCGAGATCGTGGTGAAGAAGTCGAAACGCGGCAAAGCGTTTTACGGTTGTTCCGAGTATCCGAACTGCAACGTCGTTTACTGGGACAAGCCGGTGCTCGAAACCTGTCCCGATTGCAACGCTCCATTCCTCCTGGAGAAGACTACCAAGAAGCAAGGCACCTTCCGCTATTGCGCCAACGAAGAATGCAGTAGCCACGATAAAGAAAAGGCACAAAAGGTCTCCTAACGATCTTGTGCATTTTGTGCTTTTTTGTGGCACTATTATCACTCCACCTACTTTTCTTCGAGGAGACCCATCATGAAACTGCGGCGCTCTGCAGCCCTATTGCTGCTCCTGATCTTTATTAGTTCGCCGGCAACTCTGCTCGCACAGCAGACCACCACCGCTCCGGCTCCTGACCCCAACGATCCAATCGCGCGCATCAAGGACGAAGGCATGAATCGTTCGCAGGTGATGCAGACGCTGAGTTACCTGAGCGACGTCATTGGACCGCGTCTGACTGCGTCGCCCGGCATGAAGCGCGCAAACGAGTGGACCCGCGATCAAATGACCAAGTGGGGTCTACAGAATGCGCACCTTGAATCGTGGGGGCCGTTTGGTCGTGGCTGGACGTTGAAGCGCTTCTCCGCTCAGGTGATCGAGCCGACAACGATTCCGCTGATCGCCTATCCGAAAGCATGGTCTCCCGGTTTGTCGAGTCCCGTCACTGCTGAGGTCGTTTACTTCGACGCCAAAACCGAGGCCGACTTTGAAAAGTACAAAGGCAAACTCGCCGGCAAGATCGTTTTGACTGCGCCACTTCGCGAAGTTGCAGCGCACTTCGAAACACTCGGCACGCGGCTGAATGAAAAAGATTTGTTGGCACTTGCCGATGCGCCTGAACCACGACAGGGTGGCGGCGGTCGCGGAAACTTCGCCAACCAGGCGGCGGCCTTTCGAGCGGCAGCGGAGTTGGCAAACGCAAAACTGCGTTTCTTCCAATCGGAAAATGCCGCAGTGCTCGTCGATCCGGGTCGTGGTGATGGTGGCACGATCTTCGTGCAATCGGCGTCCGTTCCGCAGCCTCCGAGAGATCCCAACGCAGCGCCGGCGCCTTTCGCACGCGGTATCCCGCCTTACGACAAGAGCGCGCCAAAAGTGACGCCGCAAGTCGTCGTCGCAATTGAGCACTACAATCGCATCGTGCGCATGTTGCAAGCAGGCGAGCCGGTGAAAATGACCGTCGATCTTTCCGTTGCGTGGCAGGACGCGGATCTGATGGGCTACAACACGATTGGTGAGATTCCCGGTACAGATCTCAAAGACGAGATCGTGATGCTGGGCGGTCACATGGACTCGTGGCACTCCGGCACCGGCGCTACTGATAACGCTGCGGGCTGCGCCGTAGCCCTCGAAGCGATGCGCATTCTTCAGACACTCGGACTCAAACCACGCCGCACAATTCGAATCGCGTTATGGAGTGGTGAAGAACAGGGTCTGCTCGGTTCGCGTGCATACGTTGCCGAGCACTTCGGCAGTATGCAGAGCCCAGCGACCTCAGCCGCTCCGGCGCCAGGCGGCGCCAACAACGGCATGGGCGGTGGAAACGGAAACGGTAACGGAAATGGAAACGGAACCGCACCCGCTGGTCCAACCCTCGTCAAGAAACCTGAGTACGATCATTTCAGTGGCTACTTTAATCTCGATAACGGTACCGGCAAGATTCGTGGCGTCTACCTGCAAGGAAACGAAGGCATTCGATCGTTGTTCCGGCAGTGGCTCGCTCCGTTTAGAGATATGGGCGCTACCACGCTGACGATCTCGAACACAGGCGGAACAGATCACCTCTCGTTTGACGGGATCGGTTTGCCGGGATTTCAGTTTATTCAGGATGAGATCGAATACGATACGCGCACACATCACTCGAATCAGGATGTGTTCGATCGTATTCAGGCAGACGATATGAAACAGGCAGCGACGATCATGGCCGCGTTTGTTTACCAGACTGCGATGCGTGATGAGAAGTTACCGCGCAAACCAGCGCCAGGATCGAGATAGAATCTAACGAGTCTGTGTAATCTGTGGATCACTAACCACAGATTACACAGATTTATTGTTTTCCACCGCCGCCAGTGAGTACGTATTCCTTAACGTAGCGGCGCAACTTTTCAAGGTTAGCTCTTCGATAGTCCGGGAAATCCGCTGCGATACCAGCGTCGGGAAGAGCCAGTAGAATGTAAGGCTCAAGCAGTCCTTCCTTGTCGAGCTTCTGCAGCACCTGAAGTGACGGATCGATATTCTTCGGATCAAGCTTCTGGTTCTTCAAAGTCTCGACAGCACCCCGCAAGGCAGCCACTTCCTCTTTCAAACTGTGACGGTAGGCTTTCTCGTTCGGATACTGCTTGGTAAATTCTGTTTGCCAACTGGCACGAACAATCCCGTACATCATCCACGCCGTCGTCGCCCCACTCTTGTCGTCCTTGTTCAAAAGATTCGCATCGAGCGTGATGGTTGTGTTCTTGTCTTTGCTACTGGTGACGTTTGTGGGGATTTCAACCTGTGGATGTGCGAGGGCGATGTGCGCTTTCTCTCCCCAATTCAAAAATCCCGCGCGCGAAAGACGGCTGTACGGTTCGGCCAGGTACGACTCGACAAACTTGTCACCCGCGTCCGTAAAGCGACCCTGCTTCATCAATGAATCGCCCCAGTAACGGTAAGCGGTCTCGCGATCCGGATTGATGGCAATAGCACGACCGTACCACTCGGCTGCGTTCGGATGATCGGCTGTCTTGAAGTAAACGTCACCGATAAATAGCGCCGCCTCGTAGAGTTTCGGATCGAGCGCCAGCGCCCGGCGATACATCTCGAGTGCTTTTGGCATGTCGCCATTGACGAAGGCAGCCTCACCTTCGCGCATAGCGTCGTCCACCTCTTTTTGCGCAGAGAATGACGAATTGTCTTCGTCTTTCTCCGGCACAACCGCTTCGAGCATCCAGGTCAATAGTGTGCTGGTTGATCCGAGTGATTGGGCGCGCAGCAGCAACTCGCGCGCGCGCGCGCGTGTTTGTTTGCGAGCCGCCGGATCTTTGAGGTAGGCAGTTTGCGATGCCGTCATCAGGCCGAGTGCCTCAATGACGTCTTTATCGTCGGGAGTAGCGGTGGCGAGCTTCTCAAAGAGCGGAATCGCTTCGACGTATTTTCCCTCTTTATAGAGCTGAAAGGCTCGGCCACGCTCATCCTTCTGAACCGCCGAAACAACCGTAATTGCGAGCAGTAATGTGCAGAGAATCTTCAGGGAGGTCTTGAGCATGCCCGAGAGTCTACCACGGATTTTTCGGATCAAAATACGGATAAACGCGGATCAGATTGCTGATCCGCGCATATCGTTTTGTCGATCCGTTTTATCCGCGTTGGGCAGGTGATCCCCGATGAAGTTGCGCAACGACATGATTAGCGCCGGCAGCACTACGTTCTTCGCGGTCTTGGAAAGTTCCTGGACTACCGCATCGCCGATGTTTCCCGCCTCGTCACGAACCCGCTCGAACGCGGATGTGTGAGCGACTTTCTGGAAAAAACTCGGTCCCGATTCATGCGATCCATTTGCAGGTGAGCGTACTGCTTGAGCCGGAGCGGCCATTGCCGCGCCGCCGTACGGCCTCGACTCTTCATCACCTTTCGCATAATTCGCGATGCAATAACCGGTGGCGAACCCGACTCCCAGAGCCGCAGCGCTCCATGCTACCGGTCGTCGCTTAAACTGCTCACGCCAATCAAGCGTGTCTTTAACTGCTTGTACCTGATTTGCCACGGTTTCCTTTATTTCTGTCACGGTATTTGAAATCGAATCACGCGCCTCACCCATACGACGCTGAAGTTCCTCTTTGGAAGGCTCCTCAGACATGTATTCCGGCGCGCGAGCCAACCCTAGAGTTCGTTCTTCAGCCATTGTTTATCCTTTCTGAGTTCGTCAACTGTTCTCGTTGGTACCAGCTCTTGTTTGGCTAGCCGGTTCTTCATTACCATCACGACGATCGCACCGAGTAAAACGTAAAAAGCACCGGTCACGACAAACCCGAGCGCGTAACTGGCAGGTTGACTGAAATTTGCCTGCGCAAACAGAGTCGAGACCGCGAAAGCGATCGCCACATTCACAAATGCAAATCCAACCGTTGCGACCACGGCGCCAATTGCGATCATCGTTAGGCCGCGCGCGTAAGCACCTACCTCTTCTCTCAACTCGACTTTGAATAATGCGAGCTGAGAATTGAAGAGCTGCATTACATCGTCGCCGAGACGACTGAAAAGAGTTGGCAGATTCTCAGCGTCATTGCGTGATGCGAGCTCGTCCGTCCTGGTCAGACTTGTTCTCGTTGACGCCATGTTAGTTCACCCCCGTAGAGTTGTGGGTAGCCGGCTTAGCGCCGGCCCCGAATAATCAGTCCGAGTAACAGACCGGCGGCGGCTGAGATAAGCAGGGCCTGGCCGGGTTTCTTGCGCGCATACTCTTTCGCGTTTTCTGCGAGTTCACCGAGATCGGCGTTTTGCAGTTCTTTGAATTTGTCGCCGACGACCGAGACTTTGTCAGTGACGTAGTCTTTTGCCTGGCTGGCGGCGTCAGAAATCTTCTGACCGTAGTCGTGTGCGGTTTGTGAAAGAGCAGTGGCGGCGCCGGCTGCGGCCGTCGTTGCTGTGGCTCCTGTTGTACCTTCGTTGATGCTTCCATTTTCTGGCATTGTTGGAATTCTCCTTTTTCAGAATCGGTATAAGAATATTGCTCGCGTACAGATGAGCAAGATTTGTGCCGACAGATCACGCGTAAAAGGAGCTAGTTCTGGTTGGATCTTGTTGCGAAAGGATACAAACGATTTACGAAAGAAGCGGATTCGTACGCAGACGAACGCAGATTGGGAACGGATTTGGTTTGTGAATGTTTAAGTGGCTTGACAGGCTACTATTTAAGATGGTAAGTAAGTACTTACTTTACCAATGGCTGGTAAAGAGACTAAGGAGAGCAATTGAGTAAACAGATGACGATTGAGGGGGCTGCTAGTAGTGCCCGGATGGCTGGGGAAGAACGGCGACTGCAAATTCTCGCGGTGGCGGTGAGTCTTTTTTCCCAAAAAGGTTTTCGCGGCACCACCACCAAAGAGATCGCTCAGGCGGCCGGCGTGTCGGAAGCAATGGTTTTCCGGCACTTCGCCACCAAAGATGAACTCTACAACGCGATTCTCGATCACAAAGCATGTTCCCATGACGGTTGGGATCCGGCCGAAATGGCCGCCGAAGCGATCGAGCGGAAAGACGACCGAGCGGTTTTCGAGACACTTGCGCTTGCCGCGTTGAATCATCACGAAAAAGATCCGGAGTTTCAGAGACTGCTGTTGCACGCGGCGCTCGAGAAACACGAACTGGCGCAAATGTTTTTCGACAAGTTTGTCCGTGGTGTTTATGAGTTTCTCGGTAGTTACATTCGCGAACGCCAGCGCGAAGGCGCGCTGATTGAAATCGATCCCGCCATTGTCGTGCGTTGCTTCATCGGGATGGTGATGCACCACTCGCTCAACAACAATCTTTGGGATCCGTCGCGACGCCTGGTCAATATCTCAAACGAAAGCGCAGCCAGGCATTTCACAGACATTCTTTTGAATGGAATCACTACTCCATCGGCGAGGACTAATAACTAGATTACATGCGAGTTCACGAGAAATTAAAACTTCTGATTTTGCTTCTGGCGCTCGTTGCTGTGGGAGCTCTGGTAGCTTCGTGTGGTGGCTCGAAGGCGAACGTTAGAAAAGATGAGTCGAATGCCAACGCGCAGCCGCTCATGGTCGAAGGTGTGACCACTGCTGCCGCTGTCAAACGCGAGCTGCCACGTTTCTTTGAAGCGACTGGCAGTCTGGCCGGCGATCAACAGACTGATGTGGCCCCGCAAACTTCAGGCAAAGTCGTCGCCCTCGGCGTCGACATCGGTAGTTATGTAAGGCGCGGGCAGATGCTGATCCAACTCGATGAGTCGGAGTTGAAGCTTCGCGTCGATCAGGCGTCCGCACAAGTCGAACAGGCAAAGGCCGCAGTACGCCAGGCGGAAGAAAAGATTGGACTGCGTTCGGGACAGGCTTTTGATCCGAATCGAGTCGCGGAAGTCGCATCGGCGAAGGTCGCGCTCGATCTGGCGGAAAAGAACCTGCGGCGGGCTGAGAAATTAATTGAATCCGGTGACGTGTCGCGTTCTTTTTACGACGAACAGCGTTCACGACGCGATCAATTAAAGGAGCAGTACGAAGTTCAGCTCGCGCAGGCGCGTCAGAACTACGCAGGCGTCGATGTGGCGCGAACGAACGTCGCGAACGCGCAGGCGGCCCTCGCGCTTGCACGCAAGAGTCTTTCGTACGCTGTTATTCCGGCGCCGATTGATGGTTTTGTTGCCGAACGAACCGCGGATCTCGGTGAGTATGTTTCGCCGCAACAGAAAGTAGTGACGATTGTGCGCACGAACCCGCTGCGCATTCGCATCGATATTCCCGAGCAGGCGATTCCGGACGTGAAACTGGGGCAGTCAGTATCGATCACCACCAGTGCGTGGCCTGACAAGAACTTCGCCGGGCGCGTTGCGCGTATCGCGCCAAACGTGTCGGCACAGTCGCGCACATTGACGGTTGAAGCAGAGATCGAAAACAGCAGTAACGCACTGAAGCCAGGCCAGTTTGCCACCGTGAGAATTTTGCAGGATCGCTCTGAGCCGGCCGTGCTTGTTCCGGCGCGAGCGGTGATTAACGAAGCCGGCGTCGCTCGTGTGTACGTGATCAGGAATGGCCACGCCGAACAGCGACTCGTGCAGACGGGTCAAACAGAAGGCGACTTGATCGAGATCAGAAATGGTGTCGCCGCGGATGAACTCGTCGCCACCAGCAGTCTGGAACTACTTAGCGACGGCATCGCCATAAAACTATAACTGTCTGATCCGTGTCATCCGCGTTAATCCGCGGCTAAAAAAGTAATTCTATGCAGAAGCTTGCTGAAATATGTGTTCGCCGTCCAGTCTTTGCGACGATGCTGATTCTCAGCCTGACTGTCGTCGGGCTGTTTTCCTACAAGTCGCTTGGCGTCGATCTGTTTCCGAAGATCGACTTGCCGACGATCACTGTGACCGTCGTGAATCCCGGCGCGTCACCGCAGGAAATCGAGACTGAAATCACCGATCAGGTCGAAGGCGCGGTCAACACGATCTCCGGTATCGATGAGCTTCGTTCAACGTCGGTCGAAGGTGTTTCGCAAGTCTTCATCACCTTCCTGCTGGAAAAGAATCCTGACGTCGCGGCACAGGAAGTCAGAAACAAGATCGATCGGATCGTCAACGACCTTCCTGTCACGGCGGAACAGCCGATCGTACAAAAGTTGGACACTGACGCAGCACCGGTCGTTCGTATCGCGGTCTCTGCGCCGCGCTCGTTGCGCGAAGTTACGGACGTTGCAGACAAAAAGATCAAGCAGCAGATCGAATCGATCAACGGCGTGGGCGACGTGCAGATCATTGGCGGTCGCCGGCGCGAGATTGAGATCTGGGTTGACCCTGACAAAATGCGCGCTTTCAACGTCACTGTCGCGCAAGTCGCCGACGCGGTGCGCGCACAGAACCTCGAAGTTCCGGGTGGCCGCGTTGATGAAGGCGCACGCGAACTGACAGTGCGCACGATGGGTCGCATCATCGAGCCCGCGGAGTTCAACAATCTCGTCGTCGCTAACCGCGGCACTTACTCCGTCAAACTGAGCGACATTGGTTACTCAGAAGACACGGCTGAAGAAGCACGCACTGAAGCACGTTTGAATGGCCAGCCCGCCGTCACTCTGATCGTTTCCAAACAGTCAGGACAAAACACAGTCGCAGTTGCAGACGCCGTGAAGGAGCGTCTCGCGGAGATCACGAAGACATTGCCGCCAGGTTTTAAGACCGAAGTCGTCGGCGATCAATCGATCTTCATCAAGGCTTCAATCGAAGCGATTCAAACACACCTGATTGAAGGCAGCATTCTTGCGGCGATCGTTGTTTTCGTATTTCTGTGGAGCTTCCGTTCGACAATCATTGCCGGTCTCGCGATTCCGACTTCGCTGATCGCGACGTTCGGTCTCATGGCGGCGATGGGGTTCACCCTCAATCAGATCACGATGCTCGCGTTGACGTTAATGGTCGGTATCGTGATCGACGACGCGATCGTGGTGCTCGAGAACATCTTTCGCTTTATCGAAGAGAAAGGTGTACCGCCGTTTCAAGCGGCGATTGAAGGTACGAAGGAGATCGGACTCGCGGTCATGGCCACGACGCTCTCGCTGCTGGCTGTGTTTCTGCCGGTCGGATTTATGGGCGGCATCGTCGGCCGCTTCATGTCGTCGTTTGGTTTGACGTCGTCATTCGCGATCGCCGTGTCGCTGCTCGTGTCGTTCACCCTGACGCCGATGCTCGCGGCCCGTCTGATCAAACGCAGTGACGATGCAAAGGAACGGCCACTCGAGAAGCATACTGAGCCTGCCGATCACGGTTCGAAAGAATCACGATTCTATCGTCCTGTTGATCGCACCTACACGAAGCTGTTGACGTGGTCCATGGGCCATCGCTGGGTGATTGTGGGCGCTTGTCTGCTGGTGATCCTGAGTATCGTGCCGCTCTTTATGTTCGTCGGCAAAAACTTCCTGCCGGTTGACGATCAGGCGCAGTTTGAGCTCAACGTACGTGCGCCGGAAGGGTACTCGCTTCCTGCAACTTCGAATCTCGCCGAGCGTATCGCGAATGATGTGCGGAGTTTGCCTGGCGTGATTGACACCCTCACGACTATCGGTGGCGGCCAGCAGGAACTCGTGAACGTTGCCACGATCTATGTGAAGTTGACTCCGATCCACGACCGCAAGATCTCACAGCAGGATCTGATGGTGCGGGCGCGTAATGAAGTGCTGGCCAAGTATCAGAAATTCTATCCCGGACAACTGCGCACGAGTGTGCAACAGGTTGCGGCCATCTCGGGCGGTGGCTTTCGTAACGCAGATATTCAGTACGTCCTCCGTGGTCCAGATCTGAACAAGTTGCAACAGTATTCGGACACGATGCTCGAGAAGATGAAGACGCTTCCTGACGTGGTCGATGCTGACTCGACCCTCATCAGCGGAAAACCGGAACTGCGTGTCGTGATCGATCGCGCCCGCGCAGCGGATTTGGGCGTGCGCGTCGGCGATATCGCGCAGGCGCTCAACTCGCTCGTCGCCGGTCAGAAAGTTTCGACCTTCAACGCGGGAACAGATCAATACGACGTGCGTGTGCGTGCCGTCGGAGCGTTTCGCACGAGTGTCGAAGGCTTGAAACGCATGATCGTGTCGTCGACAAAAGTCGGCTGGGTCACTCTCGACAATCTGGTGAGAGTTGAAGAGGGAACCGGACCGGCGGCGATCGATCGTTTGAACCGGCAGCGACAGGTGATGCTGCTCGGCAACGTCAGACCGGGCGGTTCGCAGGCCGCGATCATTGCGAAGTTGGACCAGTTCAAGCAGGAGATGAATATCGATCCTGCTTACTCAACCGGATTGGCGGGCCGTTCGAAAGAGCTTGGACGCGCGGGTTATTACTTTGTGCTCGCTTTTGTCCTGTCGTTCGTCTTTATGTACATGGTGCTGGCGGCGCAGTTTGAGTCGTTCATTCACCCGGTAACGATTCTGTTGACGCTCCCGCTTGCGATTCCGTTTGGCATTCTTGCGCTCCTGATGACGGGCCAGACAGTCAACATTTTCTCGGGACTGGGACTGCTGCTGTTGTTCGGCGTGGTCAAGAAGAACGCGATTTTGCAGATCGATCACACGAATCAATTGCGGGCTCGCGGTATGGAACGACTCGAGGCAATCATTCGTGCCAATCGAGATCGATTGCGACCGATCCTGATGACGACGATCGCGCTCGTCGCCGGCATGTTGCCGTTGACGATCTCGACTGGTCCAGGTTCGGGTACGAACAGATCGATCGGTGTACTCGTCGTCGGCGGACAAACGTTGTGTTTGTTGCTGACGTTGCTGGCGGTGCCGGTCTTTTATTCACTTTTTGACGACCTCGCGCGCAGCCGTGTTTGGGGCGCGATTGGTAACAGAGTGCAGGGAACGTTTGGACGCGTGCGTCGAAGGGCTGCTAGTGCCGCCGCGGGATTGATATCGAAGCAGTAGCCACGGATGAACGCGGATTTATTACGGATAGGAACAGTAATGCGAAAAAGGATTTTGTTACTCATCGTTATGGTGCTTGGGGTTGGGTCGGTTGTGATGGCGCAATCTGACCTGACTCGTGTCGGCGTCGATCTTAATCGCCAGCGACCACTGGCGCTGCGCGAAGCTCTCTCGATGGCGCTCGAGAACAATAAAGACATCGAGGTGGCTCGCGAGAATGTGCGTATTGCAGAGTTTGATTTGCTTGGCGCACAGGGGCTTTACGATCCGCGACTGAGCACGCAGGCGTTTTACGAGCGGACCGAGAGTCCCATTGCGAGTATTCTCGCCGGTGGCCAAAACGGTTCGACTATCAGCAGCGATTACACCGGCACGATGAGACTGGAAGGTCAGTCGCCGGTGCTTGGTGGTAGTTATCGTCTCGACGCGTCGTCAGTGAGATTGACGACAAACAATCAGTTTACGTCGTTGAATCCGCAGTTTCCTACCGGCGTGACTTTCAACTACACGCAGCCTTTGCTGCGCGGTCTTAAGATCGACAACAGCCGCCGCCAGATTGCAATCGCACGAAAGAACCTTTCCTTAACTGACGCTCAGTTTCGCCAGCGCGCGATCGACACGATCACAAACGTGCAACGGGCTTACTGGGATCTTGTTTTCGCGCTACGCAATCTTCAGGTGCAGCGCGAGGCGACTTCCGTGGCGCGTCAGCAACTCGAGCACAACAAGCGTCTGGTAAACGAAGGACAACTGGCGCCCATCGACGTCGTTGCCGCTGAAGCTCAGATCACAACCTTCGAACAACGTGTTTTCAGCGCGCTTGAAGAAGTTTCGCGTTTTGAAAACAACTTGAAGAACATGATTGCGAAGGATCAAAAAGCGGAACTCTGGAGCGAGTCGATCGTGCCAACAGATCCGGTTGATCTGGCGGTGCCGGACGTATCACTGCCCGACGCGTTGAAGACGGCGATGGAGAACCGGCCTGAGCTACAGCAATCGAACGTGTTGAAAGAGATTAACCAGATCGACCAGCGCTTTTTCAAAGATCAAACGAAACCTGCCATTGATTTGGTTGGCACATACGGCATCGTCGGTCTCGCTGGCACGTCCAGCATCTCGCGTGTGAATCCGTTCACCGCGTCGAGTCTGGAAGTGCGAGACCGCGTTAACCTTATTTCGCAAAGTCTGGGTTTGAATCCGTTGCCGGAGTTACCGGTGCAAACAATCGCGCCCGATTTGCTCGGCGGGTTTGGGCAATCGGTTGAGAATCTATTGTCGAATCGTTTCACCAACGTCAAAGTTGGCGTGCAGATTAGTTTGCCGTTGCGTAATCGAACTGCCGAAGCAAACCTCGGGCGATCGCTGGTCGAAGCCGAACGGATCGGAACTCAACGCCAGCAACTCGAGCAAACAATTCAAGTCGACGTTCGTAATGCATTGCAGTCTATGCGTAGTGCTGAATCACGTTTGCGAGCGGCGACCGCAACGCGTGAGGCAAACGAACAACAGTTTGCCAGCGAACAGAGAAAGCTCGATGCGGGTCAGTCGACTACGTTCCTGGTTTTGGAACGGCAGAATACATTGACTGATTCGCGCGGACAGGAATTGAAAGCGCAAACAGATCTGAATAAGGCGATTGCGGATTTACAACGAGCGACGGGTAATGCGTTGCGAGTGAATAGTATCGTGGTGCGAGTGCGCTGACAGGTTTCCCCGTATTGCGGCACCTCATCACGGGGGCGGTGGGTTTTGGGGGGCGAAACCCACCGCCAACCTCTATTAATCAAAGGATCGAAAAGCATGCCTGACAACCAACTCCTCGAAGCCTGGCAAATTCACGATCGCATCAATCTTTATCTTCTCGACGCAGTTGACGCCGCCTCACTCGACAGTCACTCCGCTTCAAAAGGCCGCAGCGTGGGCGAACAATTCGCGCACATTCACAACGTGCGTTTGATGTGGTTGAAAGCTTCGGCTCCGGATCTGTTGAAGGGACTCGAAAAGGTTGAGGCTGCCGGCGCAAATGACAAGAAACTACTACGCAAGTCGCTAGTCGACTCAGGTGTCGCGATGGGAACGTTGCTGACAAACAGCATCGCGGCTGGAGGCAAAGTAAAAGGCTTCAAACCGCATGCAGCTGCGTTTCTCGGTTACCTGATTTCACACGAGTCGCATCACCGTGGACAGATTGCCTTGTCGCTTAAACAAGCCGGCAAACCGCTCGATAAGAAAATCGCGTATGGTATTTGGGAATGGGGCGTGAGGTAACTATAGGATCGCTTCCACTACTTTAAACGCCACGAAGAGACCAACAACAGTTACGATACCAGCGACAAAATACCAGGCCGGCAATCTCGTTCGACAAGCCTGACAGCGCGTGCGGATCAGGCCCACAACTCTCTCACAGTTACGACAATTCATTAGCCACTAAAAAATGGATCTTCTATTCTGTTTTGTGAATTTGTGCCGCTTGGTGGCTACATCTTAACATTGGTCCATAGCGGATAGTGATCAGAAATTTCGATCTGTCGATCGATTCCGCAACTATTTGCTTCCAGACCACGAAGCCAGACCCAGTCGAGCTTCAATTCCAGCGGCACCAACAGAATTTTCCGTCTGAACGTTTTCTTGCCGTCGACGAACGGGGTTTTTAATCCTGCATCCAAAAATAATTTAGTGACTTTATCGTGTGCGTTCGGTTCCCACGTGTTGAAGTCGCCCATGATAATCGCGGGCATGTCCTTCGGATATTGAGAAAGATCGTCGAGCACGGCTTTGAACTGCTCGATCTTCTTGTCAAAAGAAATTCTCGTCTCAGCATGCGCGGAATAAACGCGCCACTTTCGATTCGCAACCTCGATGGTGGCGCCCAGCGCGACGCGGCGACGCTTACCTGGACCAGGATGCGGCAAAACGATGCGCTTTATGTCTGACAACGGGTAAACACTGAGGAGCGCAACACCGGTTTCTTCCTCGCCATTCGGCTTCGCATTCGGCGGCGCTGCCCATGCGTAATGAAGTCCCAGCTCATCGGCGATAATTTTGGCGGTGTTGTTGTTGCCGCTTCGTTTCTTGTGTCGGTCCACTTCCTGAAGCGCCAGAATCGATGCTCCACCGACCTCCGGGTCGTCCTTGAGCAGCTTGATCATGTCTTTGAGATCTTCGCCGCTACGCCAACGGATGTTGTACGAGAGAAGTTTGATTTCAGCGGGCGTCGCGGTTTGCTTTCTCAAATTAGCACCCCGGCCGGATTCGAGGAGCGGCACGTCAGTTCGTGGTAACAGGAGACAAAGTACGAGCAGCAGTAGTTTCAAGCTCTTAGACCTCCAGCGTTAGTCTGTCCCTCGCTTCGATCGTTTTTGCAAACGGTACTGGAATCATCCGAAAAACCGGTGTCAGAAGTATAGACAAAATCGTTAGTTTCGTGTCGGCATTTAAGCTAAACTTCGGCAATGAGTTCGACAGATGCCCAACTCGACGTGCTTGCGGTTTTTTCTCATCCTGACGACGCGGAACTGTCCGTCGCGGGAACGCTTCTGAAACTGAAAGCTTTAGGTTATCGCACGGGCGTTTGCGATCTTACGCGCGGTGAAATGGGAACCCGTGGCACTCCCGAAATCCGTGCTCAGGAAGCGCTCGATGCGGCGCGCATCATGAAGCTCGATGTGCGTGTGAATCTGGATCAGCCTGATGGACACGTCTGGCCGACGGAAGTTGCGCGTACGGCGTTTGTGCGAATGCTGCGCACGCATAAGCCGAAGGTGCTGGTGACCACGCACGAAGACGATCCGCATCCGGATCACGCAAACACTTCGGTGATTGTTAGACAGGCGGCGCGGCTCGCCACGATGCGTCGTTACGACGAAGAGTCGGGACTCGCGCCGGTGCCGATGCCGGCGATCATGCATTCGATGTTTTCACGACGTATTGTGCCGTCGTTTGTGGTCGATGTTTCGGAGTTTGTTGAAGAGAAGATGAATGCGATCAAGGCGTACGGTTCGCAGTTTTACGACGCGACCTCGAAAGAACCGGCAACGCGAATCAGCGAGCGAGGTTTCCTGCACGAGATCGAATTCCGGATGAGATATTTCGGATCGTTGATTGGAGTTGAAGCTGGTGAGCCGTTCTACGTTCGTGAAGCGCTCAACGTCGACGATCCTCTGGCGCTGCTAACACGCCCGATGAACATTTATTCATAAAGATCCGTTCCCGATCCGCGTTTATCTGCGTTTCGGTTCCAGTATTGCTCTCGCGATTGCTATTGTCGCCACCGCTCTCGGACCTTCAGCCTGAAATCCACGCGCGAGTTCAACAGCACGATCGTAATCCTTCGCCGCGAGTTCTTTGAAGATTCCATCGAGATCAAACTCAGGAACGTCGCTGGAGTGAACTGACGACTGTCCTTTGCTCTGAAACTTCAGCACCATTTCACCATCTTCACCCGTAAACCCTTCAGCCGAGTTTGCTGCTTTGACCGCATCGAAGGTTGCATCCCAAACGCGTGATGGATCGACCTCTTTGTACGCATTCGCAACTGCAATCAACCCACGCGCGAGGGACGGATCCGATCCTTCGATCCGGCGCGCTTCGGCTTCGGCCTCGCCGATGATCTCGAGTGCTTTATCGCGATCGGTTTTGGCGAGAAGCATGGCGCATTTACTGAGCGCCCAGGTTTTTTGAATGTGAGTCAACTCGCCTTTATGAACCATCTCCAACGCCTGATCCGTGTTCTTCTTGTTGATGTAGAACATCGCCAGGGACGGATCGATGTACGCCTGCAACTGTTTGCGCACCTCGGAGTCTTCGATTTTGCCGACGTAGTCTCGGGCTCTGATCTCACCTTTGTTCGACGTGATGTAAGCCAACTCGATATAAAGTTGATCGCGTTCGGCAGACGTCTTTGCTCGATCAATCCGCTCGAGTACTGACTGTTCCCGATCGGCAGCCGGCTTTTCTGTTTTCAGACCTCGATTGATCCAATCATCGTCGCGCTTGCGCGTGTCGTCAGAGACGACAGTACTCAACGCATTTAAGTGAGTGCGTAGCGATTCAATCGTCTCCGCCGGTGCGCCGCCCTGCTCGAAAAACGGCAACATTCGTTTGATGGCGAGATATTTTCCATCGATACCGGCAGACGTTTGATCCGGTTGTCCCGGCGCCGCTAATGGTCGCAACAGGATCGCTCCGCCGATCTGAAAGAATGCGTTTCTCAGTTCGGGCGACACTATGGCGGGCGTGATGGTGTCGGAACTTTGCGAGCTCGACATGCCGCTGCCGCTGAACGTCACCATCAGATGAGGCGTGAAGATGTACGATGCGAGCAGCGAGACTGTGTTGGCATCTGCCTGTGGGTTGTTACCAGCAATGGTGAGCAGTCCGGCGTAACGTTTGTCGGCCGCGTCTGCATTTTTCTCACGTGCTTCGGTGAGGAAGTTGATTGTTTGCGTGGTGACGAGTGCGAGTGCGGGTTCAGCGAATTCGAGCGCGCGATCGGTCTCGCCCGCCTGCAGTAATTGCGACGCTACCCCGATGCGCTGGCTCATCGCTTCATTCAAACGATTCGGATTGGGTTTCGCGGTAGTCGCGGAGTTTGCCGCTTCAAGCTTTTGCGCCTTTAACTTCTCGAGAAATTCTTCGCCCAGGACGCGATCGTGTCGTGCCGCCAGCCGCAACACTTCCTGGCGCACGTTTGGCGGCAAATTGATCGCGTAGCCACCTCCGGTGAGAGCTTTTTGTTTACTGATTTCTTCCTGAAGTTTTTTGTCGCTTTCCTGATCGGCGACCTCAGCGGCTTCCCACGCTTTGCGAAACAGGAGTCGACCTTGTTCCGTGTCGACGCGCCAGAGCGTGTCCGCGATGCGCGCCAGAGATCTGGCTCGCAGCATTTGATCGTGAAATGCGCGGGCGTCGCTGGAGAGCGAGATCAGCAGCGCTCTGGCTTTGGCCCGGCGCTCTTTGAGTTCGAGTTCAGCTTCCTCTGAGGCGGCGGAGTTCGCTGCGGCGACTTTGGCCGGCGCTGCTTGTTTTGTCTGTGCGTGAGTGACGGTTGCAGATAAGAGAAAACACAAAAAGATACAAGTCTCTTTCACGGTCTCTACTCCTATCTGTGTAAATCTGTGGTTAAACTTATGCTGCGTCTTTACGTTTTTCGAGCACGGAACGCGCAATCGCGAGTGTCGCCACCGCTCGAGGAGCCTCGCCCGTGAATGTTTTTGCGAGCTGAATCGCTCGAAGAAGGTCGGCGCGTGCAAGATGCCTGAAAACCGCAAGCAAGTCAAAGTCTTCAGCCGTGCTGTTACTCATCACCACCATAAATTTGGTTTGTAGTCTTGATGAAATACTGCTGTCTTCACCGGTGTAAGCTTCGGCACTGTTCGCGGCTTTAACCACCTCACCAAGTATCTCCCATGAACGCACGCGATCGATCTCACCGATACCGACCGCGACAGCCGTCAACGCACGTGCACGATCGGGATCGCTGGCGCTGATGCGACGGCTTTCCGCAAGTGCTTCTTCGAGCATGTCGGCTGCACGTGAACGCTCCGCGGCGATTATGAGTTTTGCGCCACTGGTCAGTGCCCACACCTTTTGAATGCTTGTCAGTTCGCCGGATTTGACGAGCCGAGTAATTTCAACGACGTCCTTCTTTCGGATTGCGAATTGAACCAGTTGAAAATCGGTATAGGCTTTGACGTTCTTGCGCATCTCAGAGTTTTCGATTTTGTCGACCAGATCTTTTCCACGCGGATCGCCGTCTCCTGATAATGCGACGGCATAATCGGCATAAATCGCATCTCGATCGTCTGACTTGCTCGCGCGATCCAACCGCTCCTGCATGCGCTGCAACAGGTCGCCTTCTGATGATTCCGGCTGAATGCCGACATTTACCGCGCGATTCTCACCCTGTTGCATATCGGGTGGTACGTACGACGCGAGTGCCGTCATCTGCGTTCGCAGGTTGGGTGCGAGATCGGCGGCGTACTGTTCGAAGAGCGGCAGCAGGCGTTTGATCATCAGGTACTTTCCCGCTCGCCCGGATGTGGTCCGATCCTGATCCGGCGCCGGAACCGGTTGCATCAGGATATTGAAGGCGACTTTGAGGAAGTTGTTGCGGAGCGTCGCGTCGACTTCGGGTGCGGGCGTTGGACCCCTTTGCCGGCTTTGATTCGAACCGCCTTCTTTCTCGAACGTCACGTAAAGGAATGGTGTGAACAGATACGACGACAAGCCCGAAACTGTGTTTGCATCTGAGTTTGGATCACGAGCGGCGAGGGCCAGCAAGTTTGTGAAAGCCGCATCTGCGAGTTGTGCATTTTTCTCGCGTAGTGCGGAGAGGAAAAAGATCGAGTCAGGATTTACGTTGTTGAGCGCCGGAGTGGCGAATTCGAGTGCGCGTTGAACCTCACCGTCTTCGACGAGTCGGCGCGCCAGTTGCAGTCGCTGGGACGCTCCGAGACGCGAGGCGGGATTGTTTCGTTGATCCGTCGCGGCCTCATTCCGCGCCTTCTCGGCAGCTTCGTCCAGGGACTTGAGAAACTCCTCACCGAGCTTCCGATCGCGTTTGGCGACGAGACGCAGAACTTCGCTACGCAGGTCTGGTCCACCACGGACGACGACTGGTCCACCCTCTGATTCCATTCGCTTCATGTCTTCGGCGCGTTTCTTCGCCGCCTCAATATCGACAATCTCCGCCGCTTCCCAGGCTCGCCGGAAGAGTTCGCGGGCGCGTTCCGGATCCGTATCCCAGAGCACATCGCCCGCACGCGCCTGTACGCGCGCCCGCCGTGTCTGGTCCTTAAAACTACGCGCCTCGTCTGCGAGACTCGTGACCAGCGAAATCGCGACCGTACGCTGCTGCGCGGCCTCGGCGTCCGCTTCTTCGTTGGCGGCTTTCGGTTTTTTGGGCTGGGCGAACGCGACGGAGGCAAACACACTAAAACAAAGACTCAACGCAATCGTGGCGAAGGGTAGGCGCATAAAACACTCCTGTAGGTGGAACGCGGATGGATATAGCCGGACAGTCACACGCCCCGGACGGGTGTCGGTTCCAAAAAGAAGTTGGTCCTAATCTGAAAAATCCAGGACGAATACCTCTTGAAGCCCACCAGGTTGTATAGTATTCGCGATTCCCACTTCTTCATAAGGCCTCCAGAAAACTAAATGCCCTCAACTGGGATATCGGCACACACGTGTGGCGATTTTCCGGTGTCGAATAACGTCAACTGAGGAGCATTTACGACGTGAACATCAAGTACCGCAAACTGCCAGATCAGACGAGAGCCGAGAGGTTTACGTTCTACCCTCTCCTTCAAGTATTACTTCGTCATGAGAACAACATGTGGCCGGTCCTTGCCCTGGTTGACTCTGGTTCAGCGGACTGTGTTCTACCGAAGTCAATGGGCGACGTATTAGGTATTGATGTTACTTCAGGCGAGCAACACCGATTTCATGGTTTTGATCTCAACGCTGTGAATGGATTCATCCATAGAGTGAGTTTGCAGGTGGCTGGTTTCAATCAATGGATACCGATTGAGGCAGTATTTCTGGAAACTGAAGGTATGCCGATACTCGGTCAAAGAGGATTTTTCGAACGTTATCAGGTTGTTTTTGAAAAGTGGGCGAGACGATTTGAGGTCAACACAAGAGACGATGCAATTATTCGCAACCGGCGTGGGTATGGTCGAGGACGCTAATACACAAACCTGGAACTGAACGAGGGAACCTTGAACAACGTCGGCTCGGAATGTCCGTTTTGTTTAGCGTCGTTTGCAGCTTCCACAGCGGTAGATCCGTGACCTACGACATGTTCGCAACCGTCGGTTTCGATTAGCGCCACCCACATGTCTTCATACTGGCGGACTAACTCAGCAAAGGCTTCTTCTTTATTGGCGGCTGTCATGGTAGGTCAATAACCTCTGTGAAATTTTGCGTGACCAGATCACAAAAGGCAAGGTCGGCGAAATCGAAATATGCAGTTTAAGACGGCGGTTCGCTCAGAAAAGCCCTAACTCCACCTGCCGGGGAGTTAGATTGCTGCTGTTCTCTTCGATGTTGTAACCAAGCGCAACTACCCCACCGCAGATCAAAGCCAGCACGATAGCCACAATCCGAATTGTGCGTTGACTCATCATGGCTCGTATCCTGTCCAAACTACACTGCAATCACTTCGAGCTCAGGATCGACGTCCTGCTTCAACATGCTCTCAATCGCCATCAGCGTCCCGGTAAGTGAACTCGGACAACTACCACAGGCGCCCTGGTAGCGAATGCTCAAGGTGTGCTCAGTCAATCCAATTACTTCGAGGTAGCCACCATCGCCCATCAAGGCCGGCCGGACTTTCTCGTCAAGAATCTCATTGATCTTCAACAGCCTTGGATCGTCACTCGCCACCGCGGCAATTGAACCACCCACTGCTGCGGCCGCCGCTGCTGCCGCGGCGCCATTCACTGCTTCAGCCGCACGAATCGGCACTGCCAGCGCCGGTAACAAGTCGTCCCAGTCGCCTTCGTCATCCTTCTCGACCGTGATCATGCGGTCCATATAAAAAACTGACACCACATGACCGATGTCAAACAGCGATTTCGCAAGCGGATCGTTCGTGGCCAGGTCCGCCGAACCGTATTGCCGCGCGACGCCGTTACTCACCGCTTCACGCAAAATAAACTTCACTGCATTCGGATTCGGGGTCTCTTCAATATCATTAATCTTCGGCATTTCTAACTCCTCTGTTCGTGACGACATTATAGCGTTTTTACCGCGCACCCGCAGTCAGCCGGAAGGTACCAAAGCGAACGCTTATTGCTTTGCTAAATTCTTCTTATATAAAAGCCGGTTTGCGGTTGCAGTAATCGTTGCTAAAACTCCCGAGCAGGCATATACTCCCGACCCTCACTTGCCCCCTCTCAAAAGGTGAGTCAAGTTGAGATAGAGGCAGGCGATAGCGAGGGTCGCCTGCCTCACATTTTTTTACAGGTTGAACTTCGACTTTGTGCTTGGTAATTTGAAAGCGCAATGAACATTGGCATCACTGTATATTCCTCTTACGGCGGTAGCGGAATCGTCGGCTCCGAACTCGGCAAAGAACTCGCTGCGCGCGGTCACACAGTTCACTTCATCGCTTCATCATTACCCACTCGTTTGACTGAACTCAACGAGCACGTCCGCTTTCACGAAGTGGAAATGATGTCGTATCCGTTGTTCGAACATCAGCCGTACACACTCGCGCTGGCGACAAAAATGGCGACGGTGGCCGAAGAAGAGAACCTCGATCTGCTGCACGTGCACTACGCGATACCACACTCGATCAGCGCCATACTCGCGCGCGAGTCGCTCAAGCCGCGCCGGCGTCTGCCCGTTGTGACGACGCTGCACGGAACTGACATCACACTCGTCGGCGCAGACCGATCCTATTTGCCGATCACGCGTTATGGCATCGTCCAGTCTGACGGCGTGACGGCGATCTCCAACTATTTAAAGGAAGCGACGCGCGAGATTTTTCACTTTGACGACATCAAAGTGATCCCAAACTTTGTTTGCCAATACGACTACACGCGTCTCGAAGTCCCCGCACTGCGCGAAACGCTCGCGCCGCATAATGAACCGTTACTCGTTCACGTTTCAAACTTCCGACCGGTGAAGCGTCCGGTTGATTGCGTCGAGATCCTCGCGCGAGTTTTGCAGCAGGGTGTGAAGACTCGTTTGATAATGGTTGGCGACGGCAGTGAGCGGACCAACGCGGAGCATCGCGCACGTTGTCTCAACGTTTATGATCAGTGTTCTTTCGTAGGCAAACAACCGCGTATCGTCGATTATCTGTCGGCGTCCGACGTTTTGCTGTTACCTTCGGATCAGGAGTCGTTTGGACTCGCGGCCCTCGAAGCGATGGCGTGCGAAGTTCCGGTGATTGCTTCGCACGTGGGCGGGCTGCCGGAAGTTGTCACGGATGGTGAGACTGGTTATCTCAGTCCGGTGGGTGACGTCGACAAAATGGCAACGGACGCCGCGCGTTTACTGTCCGACGAGAAGCTGCGCAAAGAGATGGGCCGGCGCGCGCGCGAGTCAGCCATCGATCGCTATCGCACTGACGTCGTGATTCCACAATACATCGAGTTTTACGAACAGATACTCGCGAAACAAGCTCCGTAATCTGTGACTCAACAATGTCGTCAATAATCGTTGGCACCGCCGGTCACATCGATCACGGAAAGAGCGCACTCGTGCGTGCATTGACTGGCACCGATCCCGATCGCCTTCCTGAAGAAAAACGTCGCGGCATCACGATTGACCTCGGGTTCGCCGACCTCGATCTCGGTGATTTACGTATCGGCTTCGTCGACGTTCCCGGACACGAACGCTTCATCAAGAACATGCTGGCCGGCGCGCATGGTATCGATCTGCTCGCGCTCGTGATTGCTGCAGATGAGAGTGTGATGCCGCAAACGCGAGAGCACTTCGACATCTGTCGTCTGCTTGGCGTCAACAATGGTCTGATCGTGATCACCAAAAAAGATCTGGTTGACGAAGAGATGCTCGCGCTTGTCGAAGACGAAGCCAGAGAATTGGTCAACGGATCGTTTCTTGAGCATGCGCCGCTCGTCACGGTCAGCTCACGCACCGGCGCCGGTTTGGATGATTTGAAGTCACGACTGGCAAAGATGGGGAAAAGTATTCCGCCAAGGTCGCAGGACTTCACGATGCGTCTTCCGATCGATCGCGCCTTTTCGATGAAAGGCTTCGGCACTGTTGTTACCGGTACGTTGATCTCGGGAAAGATCACCGAAGCCGACGAACTCGAACTGTTGCCGTCACGCACGAATGTCCGTGTGCGCGGCTTGCAGGTCCACAACAAGTCTGTTCACGAAGCACATGCCGGACAGCGAACGGCGGTAAATCTGGCGGGTGTTGATACCGCTCAGATCGAACGCGGAATGGTGTTGGCGCCGGCCGGGCGTTTACGTCCGACGCAGATTATCGACGTCTCGATCGACGTTCTGCCTGGTGCTTCGCGAGCGGTGCGATCGCGCTCGCGAGTTCGGTTTCACGCGGGTGCGGCGGAGGTGTTGGGACGTGTCAGAGTTTTGGACGGAACGCAGCAAATTGCGCCGGGAAGTAGTGGACTCGCTCAGTTGCGACTCGAAGCGCCCGTCGTCGTTGTGCACGGCGATCGGTTTATTCTGCGCAGTTACTCGCCGGCAGAGACAATTGCGGGAGGCATCGTCGTCGATCCGTTTGCCACCAAACATCGTGGACGTGAGTTGGATCACGCGATCGAACTGCTCCGTGCGTTGATGAATGACGAGCGGGCAGCAAAGTTCGAAGCGTTCGTGCAGACTTCCGGCAAAAAAGGATTACGTCTCAACGACCTGGCGGCGGCGTCAGGTTGGACCAACGAAGTGCTGGCGCGAGTCGCGTCAGAAGTTCAGAAAACGGGTTCGGTGATCGAGGTGGGAGGTTTGTTCATCGCACGTGCGAGTCTGGATCAATTGAGTGATGCGGTCGTGTCTGAACTCGATCGTTATCACAAACGCGAGCCGCTGGCCCGTGGCATGTTGCGGGAGACTCTGCGCGAGAAGCTCTTTACGCACGCGGCCCCCGAGTTATTCAACGGTGTGATTGCGCTACTCGAAGCGCAAAGCAAAGTTGTGTCTGAAAAGGACATCGTTCGCTCGAGCCGTCACAGCGTGGGATTGTCTGACGAGGAAAAACTACTAAGTAAACGAATCGAACAGGTTTATCTCACGGCTGGAGTAGAAGCGCCGGCCATTGATGAGGCAATGACGAAAGCCGGCGTGCCTGCCGCGCAACGAGCTCAGGCGCGAAAGATACTGCAACTACTGATCGAGGATCGAACGCTGCTGCGAATTCAGGGCGAAATGTTCATGCATGCAAAAGTGATCCAGGAGTTGAAAATGAAACTGCAGCAGTACGCAGCGCAGCACGAACCAGAGCGGTTGATCGATGTGCCTGCCTTTAAGGATCTGGCCGGCGTGTCTCGGAAGTACGCTATCCCTCTGCTGGAATTTTTCGATCGCGAACAGGTCACACGCCGCGCCGGTGATAAACGACTGATACTGCTGGACAGGATTAACAAGATGTAACAAGATTCACAGGCTCTCTTATCCACAGATTACACAGATTCTGTTCGATAAAAAGATCGTGAAGGACTATCACGTCAACATTTATTACAGTGAGCGTGCGGCCGGCTACATTGCCGACATACCAGATCTTCAGCTTTACTCTCAGCCGGCAAAAACCGCGGCCGAAGCCCTGACCGAGATCGAGCAGGCAAAGACTCAGTGGCTCGCGTCTGCTCTCGCTGAACATAAGCCGATCCCGGAGCCGTCATATCGTTCGGAGAGCCAAAACCGTGCGCGAGTAATCGAGCCGCCGCCTGACGACGCACCGCCTGTCGATCCCACCGAGTACGATGACGAGCTTGAATATCTAAAAGAACAAATTGCAAACCATGAGTGCATTCTCTTTCTGGGTTCTGCGATTCATGTTCCGCCGCCGCCGGAACTCACGCAGTACCATTATCCGCCGGAGAATGCGCCACCGGTCGGAAGTCAACTGTCAAAACTTTTGGCGGAGAAGAGTGATTATCCCGGCGCGGATTGGTGGAACCTGCAACGCGTATCTCAACACTTCGAAACGGAAAAGAAGAGTCGGTTTCTGCTCGTCGACGAGATCAAGAAAGCGGTTGATAAAAACCGCGAACCCTCGCCGATTCTGCGGATGCTTGCCGATCTCGAGTTTCCGATCGTGATCACTACCAACTACGATCACCTTTACGAAAAAGCGCTCGAGCAGAAAGCGAAAGCGGAGAACATCACTACCGAGCCTTACGAGGTCAGCGTCTACAATCCAAATATCAATGCGAAAGTGAAGACTGTGGATTGTCCGCGCAACCCAAATCCGAAACAGCCGTACATTCTCAAGATTCACGGCGACGTTGACGCGCGCGAATCGATTGTTCTCACCGACGAAGACTACATCCAGTTTGTCCTGCGCATGAGCGACAAGCCGCCGTTTCATCCGTTTGGCAACAACGTGCTGGCGCACCTGATGAAGTGGCCCACGTTGTTCGTCGGCTACAGCTTGATGGATTACAACCTCCGTCTGTTGTTCAAGACGCTGCGGTGGAAGCTCGATGCCGCTCGCATTCCGCCGAACTATTCAGTTGACAAGAAACCCGATGTCCTCATTCGCGACGTCTGGGAAAATCAGCGACGTTACGTCTCATTCATCGTCCTCAATCTCTGGGATTGCATTCCGAAGCTGCATGGTGCTTGCGGAAAGGTATATCGGCCGTGACGACGATCGCGCAAAGTACGAAACCACTGCCGGAGACTCCGTATCGCGGGATCGAGTCGTTTCGTTTTATCGATCAGCGAGTGTTTTGCGCGCGTGAAGAAGAGACATGGGATTTGTTGAGCAGCATTCTGATCAATCGCGGAGTTTTACTTTACGGTGACTCCGGTTCAGGCAAGTCTTCGCTGATCAATGCGGGCTTGATTCCCGCGGCCATCAAAGAGAATTTGTACACTCATCGATTGCGTGTTCAGCCGCGGCGTGGCCGTGAAATCAAAGTCGAACGCGTGCCCGTAGAAAAAGACGATGGGCCGCCGTATCTTCCCTCAGATCTCGTCGATCCGGGTGCACCTAACGATAACTCACTGAGTTTTGAAATCTCCATTGATGAGTTTTTCGAGCAACTCGATCGACTGCGTGGCCGGCGTGTTAACGAACCGCGTCCGCTCCTGATCTTCGACCAATTCGAGGAGTTCATCACGCTCTTTGAGGATGCATCGCAAGGCGCAGAACCGTCGAAAGACAGTCCATCAACGATTCAGCAAAAGATTCTGAATGTGCTGACGTCGATTCTTCAGGACGAAGGATTGCCGGTGAAGTTGCTGTTTGTTTTCAGAGAAGAATACCTGGCGAAGTTGAATATTCTTTTTACGTCGGCGCCGGAGTTGTTGGACCAGTATGTCCGTTTACTGCCGCCCCGTGTTGGTGAAGCGGAGCAGATCATTCTGGCGCCGTTTGTCGATGATGAAGTGAAAGAGAAGTTTGGCGGAACTTCGACCCGCATTTCAGATCTGCAGCGTTTGGCAAAACGGATCGCTACGCAGATTCAACAACGCAGTGAGAATGGTTTCATCAACCTCACGGAACTCCAGATAGTCTGTCGTAAGTTATGGGAATCGCGTGATCCGGCAAAGTATTTTGAAAGCAACAACGCCGATATTCAAAAAGTGCTCGAGGGTTACTGGGCCGACGCGCTGAAGAAACTCGGAGACTTGTACGATCCGGCAATCGCGTTGTTGGGCCACATGATTACGTCGACCAACACGCGAAACATCGTTTCCGAACCGGACCTCAAGTATTTCGAGAAAGATAATTTCTCTGAAGCTCAGATCAGCAGTGCGTTGAACGCTCTCGTCGAAAGCAAGCTGGTGCGGCGCGAGCCGCGTCACAAAATTTATTTTTACGAGATAGTCAGTGAGTTTCTCGTCCCCTGGATTCGAGATAAGAAAACCGCTCGGCTCGCGCAGATCGAAGCCGAACGCCTTGGGGCTCAGACTAAAGAACGACTCAAACAAGTTGAAAGAGAGCGGCGCTACGTTTCGATCGGAGCAGTTGGTCTCGGGGTGTTGGTGCTTCTTTTCGGAGCGTTGGGTTTCTGGGCTTACCAGCGATTCAAGGCGGAAAAAGCGGCGCGTGAACAACTGATCGCAGAGCAAAACCGGCGAGCCGAGGCTGAGAAAGAAAGAGATAAAACCGCGGCGCTCTTGCAGGCACTGCTCGACCTGCAAAGTACCGATGAGTCGAAAAGACTGGCCTCGATAAACAAGTTCATCGAGTTGGATCGTGAAGGAAAACTGCCGCGAGAGTTTGTTCCTTTCGTCGCGTCTGTGATCACGTACGATCGTAGTGATCAGGTAAAGAAAGCCGGCAGTTACTTTGTTTATCAGTTGCAGGAGTTGAATGCGATTCCGACACAGACTGGTGAACAGAAGAACATTTCCAATCTCATCGTGGAGGCTGCCGAAAAGAATCGAGTGTTGCTCGAAGCTCGACCGCCCACCATTGCGCCGCGGATTTATTTCCAATTGTCGAGCGAGAATCAGCGCCCGCGCGCCGATAAGATTGCGGCGGCGCTTCGGAGCCTGGGGTTCACGGTTTCCGCTTACGATATTGTTCCCCGATCGCCTCAAACCAATCAGTTGCGTTGGTATCGTCCTGACAACGCGTCTGATTTGGAATCGGTAAACAGCAATTTGGAAAAGGCTTTGCAGAAGGTAAGAGAAGTGGATGGTTCAGGCTGGGAGCCTCGCCCAGTCACGACTTCTTCGTCAGCGCAGCCTAACCACTTCGAACTCTGGTTTGCCGCTGATCATGGATCGGTTTCGACGCCCACGCCGACTCCAACTCCGACCGCCACAGCAACTCCGACTCCTGAACCGTCGAAAAACGTGGCGTTGAATCTCACTTTCGTGAATGAGCAGGGAAAGGAAGTGACTCCTCGCGGTCTCTTTGCGCGATTACAAAGCACGCAGTCGGCTAATGAGCCTGCAATTGCTGTTACGTCGAACTCGGTATCTGCGCCTCCGGGCATCTACCTCCTGACAGTCAGAGCCCCCGGCTACCAACCGTATAGCCAGAAAATCATCCTCCGCGGCAATGAGCTCAGTTACACAGTGAAGCTCGTCCGCGCACAGCTCATCTATCCGATTAAATAATTCAGGCGCCTCGGGACGTACTGTAGGGGCGGCCCTCCGTGGCCGCCCTTCGTTTGAGTTCCGCGCGAGGGCGGCCAC
>DASSFI010000100.1:0-5621 GCA_035694465.1 Pyrinomonadaceae bacterium | reverse complement strand
GGCCGCCCCTACAGTACGTTCGGCAGAACCGAACGTGTCTAATCGTAACTGGCGATGTAGTGCGTACTGTAGGGGCGGCCCTCCGTGGCCGCCCCTTCGTCGAACTCTTTCGACTGATATCTCTTCACCCGCAACCTTTTTTCACTGCTCACGCATCCGAGACCCGGCAATTTCCTGTCTTCTCCCGCTTGCAAAAGCACCAGAGTCTTGCTAAACCTCGTCAACGGTAGCCCCGTTCCCAGGAGAAGTAACATGAAGAAAACATTTCGACTTCTGCTCTCCATCTTGCTGCTGGTTTCAATCTCAACTCCATTACTCGCCGACACGATTCGTCTTAAAGACGGTAGTGTGATTCGCGGTCAGGTGATCGGGTTTAAGGACCAGCAATTCACTATTTTGATCGGCGGAAACGCGAGAGGCAGACGCGGGCAGACCACCGTCTATGTCGAGGACGTCGAATCGATCGAGTTTGACGCAACTACTGGTGGCCCGAGCGCCACAGACGACGGTAGCGCGCGGAACAACGTTCCTCTGACACGCCCTTCGAATCCGGTAACGCCGCCCGATAACAACACGCCAGATCGAACAGTCAGCACTGTGCCGGCATCGTCATCAACACCGACCTTTTTCACGATCAAGGTCGGCGTCCGAGCCGATAACGCAAACAACGGCTGGACCAACAGCGGTCTCGTCGTCCGCAAAGGTCAACGGCTGCGGATCAGCGCTTCGGGACGCGTTTCTATCGGTAAAGGTCGCTTTTCGACGCCGGGTGGTTTGACGGGCATACAGGACACAGACAAGTTGATGCGGAACGAAGCAACCGGAGCGCTGATCGCCGTCATTGGCGACGATAATGACGACTTCATCCTGGTTGGTCCGCGGCGTGAATTTGTCGCGCAACGCGATGGCGTCCTGTTTCTGGGTGTCAATGAAGGCGATTTGACGGATAATACGGGAAGTTACGATATCGTAATCGAGGCAGAGGCCAGCGGCCGGTAGGTTGCTCTCTCTTATCCACAGTTTACTCAGATTGAATAATAAGAATCTGTGTAATCTGTGGATAGTAAACTCGGGTCAGCACCCGCGCATCAGACCACTGAACCTTCCTCGCTTATATCCTTCGGGAGTCGAATTTATGAGATTTACACGTTCATATCGGTTTTTTGCGGTTGCTCTCTCGTTACTACTGCTCGGCGCCAGTGTTAACTCCGGGTGGTCGCAGTCCAGGCGCCAACCACCCACTTCCAACGAAAAAAAGAACAAGCGACCCGGCGAAACGACAAAACCCGGCGAACCTGACCAGGAACCGATTCCTAAAGACATCGAGCCGGCGAAGCCTCAGGACATTGAAAAGGTCAGTATCTCGACTCAGATCGTCAACATCGACGCGGTCGTCTATCACAAGAAGAGCGGACAGATCGTCGCCGATTTGAAGAAGGCAAACTTCGCCATCTTCGCCGACGGCACCCAGCAGACAATTACAAACTTCTCCACCCCGGAAGCGCCGATCACGGTCGCGATGGTGGTTGAATACAGCAAGTGGTCGGAACTTTTCGGACTCTACGGCAACAGAGGCTACGAGCCGGGCACCTACGAAGTGATTCGCCCCACGGCGATGTTTCTCTCGCAATTTATCAAGCCGCCTGATGATTACGTTTCAGTAGTCGCATTCGATATTCGTCCGACTCCTTTAACTGACTTCACGAACGATCCGGGCCGCCTGCAACAGGTAGTTACGCTGCTGTTGCGGAACACGCCGGCGTTTCGCGAAACGAACTTATTTGACGCGTTGAAGTTTGTGCTTGTTGGTGGACGCGGCGATTCGGTGGTATTGGAAGATTCGAAATCTGAGAAGTCGGAGTACGCTGGTCTGGCTTCTGTTCAGGGCCGGCGTCGTGCAGTGATACTCGTCGCTTCAGGCATCGATACGTTCAGCAAGATCAACTACGGCGATGCGCGAAAAGTACTTCAGAACTCAGGCGTTCCCGTTTACATTATCGGCACTGCAAACCTTTTCAAGAAGATCTACGGCGACCAGCTACCGGCCACAGACTCGCTGGGTGGAATGCCAGGCAGAATGACGTGGCTCCAGGCTGACAACACGCTAACGACGTTTGCGAAGGAAACAGGTGGTGCGTATTTTCCGGTGACGTTTGAGGGCGAGTTACCGAAAGTGCTCGGCAGTATCAACGCGCTGTTGCGGAGTCAGTACAGTCTTGCTTTCAATCCCGGCGACGTGCGCGATGGGAAACAGCACAAACTGAAAGTTAGTATTGATGTTGATGGAGATGGCACGTACGACGATAAGGAGTACGTGATCCAGGCGCGGCAGTACTACAACTCACCGAAGCCAGATGCGAAGCAGTAAACTTTAGCCGCGGATTAACGCGAATGAACGCGGATCAGAAAAACTGTTTTCATTTCTGATCCGCGTTTTTCTGCGTAGATCCGCGGCTTAAAATATTCCGTAAATCCGCAACCGAAACTCATCATTAAACGAAACAATCTCCGCCTTCCGGTTTGAGAATCGTTTCGCTTCACGCAACAAGGCCGGCAATCCCCGCAAACTGAGTTTCAGACCATACGCAGCATTCGTTAACACTGCCGCCAAACGCGGATTCAGACGTTCCGGTATTCCATACCGAATCGCCTTTTGCGCCACCGGTGAAAACCCGACACTGCGTCGTGAATTCACAAACTCGAGCGAATGATCGAAAACGTTCAACCGGCTCGGAAGATCTCTCAGTGCCAGGTCTCTGTGCGCGAGCATGTTGGTGATCGCTTCCGTCACCACGCCAAGGTGATAACTCGAACGCGCCTGCACCGGCGACTCTTCTGAAAAACTCTTCGGTCGCACTTCTGCGAGATCGCAATACCGTCGCAGAAAAAGTGTGAGACCTTCATAAAGCGTCAGCAAATTGCCGGACAGCTTCACCCGTTCAATGATCGGCGACTGTAACGAATCACCAGAAAATCTCGTCGCCGTCACAGAACCTCGCGGCAGCAACTCCGTGACACGATCATCATGGCCAAACAGAAGTAATCCCGCGACTGTCGGAACGATGTCCTGTCCATCATTTGTTGCCAGTAACAGATCGCGCTCGAGCACCTCGGCGGTCGGATAACTAGCCACTGTTGCTTCTTCAAAGGCGCCACCTTCAAACTCGCGCAGGTAACTCCAGAGATGAGCCTCATCGATATCGGCAATAGTTGCACCTAACGCGGGAACATCTTCGTAACGAAGCGGTCTCGCTTCATCTAACAGCGTTGAGATCTCTTCACGCGACGCTTCCCGCTTCTCTGCTCCGATACGCAGATAAAAACGTCCATCGCGGGTTCGATACGGGCGTCTCTTGCTTTCGATATCGAGCGCCACGATGCGACGGCCGTTATCGAGGGCGATGCGATCGATGAACGGAACCAGTGGTGGTTGGACCTCTTCGCGACAAATCCGCACGAGGTCTTCCTGAACTCTTTCCGGATCGTCAACACCCTCGACACGCAACTGATCGTTCACGCCGAAGACCATCACACCGCCGCCGGTATTCGCGAGGGCGACGATCTCCTGTGCGATCTTTTCCGTGTTTGAAAGCTTAACTTTTAGCTCGAGAAACGTGTCTTCCCCGCCGCGGATCAGTCTCAATAACTCAGTTCTGGAAGTTTGCGGGGCAGGAGTCGAAAGGATGTATTCCTGAAAGGAACGCTCGGTGGTGGGTTCGTGCCGTTGGTTGCTGCGAAATCTTCTGCGAGCCATTTGTGTATTGACGGGGCTCTAAACCCGCCCGGACGCCGCGAAGCGTCACTGGATTCAAAGTAACGGTAGTGTAGCAAAAACCATCCACAGATTACACCGAACCTTTCTGCGTAATCTGTGGATGGCATTCATTCATCCGCTGGTTCGCGTACGGCATCCAATATTTCAATCTCGCGACGGGCCAATAATCTTCCGTGCCAGTTGATCATGATTGAGTAGACACCAACTGAAATCAACATGAAAGCTGCCAGTGCGAGGTATTCATTTAAAAGACTGCTCGTGAAGTAACCGATCAATGTAGCGAGTGCTGGTGGGACCATCAGCAACACGACCTGCGGAATCAGAAAGAGACCGGCAACACCGGAAACATTCAGACGTTTTCCATATTTCATGCGTTTCGGAAAACGAATCGAAAGCCAGTTTCCCACCGTCGAACTAATCGCGGCAAAAATAATGAACGTCAGCGCCAGAAAAGCCAGGTTGCCCGGCGTAGTGTCGCGGAAAAGCAAGACGTTCAGAATCAGCAATGCAGTGGCAAACACGAGCGCAATCAGAGTGAGAACAATGTTCTTCCCCAAGAGAATCTTGCGTCGATCGACTGGCGAAAGAATCAACGTACGCATCCCGCCTTCTTCAAACGCAAAGAGATTCGACGAGAGTCCGGCAAGAATCAGAAACACATAAATCATTCCACCGATCAGCAACAGGCTTGAGCCGTAGGTAACGAAGCCGCTGGAAAATCCGCGTCCCACCGTTCCAAATCGTTTCCGGTTAACCATACGAATGACGATGATGATTAACGGCATCAGCGCCATCATTCGGACCTGGGCATTGCGCAACGCGTAACGCAACTCCTTCTCAATTATCGCCGATAGATCGGGCGACAGAAACGGTAGTTGCCAACCTGAATAACCTTCGTCGCCGACAATTGTTGTGGCAGTCTTTTGTTTTTGCCGTCGCTCAAGACCAAGCGCGGCTCGTCGTGCAATCCAGTAGGTGGCGACGATCAGTATGACTGCGTAAACAGAGAGTGTTACGAAGGCAACGAGATACGCTGGAAAACCTTCGCCGACGTCGGCAATTAGAAGAAACGCTGCTGCGCCTGGCGGAGTCCATCGCAATGAACGAAGAGATTCAGCGTGCTTGAAAAGAATCGGCGCTAACTGGCTCACTACCGCAGTGCCAAGACCCGCAATGGCGCCGATCAGGGCAATGATGGTTTCGCCGCGCGAACGTTTCCGACGAAAAACCAAACCAATCGTCGTCGAAAGCCATTTCGACAAGGCGACACCAAACAGTAGTGCTGGAATCGCAGCCAGTAACGAAGTGGCGAGATTACCGGAGCCGAGTCCGGAGCCGATACACACCGCAAGCACGGCCGGAATCAGGAAGACCGAGTGCAACGTCGTTAATTCGCTGACGAAATCAACCGCGAAGAGTTTGCGGAGCGTGATTGGATACATCAGCAGTTTGCCTGCGTCAAACTGCTTACTACCGCCGAGACTGAGTGGGACGGTGGCCCACATCAAGTAAATAACGCCGAAGGTTAAAAAGAAGACGAACTCAGCCGTGGCGCCCGCCGGAAGATCGCGTGCGGCGGTGCGTTGCAAAGCGCCGCCAATTCCTTCCGGTTCAGTAAACGAATAAGCAAGAAATCCCAGGATCAATGCAAACCCGAGAGCAAACGCAAAAGCCAGCAGCATACCGAGAACCGACGCGACTTTGTTTACGATTGCTTTGGACGATCGAAGCGAGTTGCGCAATAGTCGCCACTTGAGCCAGATTAGGGTGAGAAGTTGAGACATTGATTAATGATCCAGAACGCCTACGTCGGACTCGGCTCCAATCTCGGCGATCGCGCCGCGTA
>DASSFI010000099.1:0-98725 GCA_035694465.1 Pyrinomonadaceae bacterium | reverse complement strand
ACGCAGCGCTTCGTGTTCACGGCGCAGATCTTCCAAACGTTCGCTGATATTGAATTGTTTCTTGCCATCCTGCTCTTGCATAGCCTTTGAAACCTCTTCGGCTTTCGCGCATTGGACAGCGTGTGGGGAGAGGGCCACGCTATATGTACACCGCTACATCATCGGGAGCTGCGGCTCGTTTTATGTGTGCTTCGTGATACGCCTCACGCGCGCGTAAGCGTGAGCTACGTCCTCGAGGCATCGCTTCTCAATGATCGAGTTCAAACGGAAGTCCGGTGGGAACTTGGAAGCGAACTTGCGACGCGCGCTTCCTTGCGCGCAAGTATAGCACGGGGATACCAGACCTAAGTCAATGCTATTTTTGCACCCAGGTGTTTTTATTCGGCAAGCACTACACGTGGATGCAAGCTCTTCGTGTTGGCGTCGTAACGACCAACGGCGATTAGTTCATTTTCGCCGTCGCACATTCTTACGTTCTCTCCGTCACCCCAACTGGATTCAGCCACTCTCACCTCTCTTCCGTGATGGGCCCGACTCACGTCTTCGGCGGTTAGATGCATGAAAGGCAGTCGCGAGAGCGCCGCTCCCGGAGGCACCAGGACCGAGCCGATAGATTCTTCGCCAAAATGGATTTTTAACTCATCGAGCGTGATTGCCTGAGCGATCGAAAAGTCGCCCACACGCGTTCGTCTCAGCTCGGCCAGGTGAGCACCAACGTACAAACGTTTGCCAAAATCTTCCGCCAACGTTCGTACATAAGTCCCGGAAGAGCAGGACACACGGGTGTGGAAATCGAATGTGCCATCGAGATTGTCCTTGATGAGTTGGCCTCCGGGTTTGATGGCGGTGAAGTCATATATGCAAACGTGAATCGGTTGACGTTCCACAGTCTCGCCGCGGCGGGCGAGTTCGTAGAGTTTTTTACCTTCAACTTTCTTCGCTGAATACATCGGCGGCACCTGGTCTATCTCACCGCGCAGTGTTTGCAGTGCTGCTTCGAACGTCTCCTCCGTCCAGTCATCAGGTTTTGCAGATGGTCCAGAAATCTGGTTGCCGGTGCGGTCGCCCGTATCGGTTGAGTATCCGAGTCGAATGATTGCTTCGTATTCTTTATCAACTCCACTTAAGAACTGCGCCAGCCGCGTCGCTTTTCCGACGAGGATGATGAGAACACCGGTGGCAAACGGATCGAGCGTGCCCGTGTGACCAATGCGTCGCTCACGCAGAATGCGACGAGTCTGCGCGACTACGTCGTGAGAAGTCATACCCGCAGGTTTGTCGATTACCAACACTCCGTCCATGGTCAGCATTTTAGATCAGCGGGCCATCCGCGTTAATCTGTGTTCACTAATCGTGACTGATTTGCGACGTAAAACATTTGAGCGCGCCATAAAACTACTGGCCGCCAAGCCTCGCTCGATCGCCGAACTGCGCGAACGGTTGTTGCGCGGCAAAAGTACTGACGAAGCAACCGTGGAAATCGTTATCGCCCGACTGCGGGAGTATGGATATCTCGATGACGAGCGATTTGCCTTCAGCTATGCGTCATACAAAGTGAAGCAAAAGCCGGTTGGTCGCAGGCGGTTGGAACGCGATCTCAAGTTCAAAAAAGTCGACAGCGGTGTCGCGAACGAAGCCCTCGAGTTGGTTTATGCGGAAACGTCGGAAGCAGAGCTGATCGATAGAGCCATCCAGAAGCGTTTGCGTATTCGTGGCCGGCCGAAGAACCGGGCCGAGGCGAAAAGCCTGTTCGATCACCTGCTGCGACAGGGATTTGGATTTGAGCTGGTTGGTGAAAAGATTCGATCTTTGGCCACCGATTACGCGGATGAAGAGTGATTTGCTACACTCGAATCAATGATGACTGGTAACGAAATTCGCGAAGCTTTTTTGAAGTATTTTGAGGAGCATGGGCATGCCCGGGTGCGGTCGTCGCCGCTTCTGCCCGCCAACGATCCGACGTTGCTGTTCACGAACGCGGGCATGAATCAGTTTAAAGACACTTTTTTAGGACGTGAGAAGCGCGAGTATGTGCGCGCCACGTCGTCGCAGAAGTGTATTCGCGCCGGCGGTAAGCATAACGATCTCGACGAAGTAGGAAAAACGGCGCGGCATCATACGTTTTTCGAGATGCTCGGCAATTTTTCGTTCGGCGACTACTTTAAAGAAGACGCGATCAAATTTGCCTGGGAGCTGCTGGTCGATGTTTTGAAACTCGATCCGGCGCGGTTGTGGTTCACGGTTTACGAAGGTGACGAGGATGTTCCGGCCGATGAAGACGCAGAAAGATTCTGGCATCAGGTGGGCGCGCCGCGCGAACGGATTCTGCGTTTTGGCAGTAAGGACAACTTCTGGCAGATGGGTGAGACTGGTCCGTGTGGTCCATGCAGTGAGATTCATTACTACATGGGACCGAGTCCGGATGACGCGGAGAATTCTGCTGAGAACGTAAATGGTCCGGGCGATACGATCATGGAGATCTGGAACCTGGTCTTCATGCAGTTTGATCGCAGTGAAATTGAAAAGGGCAAGTACAAACTCGATCCGTTGCCGGCGCCGTCGGTTGATACCGGCGCAGGTCTTGAGCGTCTCGCGGTCGTGTTGCAGGGTGTGAAGTCAAACTACGACACGGATTTGATCCGTCCCATCATCGACTTCACTGCCAAGCTCGCCGATCGACATTACGAACCCGAATCGAAAGAGGGTTTTGCGATGCGCGTGATTGCAGATCATGCGCGGTCCGCGGCCTTTGCAATTGCTGACGGTATCCTGCCCGGCAACGAGGGTCGGAATTACGTGCTCAGAAAGATCATGCGCCGAGCCATCTACCAGGGTCATCACACGCTCGGATTCGAAGGTGCATTCTTCAAGGACGTAACAAACTTCGTCGTGGACGAAATGAAAGAGGCGTATCCGGAACTGGAAACGCATCGCGAGTTCATCGAGAAGATGGTCCGCCTTGAAGAAGAACGTTTTAGTTCGACGTTGACCGTGGGACTGAACAAGCTCGATGAAGTTTTCACGGCAACGAAGGGCGCGATGCCGGAATACAAAACTCTGGCGCGACTCTACGATACGTTTGGAACGCCGCGCGATCTGATTCGCGTGGGACTGGAAGAGCGTGGCTTTGCAATCGACGAGGATGAGTTCAATAAATCATTCGACGCTGCGTTACAGGAACTGCAGCAAACCACTGCCACCGAGAAAGGCGAGGCAAAAGCCAGGACAAATCCGGTCTACGCAAATGTTGCCACGCGCGTGGCGAAGTCGATCTTCAAAGGCTACGAAACGACACGCATTGACGACGCCAAAATTGTCGCCATCATCAAGGGCGACGAAGTTGAATCATTGAACGAAGGCGAAGAGGGCGAGATCGTGCTCGACCGCACGCCGTTTTACTCCGAGAGCGGCGGCCAGGTCGGTGACGTCGGCGAGTTGGCTGGTCCAACAAACGAACTGGCGACTGTGATCGACACCTATTCGCCGGCGCAGGGCTTGATCGTGCATAAGATCAAGGTCGAGAAAGGAAGCTTTAAAGTTGGTGAGCTGGTTTCGGCTCAGGTCGACGTCGAAAAACGAGACGCGACGAGACGCAATCACACCGCGACGCACTTAATGCACGCCGCACTGCGTGAGGTTTTGGGAACGCATGTGAAGCAGGCTGGTTCGGTAGTCGCGCCGTCATATCTACGTTTCGACTTTACCCACTACCAGCCGCTCACCGCTGCCGAGAAAGAGGAAATTGAACGCCTCGTCAACTATCACATTCTTCGCAACGAGCCGGTGCGGACTGACGAGATGGCGATCGAAGAAGCGATGCAGTCCGGCGCCATGGCGCTCTTCGGTGAGAAGTACGGCGAGCGCGTGCGTGTGCTCTCGATCAAAGGCGCCGAAGATATCTTCTCGAGAGAGCTCTGCGGCGGCACGCACGTACGAGCGACCGGCGATATCGGTCTGTTCAAGATCACGAGCGACGAGTCGATTGCTTCTGGAGTGCGACGCATTCGCGCTGTTACGGGTGTCGATGCGTACGAGCGATTCCGTGAAGCTGAAGTGCTGGTCGATGGGCTCACCAGCGGATTGAGAACGTCGCGCAATGAGTTACCAACCACTGTTACGCGTTTGCAGGAAGAGTTGAAAAAGGCACGACGCGAAGCGGACGACCTGCGTTTGAAGATCGCCAGTGGCGCAGGGTCGGCGTCGTCCAATGGTGACGAGTCACGTGAAGTCGCGGGCATCAAAGTGCTGGCTCGTGAAGCGAGTGGACTCGACGCCGCGGCCATGCGACAACTCTCGGACACCCTCCTCGCGCGAATCAAGTCGGGCGTGGTGGTGCTGGGACGAAGCAGTGACGGTAAAGTTTCCCTGATCGTGCGCACTTCCGCAGACCTGACAGGCAAGGTTCCCGCCGGACAAGTTATCAAAGAGCTCGCGCCGATCATCGGCGGTCGTGGCGGCGGTAAAGCCGACATGGCTGAGGGTGGCGGCAATCAGCCCGAGAATCTCGCCTCAGCGCTTGAGAAAAGTTATGAGGTCGTAGAACGTTTACTCGCTTAACCGCGGATAACGCGGATCGGATCCGGATTTTATCGGCATCCAATCCGCGTTCATCCGCGTTACCTACAGGTTCTTTTGTTTGTCGGTTAGAGTGATGTTCATCTTCTCAAGCGTGAGTTTGTTGAGTGTGCCAGTCACCTTGAGTCCTTCCGCCTGTTGATACTTCCGCAGTCCATCCCGCGTCGCATCGTCAAGCTTGCCGATTTGTTCGCCACCATAAAAGCCACGCTGCTTGAGAATCGCCTGCGCCTGGTTGATTTGATCCTTCGTGGCACGGAAAACCGGACCTCGTTTGGTGGTCTGTTTGGTTCCGGCTGAGTTAGAGGTTGAGTTCTGGGCCATTGCTCCGGTGCTGAGGACACAGAGCAGTAGCAGAGTGAGAGTGAGAATATTCTTCATTTTCCTTCTTCCTTTGTGAGGCGCGCAGAAGCGCGCGGTTAATGGTTGATTGTGAGGTTACTTCCGAAAAACGCGTTTATCTTACAACGCCTGTCAAGGGCCACAGATAAACACGGATTGATGACGGATCAAATCCGTTCCCAGATCCGTGTTCATCTGTGGCCAACAATGTTTGGCAAATGCGGCTCTCATGTGGTAGGATTCTTCCCGGCCTCACCAGCCCCAACCAAAGAAATGCGAAAACTCCTTTTAACTCTGACTCTATTAATGGCCGCTGCGCCTGGTATCCTCGCGCAAAGCTACCAGATCGACAACTTCGATCTCCCCAACGCCGTCCAAGTTCAGACGCCCAAAGCCGAACCCAAGCCCGCGCCGCCAACCAAACAGCTAACGAAACTCCGCAATTACACCTATTCACCTGCTCCCGGCGCTCTCGTCCATCTCACCAGCCAGCCGCTCAATCCCTCGCTCGGCAACTTCACGACCGGAAACACTGATGTCGACAACTACATTGTCGAATCCGGCAAACGCAATTCCGTCGACCCACTGCTGCTCTACTCCATCATGCACCAGGAGTCGAGCTTCAAACCCCGCGCCATGTCTTACAAAGGCGCACGCGGGCTGATGCAATTGATGCCCGGAACTGCGAGTCGTTTTGGCGTCACAAATATCTGGGACCCAAAGCAGAACATCGAAGGCGGCGCTCGTTACATGCGCTTCCTGCTCAACCTGTTTTCGGACGACGTACGCCTCGCACTGGCAGGCTATAACGCCGGCGAAGGCGCGGTGATGAAGTATGGCTATCAGGTTCCACCTTACAGCGAAACCCGTGAATACGTGCGGCGCATCGGCAATCGTTACAGCATGATTCGCGATCCGAATGCACTCGCGAACGCGGGCACATTCAACAACGCCCAGCTCGCGCAACAGAAAGATCCAACCCCACTGAACGTCTACGAACGCAGCGTCTTCATGACGCGCCTTCCGGACGGCCGCTTACAGCTCGTAAGCCAGTAAAAATATAAGCACAGGCAAACGCGGATGAGCGCAGAACAGATCTGCGCTCATCTGCGTTTATTGCTATAGTGTTTGAGCGAGGACCAAAATCGATGACGTGTTCCTGCGGAGCATACGTACCCCCAAGCGTCCGCTTCTGTTCGAATTGCGGCGCGCCGGCATCAGATCCGGAAGCGACGAGAATTGCCCGCTTACAGTCTCGATCGCTCGAATACGGTGGCGATCAGGATCTGGAGCACACCGTTTTTACAGTCCGGCCCACTATGATTTTCGTAAAGGCTGGGTACGCACTCGCCGTTATCGCTGGTATCGCACTCGTCTTTCTATTGGCTTCGCTCGGCGTTCCGGCGTCGATTTCGATTCCAATTGCGCTCGCACTCCTGCTGATTCCGGCTTATTACCACATCCGCCGAAACATGATCCGCTACACAGTCACTGATTCGAAACTCCAGATCGATAGCGGATTGGTCGCCCGCACCACCAAAAACATTCCTTTGAGCAAGGTTCAGGATGTGACCGTCTCGGCCAGTATTCCTCAGCGGCTGATGGGATTTGGCGACATCATCATCGACAACGCCAGCGAGCTTGGCGGCTCGATCGTCATGCACAACATCAGCAGCCCACGCCACTACGCCGACCTTCTTTTGCGTGAATTAAGACGCTGGCATTAAACTCTAGGTCGTGCTGCCCGAACCGTATTAAGGAACATCAAAGCCTCAGCGGTTTCTAAACATTGTTTTCTACTGGCCGCACGAGGAGTTTGTCTTTTGCGCTTATCAAACGTCTGCTTTTTGCTGCTTTTCCTGATTGCCTGCGTTTCCCCGGGGCGAGCGCAATCCGCTCGACCGCGTCCGGAACAACCCGCCAAAGGAAGGCAGGCCGGAGTATCGGCACTACAAGCACAGGGATTCATGGACCCGGAAAAGGGCATAAATCCGGTCGACTCTCAACAAAGTCAATGTATCGCTGGACCAAACCATGGGCGCTCGGCCACTGAAACGCTACGCTTCCGCCAGGATGGTGAGGCGTATGAGTTACTGAGCCGATTGGCCGCTGCGGAGCGAGTCGCGAATCCCGGACTTGAGATGAATGCCGTCTACGGAACTGCCGGGTTTGCTACCAAAGATGTGATCGCGTTTTTCAAGGGAACCAGTTTTGTTCGGTTATCGAGGTTGAACGGCGCCACCCCGGACAATTTGAGTTCGTGCGCCCATCAACTGAGTGATGCGATCGACAAGGGAGAAGGGGAAATACCGGCTTTACTGAAACATCTCCCTAATCCCGAAGAAGCTCAAAAGAACGCGGTCTATCTCAATAGCTTTGCAGATCTACAAGGGCTGCCATATCAGCACTTCGTATTCGATGCGGTGCAGTCGGGAGGCAATGCCGACGCGGTCCTGGGCACGTATGGGACAAGCAAGCTCTTAATTCTCGAGTTCAATACACCACAGCTCGCCACAGAAAACGACAAGCGCATCATCGCGCGCATACAGGAGCTCTGGAAACTCGGGCAGCCCGCGCCGTCAGCGTATCGCCGTGTCGGAAACTATTCGGTGCTGGTCTTCGATGCACCCGATGAACAGACAGCCAAACAGCTAATCGACCAGGTGAAATACGAACAGGTCGTGCAGTGGCTGGGCGAAAACCCAAACATTCTCAAAGACGCTCAGAAGCGCTACGTCAACACAACTCTCGGCGTCCTAGTAACAGTTTTAAAAGCTTCCGGATACGCGTTGATAACTTGTCTCGGCATGGGCGCACTCATCGGTGGTCTGTTATTCAGTTATAGACGCTCACAACAAAAAGCGGTGACGGCTTATTCGGATGCTGGTGGAATGCTGCGACTCAATCTCGATGACATGACTGCGGAAACGAATTCGAGTCGGTTGCTGCAAGATCGAAACTGAAAAGAGTTTTAGCCGCCGATTTTCGCGGATGAACGCGGATTTTGATCTGCGTTTGTCTGCGACAACCTGCGGCTAACTCTAAAGAACCGGGCCACAAAAAATACGGGCTGCTGATTTTTCCTGGGAGGCTCCCCCAAGCCCCGTCAAGACGTCAATCAGCAGCTCCGTTATTATTGCTCTTCAACTGCGTCACAAACGTCACTCCGTTCCCCCAAAAGAGTCAAACGTTTGCTTTTAATTCGTGAGAGGATGCCTCCCCCAAAGCCTCCACTCACCGCAGTTTCAAAGCCTGACCCGATTTACCCTTATCTACCCTTCTTGTTCTGTCTTCCTCTTTGGCAACGACCGTGCCATTTCCTATTCCGAACTCATGGAGACTTAAAGTTTTCGCTTTTCCTAAGAATTCTCGTTTTGGAAAGCTGAGGACTTTGTGCGCAAGCGAACACAACTGTCACGGAGATGTACACGTTTCGTACAAACCCAACAGTACAAACGAACTATTATCGCTCGGTCTAAGGAAGAGCTTGGAGGAATTCGTCCACTTCGGCCGCCGTGTTATAGAAATGAGGGGCGATCCGGAGGCGATCACCACGCGGCGCAGTAACGATTTTCCTCGCGTTGAGCCGATGATATAGGGACATGGCCGAAAGTCCTGCTGGCGGGCGAATACAGACAATCTGAGACTTCTCTCCCGGCGCTCGAGAACTCACAATCTCGTATCGCCTTCCCTTCAGTCCGTCACACAACCGATCGGTTAGCTCTTCGAGGTAATTCGAGATTCTCTGCACGCCGTGGCTGGTAAGAAGTTCGAGGCTCGCTTTGAATCCATACAACAGCGAAGCCGGGCCAGTGCCAGTCTCCCAGGCGAGCGCGCCTCGATTCCAGCCCTGCTCGAAGTTGAAGTAGTCCTCAGGGTTCGGAACACTAATCCAACCGACGAGAGTCGGCTGAATCCGTTCACGTGCACGATCCGAGAGATACAGGTAACCAACGCCTTCAGGCGCCATGAGCCACTTGTGACCGGCGCCGGCGGCGACATCGATGAATTCGGCTTCAACATCGGTGGGAACGACGCCGAGAGCTTGAATCACGTCCACGACGAACAACGCGTCGCGTTCCCGCACCAACCGCCCGAGACGGTGCAAGTCAATTCGAAAGCCGGAAGCGTATTGAACGTGACTGACGGCCACGACGCGAGTGTTGCCGTCGATCATGCTTTCCAGTTCGTCCAGATCGACGCGGCCATCGCGTTCCCCGCACATACGGACTTCGACGCCGAAGATGTCGCGAATCCGCAACCACGGGTAGATGTTCGAAGGAAACTCACGACTGAAGGTGACGATGTTGTCACCCGCTCGCCAGGTTAGTCCGTTTGCGACGCTTGAGAGCGCGTCGGACGTGTTGCGTACGAAAGCGACTTGCTCGGGTCGTGCGCCGAGTAGATTGGCGAGCAGTTCGCGGGCTTGTTCTTTCGTCGCCAGCCAGTTGCGGAAGTTCGCAGAACCGTTCTCATGCACGTCTCGCAATTGCGATTCAACTGCGTGCAGGGTTGGGGCTGGAAGAGGGGAGACGGCTGCGTGGTTGAGATAGATTGAGTGTTGCGTGATTGGGAACAGAGCGCGAAGTTCAGGAGTCATGAGCCACAGATTACACAGATTGAAAGCGGATTTATCAAAATCTATCAGGGCGCGTAGGGATGGCCGTAGAACTCTTTGTAGAGCCAGCCGAGGACGCGTGCTTCGGCGGTGCACAGGGTTTCGATCCAGCAGTTGAATAGAAATTCCGTTCGGCCGCGTTGAAAAGGAATTTTGTCGGCTTCGCTGACGATCGATCCGCCGCTGCGAAGATTGAGTTTGTATGCTTCCGCAGTCGACTCGTTCGCCTTTGAAGCAGCATCGAGTGCACCAAGCAGTTGTCCGATCCACTCATGCAAACTTCGTTCGGTGGAGTTATCGGCGAGGGCCTGGATAATTCCGATTGCCAGCCGATCTTCCGCACGCTTGAATTGAAAGATCTTTTCGCCCTCTGACTGTGCCTGTTGCTGCTTCCACTGAAACACTTCCTCAACCGACGGATGTCTGACTATGGCCACTCGCTGATCGTAATTCAGAAACCACTCGATCACGTCAGGCACCGAATCAACATCGACTTGTCCCGATGCGTCTCGTTGCAGTGGCGGCAAATTTTCTTCGTTCGTCATGAGTTTTTTAAGGTGAACGAGGCCCTGATCTCGCCGGTAAGATCTCCGCGCCGGTTGTATACGGGAAAGAAAGCGTACTTTGCCACTGCCTCGAGCGACTCATCGCGCAACACTCCCAGTTGTCGTAACGACTCAACCACGACAGTGGGTCGCGCGCGTTTGTCGTCACCATCTTCAATCTTCAACGCCAGCCCGAGACCGTTCGGCCACTCTTTACAGGGAAGCACGCCAGCCGTGTACACACCTTCAGCTCCAACCTTTGAAATCACACGACGCGGCGCTGCACGCATGACTTCAGTATCGAGTCGATTCGATGTTCCTCCGATCAACTCCGGATAAGCGCTCATGACGCGAACGATTCGTTCACAAGCGTCACACGTGGCTTTGTCAAATGCGTCCGGTGGTGAAACCAGTCTGGCGTACGCGAGGGCCATCGCCTTTACAGTAATACCAAAGATTGGCGCCGCACAGCCGTCGATACCAACTGCCATATCTGTTACGGCTACGCCCGAAAACTGCGAAACCGTATCGGCGATAGCTTTCTGTACCGGATTTTCAGGTTTCTCGTAGTTCTCGATCGGAGCGCCGAGATGTAGCGCGACTGCCAGCATGCCGACGTGTTTGCCGGAACAGTTGTTGTGCAACGCGTTTGGTTGTTCGCCGCGTTCCCGAAGTTCGCGCGCGGCTTCCTCGCCGTACGGCTCATGCACACCACAATGCAGGGCTTCAACGCCGAGACCGATCTTGCGCAACATCGACATTGCGAGTTCGGTGTGAATCGGTTCGCCGTTGTGAGACGCACATGCAAGCGCGACTTCGCGATCGGTGAAGCCAAATCGATCTGCGGCTCCGGTCACGAGCAATGGCATCGATTGAAAAGGTTTTGCGGACGAACGAAGAAACGTGACCGTTTCAAACGCACCGGCGGAAGCGACGATGTTTCCGTCGGGTTCGACTACAACAATATGTCCGCGATGACGTGATTCGGTTATCGATCCTCGTTTGACTTCAACGAGTGGTTCTGCGAGCGGGATCTGTTGCGACATTAAATAAATCTTGCCACAAAAAGGCACAAAAAGCACAAAACGATCAATTGATCATTTTGTGCTTTGTGACGTTTGTGCTGGTGGCTTTACTTCTTACGATTAGGAAGGCTTAACACAGTGAGCTTTACAGTGCGTCGTCCAAAACGCATTGCTTCGCGCGAGCTCGGTGTCCAGATGTCGATACGACGACCGCGGACCATGCTGCCGGTGTCGGCTACCAGATACTCACCACTGTAAGCACCGGCTTCGAGCCGCACACGTGCACCCAAAGGCAAATGCCTCGGATCCGCAGCGATCAATCCCTTGGCGACTGGTCGTCCGCTCGCCGTTCGTCCGCGCAAACTATACGCAGTGGCGACATAAGGTGCAGGCGCCACAACATACGCTTCTTCTGCTGCGATCTTTTCGCCGAGGTTACCCTCTGCAGAAACTGGTTGCGTTGATTTGATTGCTTGCTGTTGAGCTTGAGTAGACAGAGTTTCCGCCGAGAGAGTTCTGGCAGAAAGGATCAAAGAACTGGTTAGAAATGCGGTCGCTACGAGCGCACTTCCGCTGAAGATTGAATAGACTTTCAATTCGGGTCTCCTGTCCGATTTACTGCTCTTCAGCGTCCTGCGTGAGTCCGTTCTTTCCTATGACTCATCCCCTGGCTCTAGGAGTCTGAAACTATGTCAGCCGAGGTTGGGGGCTTGCATCCTTGATGCGGTGCGCTGAAGTTCGAAATTTAGGCAAAGCGAAAAGCGGTATTACTTCCCGTAATGTTCGCGATTCAGATGGAGGCTAGCACACGGTTCAGAGAGGCTTCAACCGTGAGACGGGCGTGATTTTTGTGAAGGATTTAACACCACTGGGTGTAATTGGTGAAATATTGAAACTTAAGAAAAATCGATACAGTCACATCGACTTAAGAAATGTGCGCCCAAAATCAGAGTTTTAGGAAGTTTTCGACGATCTGCTGGCCCTCGGGATGTTGCTCATCAAAAAGCTCGGGATGAAACTGAACGCCGTACAAGCGCCGCCCCTTCTGCTGCATCGCCTGTATCTGGCACGTCTCATTCGAAGCAGTCGCACGAAACCCATCAGGCAGCTCTTTCACTTCATCACAGTGGTTGTGCCAGACAGTAATCTCTGACGACATGCCTTTGAAGAGTCCCTCACCGGTGTTTTGAATTGGCAGGAAACCTCGCTCGCGTTTCGCTCCGTTGTAGCCTTCGCCGGGTTCGAGTCGTCCCATCAATCCAACCTTCGCGCCGTATGCGATCGCGATCTGTTGGTGACCACCACAAACTCCGAGTATTGGTTGGCTGGCTTGCTTGATGACTGAGAAAACGCCGGCCAGCGACTCGGGCGTGTACATCTCCCACGGATGACTTTGACCACTCAGGATGATGTGGGATGGGCGAAGACTGCGAACGCGCTCGAGCGAGACGTTGTGAAATGGTTCGATGAGAATTTCGAGACCGGAAATCAAACGACCAAGCACCGCGCGAAGCTCGCGTGGGCTTGCGCCTTGTCCGTCAATTGTGTTGTCGACCAGGTAAACCAGCAATACGTTTTTATTTCAAGCAGTAAAGCTTCCCATTGAAAGCACCGATGTAAATGTGCCCGCCAAGTATCGCGGGCGTCGCGTTTATATTATCACCAATTTTCAAAGTGCTGATCTCTTTGCCATCTTCCGCAGAGATCGAATGCATCCAGCCTGATTTGTCACCAAACACGATGCGACCCTCAACTACCGGCGAGGTGCCCCAGATCGCTGCCTTCGCTTTGTAGCGCCAGACGACTTCACCTTTGTCAGCAGTAAGGCAATAGAGATAACCGTTGCTCGAACCGATGTGCACTCTCCCATTCACAACGATCGGGCTCGCCCAGATTCCACTCTTGCCGAGTCCACCTTCGGCTTTGTATTTCCAGATGAGTTGACCGTCAGCCTGGTTGAAGCAATAGACGTATCCGTTCTCAGCGGCTGTGTAGACTTTGCCTTCGTAAACTGCCGGAGTTGAATCGGAGTCGGCGCCGATGAGCGCTTTCCAGATGGTCGAACCGTCGGCCAGATTCAGACAGAACAGATTACCCTGCTCGGTGCCAATGTAAATACGGCCATCGACGACTGAGAAGCTACCTTCCATCGAACCGAGTCGTTCTGTTTTGTAGATCAGCGCGCCGTCTTCGAGATTGAGACTGTAAAAGAATCCGTCTTCGCCGCCGAAGTAAACGCGGTCATCGATCACGGCGGCGGAGCAGTCGACTTCAAACCCGGTTTTGTATTTCCAGAGCAGCGTGCCGGTGTTTTTGTCGATGCAATAGATGTAGTGATCGAGACCGCTCGCGATCAAACGATCGCCGACGATCGAGGGTGTGGCTTTGAGACTGTCTTCGGTCTTGTAACTCCAAACCAGGCTGCCGTCTTTGGCGTCGAGACAGTAAAGACGTCCGTCGGCAGAGCCGAAGTAAACGTGTTTCTCATCGACGGATGGTTGACCGGGCCAGCTCGAACCGCCCCACGGATCTTTGTGCAAACGGCCGCTGATTCCCGACGTCTCAAACGACCAGACGACCTCCAAAGGCTTGTCCGACCATGGTCCGGTACCGTAAAAATTCCGCGACGCGTTGCCGAGCCAGAATGGAACTGATGATGGCGGTTTCGGCGGCGGAGGCTGTGGTTTCGCTTCGGTCGGTTGAACTACCTTCCCACCACAAGCGGACAGTAATAACAGGGCTAAAATGATGGGGGAGAGTTTTAACATCAATCTGTGTAATCTGTGGATACTACGACTGCAGCCACTCACCGGAATAGACTACTTCAGCCGTTCCGGTTATCACAACTTGCCCGTCGGGTCGCCACTTAATTCGCACTTCGCCACCTTCCATCACCACCCGCACGTCGCGGTCGGCGCGGTCGTTAACCATCGCCGCCACGGCGCCGGCGCACGAACACGTCCCCGAAGCTGTCGTTTCACCAACGCCACGTTCCCAAATCCTGAGCTCGATCAAATTTCTCTCGATTGGTTTGACGAACACGACGTTCGTGCGCTCAGGAAACTGCGGATGCACCTCGATCGCTTTGCCAATCGCGCGCCAGTTCAACGCGTCGAAATCGTCAACGAAGATGCAGCAATTGGGATTTCCCATCTGCATCGCTGTGACGGGAAAACTCTCACCATTCACCGGTAACGGATAGCCCACGACTTTGTCCAACGGGGGCGTGATCGACATCGGAATGGATTGAGTGTCAAACTTCGGCTCGCCCAACTCCGATTCGAACAGAAACTTGCCCGGAGCAGGTCGCTCGCGAAGAAAGTATCGCTTCAAGCCGGTCCTGGTGCTCAGTCGCAATTCATCTTTGGACCAGATGTCTTTGTAGTAGAGATACGCAACGGCGCAACGAGTTCCATTACCGGAAAGACCAGCCTCGCTGCCGTCGGGATTGAAGATGCGACAATTGAAATCTGCCTCGTCCGTTTGCGAGCGTGCAATGATCGCGATGCCATCACCGCCCGCGCCGTAGTGACGGTTACAGATCCGGCGCGCAAACTCACCGAGGTCTTTAACCTCGTTCAGTTGCTCGGCTTCGAGCACAAGGTAGTCGTTTCCCAACCCATGAAATTTAGTAAATCGTGGCTGCATTGGTTTGTTTATTCGGGTTTGCCGGCGTACGAAGCAAGGAGGATTGCGATTGGATCGATACATAATGAACGTGGCTCAACGTCACGCGGATAGTTGTTGACCATAATCGAAAACGCGAGCTTCTCGCCCGCCGCCGTCGTGACATAACCGCCGAGACTGGCAGCCGAACTCAACGAACCAGTCTTCGCGCGAATATTATTCTCGGCGGGCGTGCCGCGGAAACGAGTTCGCAGCGTTCCATCAACACCTGCAATCGGCAGCGCATCGCGAAACACATTTGCGTTACGATGCTTGCTCATAAACGTCAGCAACTGCACCGACGCCTCCGCCGTGATCATATCGTTGCGCGAGAGTCCGGAGCCGTCGTCGAGATTGAGCGCCTCAGGCCGAATGCCGGCTGTCTTGAGAAAGTCCTTCACGGCTTCGATTCCGAGTTCTTCAGATGTTTGCCCGTTGCTGGTGGTCATTGCCGGCGCCGGCGCAACTTTCCCTAACGTTCTCAAGATTAGTTCGGTGTACAGATTCTGACTCGGTTTCAAAGTCTGCGCCGCAATGACACTGAAGGGGGGTGATTGAAGCACAGCAATCTCATTTTGAAATGGTCTTGTTGCTACAGACTCGGCAATGGCTATTCCCGTCATCAGCGTTGTCATCCCCGGCTCGTACGTGGTTCGCGATTTACCTTTAATCACTACGCCCTTTTGAGCCAGCGATGTGCGCAGCAGATAGACAAAAAGCATTCCCGGATGCGAGATGCCGATGCCGCCGGTGTAACCTTTGTCTTCGAGCGGAATCGTCCCGGTAATTCTGATCTCGTCTTCACCCAGACCACGCTGAATCGAGATGTTCCGTCGCAGACCTTTTGCAGTCGTGATGACGTTGTTGACGATCTTGAGCAGTGGATCGGGGGGTCCGGTAGTGATGATGGCCCGGTGGCCCACCGCCGTGCCGGGCTTGATAAACAGATCGAGCGCGTTGTCATTCACGGTTAGCGGCGTAATTTCAGCACCGTAATACCACGTTAGATCTTCCCAGTTCCAACCGGCTCCGTACTTTGGTCCGGTAAAGTAACTCTCATCGCCGATGAGATCTCCCTCGACGCGTTTCACACCCGCAGCGACGATGCGCGACGCAAGATCGTCGATACCTTTGAAGTAATCGCCGTTGTTGAAACGAGCCGCTATTGAAGGATCACCGCGTCCATAAATCGTCAAATCACCACGCACCACGCCTGCCGCATCAGGACGCGCGGAGGCGAACACCGAGGTGGAAAACTTGTATTCGGGAGACAAGCGATCGAGTGCTGCGGCTACCGTGTAGAGCTTCATGTTCGAGGCCGGCCGCAAGAGCTTCGCGGCGTTTTCTTCAAACAGAACTCGGCCCGTGTCGAGCGAAACGACTTTGACGCCAACCATCGCCGACGACAACTCCGGCTTCGCCAGCACTTCCGCGATCTTCGCTCGCAACTCCGGAATCGTTCGCGGCGCCGCCACCTGTGCCGGCGCTGGTTGCTGTGCAACCGCCGACGAAACACACAACAGAAGAAAAGCAGCTATTATCGAAGTTCGTCGTTTATACATATCAATCCGCGTCATCCGTGGCTAATTCTCTGTTTCAACTCTTCGAATCTCGGGTCGTTACGCACCGAAACTAGATTCGGGTCATTCTCGAAACACGGCCGGTTTGCATTCCCCAACGATATCGAACGCTCCAGCCACTCGAACGCGTCGCCGTGCAATCCCTCCAGCGCGTAGACCGAACCGATCGAATAGCTGATGTCTGCATCAACTTCGCCGTTGCGCTTTACATCCGGCGTGATCTGCGCGAGCGCTTCGTCGTGCTTGCCCTGACCGCTCAAGAACATCGCCATGAACGGCCGTATGCCATGCATGTTCGGATGTTTCTCGATCACGTCTTTCATCAACTCCGCCGCTTTGTCCGTTTGCCCCGTGTAATACAACCCAAGAGCTCGAAATGTTCGCACGAGCGCGTTATCCGGATCACCGGAAGTGTCGAGCTCGCGAAACGTCTCATCGAAGTGGCCCATGTACATGTGTACGAGCGCGCGACTGTAACTCGCCACCACGTGCGCCGCCGGATCGAGCCGAACCAACCGATCGTAACTCCGCAACGCGCGGCCATATTCACCATCAAGACGATGCAACAGCGCCTTCACGAAATGGACCACGGGCTCATTCGGCGCCTCACGTCGTGCGCGTTCTACTTCTTCACGCGCCTTCTGCTTGTTACCGCGCCAGAGATAAACAAACACCATCAGCATGCGCGCTTCAAAAATGTTTGGATCGATAGCGAGCGCTTTGGTGAACGCTGCTTCCGCCTGTTCGTAGTCTTCCGAGCCGCCAAATCCCTTGAACACGCGGTTCACGTGACAGGCACCGAGCCCGTCGTACGCGAGGGCAAAGTTCTGGTCGAGTTGAATCGCGCGCTCGAAATGCGCCAGCGCATCGTCGCAATCGTCGCGTGACAACGTCCGAAATATGAAACGTGCAAACAAATCGCGACCGCGCAGATACTGTTCGTAAGCGAGCGGGTTTCTCGTTGACGCTTTGCCGATCCCAACTTGTTCAGCGGGACTGAGCTCGACGCTCAAGCCTTCGACGATGCGTTGTGCAATCGTGTCCTGAAGCACGATGATGTCTGATGCCGCGGTGTCGATGCGATCGCTCCACAACAACTCGCCGGAGGCGACGTCGATCAGTTGCGCTGTCACGCGAAAGCGCTCACCGGAGTGAATGAAGCCCGCAGTCAGCACCGCACTCACGTCCAACTCTTTTCCAATCTCGCGCGGATCTCGCTGTTGTCCCTGGTAGCGAGCAATCACTGACGACGGTCTGACAACCAGCGATCTGACGCGCGCCAGTTCCGTGATCACCGCATCTGCAAGTGAAAACTCGTAAAAACTCGCCTCCGGATTGTTGCTCAGATTCCGGAAACAAAGAATCGCCAGACTCTTCTTCTCCTGATCCGCGATCGTAGTGAATGGCGTTTCGTGAATGCCTGACTTCGACGGCGTATTCAAATTTGGCGCTGAGGTGGGCGAATCAGTTCTCGTGATCGATTTTAACCAGCGCACCGCGCGTGAAACCGGATTCGCACCCGATAGATGTCGCGGCGGTTCGGGAATAACACTCTGATAACTGCTTACACCCGTGTCGAGTTCGTGCAAGACCTGGCGCAACTCGTTGCGAAAGTCTTCCATATTCTGGAAACGATCTCTCGGCTCTTTCTCGAGCGCCTTGTTGATGATCTGTTCGAGATGAGGAGGAATCGCACTCGAGCGCAACTCGGCAATCGGTCGCGGCGGATCGTGCAACACGGCGTGACGCACATCGATCGTCGTCTTGCCGCGAAACGGCCAGGTGCCGGTCAACATTTCGTAAAGCAATACGCCGGTTGAGAAGACGTCCGCACGCTTGTCGACGCGATCGCCGCGTGCCTGTTCCGGCGCGGCGTATGTCGCAGTGCCGTACGGGACACCGACTTCAGTCAGCTCGGTGCGATGAATGCCGGCAGAGACAGCTTCCGTGTCGTCGAGCAGTTTGGCGAGACCGAAGTCGAGCACTTTTACCTGACCCGACGACGTAACCATTACATTGCCGGATTTGATATCGCGATGAATGATGCCGCGGCTGTGTGCGGCAGCGAGCGCGTCGGCAACCTGCAAACCGATCAGCAACGCGGTTTTGAGTTCGAGTGGCCGGCCGGCAACAAGCTGGCGCACGTTCTTGCCTTCAACAAACTGCATCGCGATGAAGTTAACGCCGTCAACTTCGTCCAGATCGAAAATGGTGCAAATGTTTGGATGGTCCAACGACGAAGCCAGTTTTGCTTCACGTTCGAATCGCTTGAGATTGGCTTCTTTGGCGCTGAGTTCCGGCGGAATGACTTTGATAACGACGGTACGATCGAGCTTGGTATCTATTGCTTTATAAACGGCTCCCTGCCCGCCCACACCGAGCTTGTCAGTGATGCGAAAGTTGCGGAGGTTTTTGCCGATCATTTGCGTTAATCCGCGGTAAAAGATCCTAGTAACTCATCAGCAGTGGCGGTTGCTGTGCCGACTTTTCCAACCACGATACCGGCAGCATGATTCGCGAGCGTGGCCGCCTCGAGCATCGAGGCACCCGAAGCAAGTGCAGCGGCGAGGGTAGCGATGACTGTGTCTCCGGCGCCGGTGACATCATAAACCTCGCGGGCCGCAGTTTCGACAAAAACCGGACGGTCGTTTGATTCGAGCAACATCATTCCCCGATCGCCGCGGGTTATTAACACTGCATCACAACCGAGTTTTTCGCGAATTACTCGCGCCGCCTGCAGTGAACCGTCATCAGAAGTATCTTCCGTGTCACTCATTCGCAGTGCTTCGAGGTGGTTCGGCGTCACCAGCGTTGCCGGACGATACGAATTAAAGTTGCGCAGCTTAGGATCGACCAGCACCGGCGCTCGCTCGTATGCGAGCGGCAGAATCTCGCGCAGGATCGCGGGCGTCACAACGCCTTTGTCGTAGTCTGAAACAACAAAAGCGTCTGCTTTCTTCAACGCTTCTTTCAGACACGAAATTATCATCTCTTCGATTTTTGGTGGGACCGCAACGCGCGACTCGCGATCGGCCCGCACCACCAGTTGGCTGTGGGCAATGATGCGCGTCTTGGTGGTTGTCGGTCGCGTGGAATCGGAGATCAGACACTTGTCCGCTTCCATTTCATGCAAGCCGGCTCGCACGCGTTCTCCCGCGGCGTCATTTCCCACAACGCCAACGACCGTACCACGAGCGCCGAGTGCAACGAGGTTCGCCAGCACGTTTGCCGCGCCGCCGAGATGCACCGACTCGCGTCGCACATCAACCACGGGCACCGGCGCTTCCGGTGAAATACGCGTCACATCGCCCCAAACAAACTCGTCGAGCATCACGTCGCCAAGCACAAGCACATGACGATCGCTAAATGATCGCAGTATTGCCGCAGCGCGTGTTTTAGTTAATTGAGACATTTACGACAATATGCGATCGATGGCCACCGTAACTCTTGCTACCGGCACGCGCAGGATACATTCCGGTTGCGCAAACTGCGCGCAGAAATATCCATGACAAGGCTGGCATGGCATCTCTTCAAACACGACTTCTGCCGGTGCAGAATTCCATGGCCGCCAGTGCGCGATGTTTGACGAGCCAAACACGACGACTGCCGGCGTGCCGACTGCCGCTGCGATGTGTGCGATACCACTGTCGTTACCGACGAACAATTGTGAACGCGCGGCGAGTGCGGTCACTTCCGGCAGTGATAAAGCGAATGTCACCAGTTTTGCCGATGTTGCCGAACGTAATTGGTCCAGCAGCGCTTGTTCGTTCGGCGCCGCAATGGCGACTGAAGTAAACGAACGTTCCGCTAATACCTCGACAACACGCGCGAAGTTTTCCACCGCCCATTGCTTGGTGGCAAACGCCGCGGCCGGATGGATCAGAGCAATGTTTTGTTCACTCAGTCCGGCGTCGCTCAACAATCGATCAACTTTTTCAGCCGCGCCTGGAGATATTCCCAAACTCGTTCGCGGTCTATCTGTAACCGGAACACCGGTCCATCCCAACAAAGCGAGTTGTTGTTCGACGGAGTGCGTTTTCTCTTGCTGCCACAGTAACAACGGCGACGGGCCGGCGTGATTATGAAGTTGTCCGTATTGATACGACTTGAAGCCGACGCGATGACGTGCACCGGTGGCGCGCGTCAGGAACGTCGCGGTCGTCCCGCCATGCAGGTTGTAAACCACATCGTAATTCGCAGCTCGCAATTCACGGGCGACTCGGGCGCGCGTCACGAATCCGCCGCGCTCAAGCGCAATGACTTTGTCGACGTGTGGGTGATTATCGAGAACCGGCGCAACCCAATCTTCGACGAGGATATCTACCTGCGCGTTGGGAAGAAATCGTTTCAAGGCGAAGAGCGACGGCGTTGCCAGCACTGTGTCGCCAATCGATCGCAGTCGAACAACCAGCACCTTGCGCACGTCGTTCCAGTCCCAGCGTGGTGGCGCCAGCGGCTGGGCCGCGTCCTGACCCTGCAATCCGTACATGGCCTGTGTTTCGATGACGCGTAACTGAGGAGACTGCTCAACAATGTCGCGCAGGCTGTTCATCGCCTCACTCTTCGATGGTTGCCTCGTCGATAAGCATTACCGGAATGTCGTCGCGGATGGGGTAAACGCGTTTACATTCGACGCACTTCAGCGCGTTTCCATCGGGCTTCAGCTCAACTTTCGCCTTGCAAGCCGGACACGCGAGTATTTCCAAGAGTTCCTGACTAACTGCCATTGACTAGACCTTTCTAAGGCACGAGCTGCGGGAATGCAGAAAGCTTACCATAAAGGCAGACGAGGCCACTAAAGGCACAACAAACCGCAAAGTTTTTCGCGAACTAATGTGTGCTTTTTGTGCTTCTTTATGGCTAAAATGCTTTCCTATGTCGTTGGAATTCGCACTGCAATACGCCTGTCCCCTGCGCGCCAATTATTCCGAGCGTCACCTGCGCGAGTGGGGACGCCTGAGCAGTTTGCACGCAAAGCTCACCACTGGCGACGCGAGTGCGCCCACGATCGACAAGTTACAGTGGGTGGAAAATGCGAGTCCTGAAATCGAGCGCATGCAGGAAGCGACCATCATCTGCACTCATTGTCCGGCGGCCCTGCCAGTGGACATAGCCGGCGACGGTGAATCAGTGGGCTGTCTTGGCCGCATCAATTATCCGGTTGAGGCGCAGTTTGAAAAGTTTCTCGCCGATCGCGTCCAACTCTCCCTCGATACACTCGATTCAGAAGATCAACCACGACTGCTTCGCATTTTGATCGATCCGGAGTCGCCGTTTGATGGTGAAGCGACGAAAGAGTTGCGACGTGTAGTTACTGACGATGGTTTGCGATTCTTTGAGCTGCGCGTTCCGATCATGCTCACGCGTGAAGCCGCGCGTCTCACGACTGACAATATCTTCGATCTGCTCGCGGGATTCCGATCTGAAGACAGCGCAGAAACCACCTACACCCGAGAATTTCCGTTCGAGGCGGCCGCTGACTACTACGATTTTCTCGATTTGATTCTGCGCAGTGAGTTGACCCAGTCGGAAGTTGCTCGGCTGACTTCGCGCAGCCGCAACTACAATCAGTTTCTCCGACTGCTCACCGCGATTGAAAAAGCGGAAGCACTCAATACGCGAGTTCTGATCGACTGAGAACGGACGGTGGGCAGTGACTGCACGTGCCGCAGACGAGGCAAACCTTTGGCTGATGGCAAATGTCGCAATCAGACATGCAGTATTCGCACAACGCATGTCCGGCATTGCAACGTGCTAACGCCTCGGACTTACCGCCACAGTTGCTACACACAGTGGGACCACACTGGCTACACGAACTACATACCAGACAAACCTTCCCCTGGTGACACTTTTCGCACTCGACAAAACAATACTCACACAACCCGTGACCAGCATCGCAACGGGTTAACTCCGCTGCCGGACCGCCGCAGTTACTGCAAACCGCTTGTTGAGACGCCGCCGGATCTGGCGCCTGGTCCATGTCAAGAAAAAACTCCCGCTTGTCAGTCGGCACGTCTTTGAAATGTTGCGCCACCCATTGCGCCGCTTCTCCATTCAAAGGGCTCTTGATGTTGTAACTCTGAAAAGCCAGCATCTCGCAAACCCGCATGATGACGCTGCTGAGTGATTCCGCGGCGCTCCAGTTGTCGGTGATACAAACGGCGTGAGGCGCGATGTTGGGATGAAAGACCGGCGTCAACATTCGACAGATCGGAGCGTCGCGTGGATAACCACGGGGCAAACTGATCTCGAGCCGGTGTCGATCGACGAAAAAGAGTTCCTCGCCTCGTTGTTGTAGCGATCGTACCGTCAAAAAGAAGCGATAAACTTCCGGCGGATTTCCGGAGACGCCCTCTGTTTCGATGAGCGGATGCACTCGTACGAGCCTGCGGATCGTGTCGTAATCTGATTGAAGACGTAGTAATCGTACGTTGCTCATCGTAATGCTCCTTGATTGGCTTTTCGATCTCTCACAGTCTCCAGCACCGATGCCGTGGCCGAATCGATAATCACAAACTGACTCTCGCCACTGTTTGGATCAGCACCCACATTGAGACCCAACAACCGTCCGCTTTCGTCGTACATGGCGCTGCCGACATCAGTCGGATTCAAGTGCGAACTGGCTTTAACGACAGTGTTCCAGCCGACATTTGTGCGTCGACTGGCACGAGTGAGAACAGTTCCTTTTGCCAGCATCCATCCCTGCAAAGGATTTGGAATTACGAGCACCGAATGCCCGGGTATCACACCTTCGGCGGCGGGATGAAATTGAATTTGACCCGGCGACTCATCGGTTTCAACCAGGACTATCGCCAGATAAATCGGATCGCCTTGCGCCCAGACAATCTGGCCGGGCAACGTACGGCCGTTGCTGAGGTTCACCCACATCTCAGCGGGACGAAGCGGAGTTCCGTTTCGATCAAGAAACGGCACGGTGAGAATCCACGCGCGGCCCGGTTCGTTGGCAATAATCACACCTTCTCTTTTGGCCGACCCGTAGCGATTCAGGACCGGCTCGTGTGCCTGGATCACAACTGTCGCGTTTTGCAGCCGCTGGAGTAACTCATTGGTCCCCGCCTGCGGATACGACAACGACGTCGCTCTCTCGGTTCTGGACCAACAGAAAACTGCCGTCCCGAAAACACCCGTGGCCAGAATGATCGAAATTACGCCAGAAATGCGCGCCGAAGGCGCGAGGTTGTAATTTTTCCCCTTTGCCAGGTAGAAAACACTCACACCGATCGCGATACCGAGCGCTGCGAGGACCACCGCAGCCAAGGCGATGTTGGCAAACCGATTCAAGACTTGTTGGCCTGATAAACCAGCCGGATCGTGTTTGAGGAAATAGAACAACAGTCCGATCACGGCCGCACTCAAAACAACCGAAACAACCGGTAACATACGGATGAGAGGACTTGTATTTGTGGGTCGAGTCTTAACCACCGGCTTCTGATCGTGAGCAGCGACGGCTTCGGGAGTGATCGTCATTACCTGATCGCCCGTACCGCCCCACGCCCACTTCGTCATACAGTTCGAGCAGAGCTGGTTGGCCTTTAACCGGACCGGCCCTTTCTTTCCACAGCGCGGACAAACGTACGAACTCATGTGCGTCAGAAACCAATCAGCAAAAGTAGAAATACGATGGTGTAGACGAGACCAATCACCGCCGCCCCATACCCAAGGGCGAGGTATGTCCCGACTTCGCCAACGAGCAACGTGCGCGAGCGATAGGCTTGAATACCGGCAACAGCTCCAGTGAACGGCGCCAGCAAGCCGAAGATCGTGATGACAAATAGAACTATCAACTCGATTCGTCTTTGATTACGCAGCTTATCTTCGTCGGCCCACTCCTTGTATTCGTCCTTGGTCATGGGATCGGCCCACGGGAAACGGGCGCCGCAAGCGCAGGCCAGGACGCTTGAAGGGATCTTGCTCGTGCAACTCGGACACGCCTTCTCATCGCCCCAGCCACGTGCTGCTGACGTCGGCGGTGGCGGCTTCTCAGCCACTGCCGCTGCTTTGCACCCGTACGTTGCGCAGCCACCCATCTCCTTCCAACAAATCTCGTGGTAAGGCGAGTCACACTCGGTACAAGTGAAGAAGAGATCGAAATCAGAAATCTGCGTGTTGCATATCGAACAGCGCTTCACGGTAACCTCCAGGACACTCTATCTATCTCCCGATGCTATTCCGCCAATCAGGAAAACTATGTTGAGGAAGTAAAGCAGGGTTACGAGGCCGCCGATTATTTGCGCCGCCGTCGCCATGCCTTCCCCTTCGTAACGTGGATCCATAGCAATAGTTTTCTTTGCTGAGGTTCCCTTCACTATCGCCATTGGACCAAGCACGATTCCGAAGCAAAAGATGCCGATGATGGCGTACTTCAGTGCTTCTTTTGCCTCGGGCAAAGTCTCTTTCGGACCGCTGTAATCAGTGGCATTTAAGTTTCGACAACGGAAACAATAACTGCCGGAAACAACATCACCGCAGGTCGGACAAACCATCTCTCCGGGTGATAGCGGCCGCGTCGGCTTCGCGGGAGCGCCAACCGGCGGGACATCTTTGAGTTGTTGCAACGGACGATTCACGCAACCGGGGTTGTTGCAGCCGTTTTCTCGATCCCAGCAACGCGCGTGATACGGACTCTCGCACGAAGCGCAAATTGCTCCATCTTCGCCGAGCAGCAACAGGTCTCCACACCACTTACAGGGAGATCCTTCGTAGCGCTTGTTGATCTTTAATCGTCGTACTGTTTCCGACATCGACATACAGTTTTCCTCCGGGCGATTTCTGGGGTGGTTTTGTTCGAACTAGATCTCTACTTTTGCTTCTCTAATCCGCTGATCTGACGGTGCTGGTTTTTTCTTGGCGCGTTCCTCAAAGAGCAGGATCGTATCGCCGACAATGATTTGATCTCCCGACACGAGTCGTCGTCGATGAACCGCCAGATTGTTGACCAAAACGTCAGCTTCGCTCTTGCGTTGAATGAGTTCGTACCCATTGCCGGTGCGTTGCAGGGCCACGTGCTCCGGCGCGATCTTCGCGTCCTTGAACAGATAAATGTTTGCAGTTGGTGAGGCGCCGATGATGGTCGGGTTGTGATAAAGAATGAACGCCTTGCCTCGCAATGGTCCAGTCAACACACGTATCCAGCCGTCACGACCCAGCCGTTCACTCAACGCCACAAAAATTCCGACGCACAAACCGACCATACTAAAGCCGATAAGCCGCTGCACGTCGCCTTGTTCTGCTGAAGGAATCAGGAACCGGTTGATGGGATCGAATAACAATCCGCCGAGCACGCCGCCAACCAGTCCACCCATCAAAGATGCGCGTCGCTGTCCTTTCGTGCTTTTGATCAGATTCATGCCTAAGCCCAGCGCTCCTCCTAAGACGGCCCAGGCCAGACTTCGAACCAGCATGAATCCGATGAAAAAAGGAGCAGGCCATTGAGTAATATCGGCGTGTGCAATATCAGGCGGGCTCGGCAAGACATACCAGAGCTGGAGGATCAAACCAACTGGAATAAAGGCGATTAAAGAAAAGAGAAGGGTGAAGCCCAGCCCTCTGGCCCAACGTCCCACGTTACTGATAAATCTGCGACTCGTGATTGCATCAGCCAGGAAGATGAAGAGCACCACCAGCAACGCCGTGAGTGGAAAGATCAGAAAGAAGGGTCCATGGTTTTCGCTCATATCGTCGAGCCATGGTTCCATTATTGCCCAGGTGGTAAAGCCTCCCAGAAACCCCGCCAACGGCGTAACAAACAGATGCGACAACAAAAACCGGCGCAGCGGCGAAACGTGTTCTTCCACGATCGGCTGCGCATGTTGCAGTATCGCTTTTGCCTGGGCCAGCGAAGAATCAACACCGGGCTGGTAGAGATCCTCACGTGAGATGTGAAGTACTTCGTCCATCATTCACCTCGATCGGTCGTATCGGTCCTGGTGGACCTTTTCAGTTAAGGCACGACGCCCTGCTCCTCAAAACCCTTGAGTTGCTGTTCGTAGCCAGCCTTGCCAGGCGGGTTGACACTGGCCGCCCGTTTGAGAAGATCTGCAACTCTGGCCGCGTCCTTGTTTCGCGCCGCCTCCCGCGCTAACTCCACGTACATGTCGCCCAACACCACCCGCTGGCCGGCGAGATCGCGCGAAACAAACTCCGGCGTGCGATTGGCTTTTATTACTTCATCAAGTTGCTGCATCATCTCCCGCGCGACCAGACGATCGCGTTGCACGCGCTGCAACGCTTCCTGTGCTTCAGTTACCGCCTGTGCAGCAGTCTTCGCTGCCGGATCGCCGAGCGGCTTGAGCGACTGACTCGCCTGATCGAGTCGCGCAATACTGTCGTCAACAGTCTTCCCTGCTTCGTCACCCACACTGCCGCGAATCACCGCCAGCAAATCAGTGTTCAAACTCGCAATTGCGTCCTTGGCAACTTCTGCATTCTGGTCACCGGAATTTCTGTTCCACCAAAATCCCATCACAAAACCGAACAGAACTCCGATGAGAGCGATCGCCAGAAACCACGTGTTACCGATCGGCTCTGGGGCCAGTGGCGGTGGCGCATCGGACGCAACTACTTTTGACTTTGTGTCGTTGCTATCAACTTTTGGCGGCGTGGGTTTTTCGCGTGGTTCATCCCAGGTGTGCTGATGATTACCAATCCAGTATTGCCTGACGCGCCACGGTTTGCTGTCGCGCCAGCTAAACACACCATGAACTTTGCGCACCGGGTCGTAAACGAGCGCGACCTGGAACGCCAGATTGAAAAAACTCTGCTGAATAAACTGATCCTGATCGGAAAGAAAGATGCCGAAGTTTGGATGAGTGTGATACCAGCCCAGGATTCGCTTGCCTGAGTGAGTTTTGTCCATCTGCTCGTGGATGTGATTCCACGTTTCATGAGTGATGGTCAGCTCAGTGCCTTTCTCCTCAGCGTGCAGCGCTTCAATCACGTGTTCGACGTTTATGTATGGTCCATTCTTGTCTCGCAGCACGTCGCCAACGAGAATACCGCCGACTTCACGTGTCTGCTCGGCGTTGTTGCAGATGCGATCGAACGCACTCTCGGCGATAAAGATGCGAAAGTCGTACTGAACTTCGGGGAACGGTTGTTTTGCCAGTTCCATCTGAGATAAAGCTCTATAGTCCATAGCTGCTCACGCTTCTTTCGGAACTGAAGTCGATAACTGGTCCATAACAAAGGAAGGTGCGAGTGGCCCCAGACACCGCTCCACATCACCATTAAAAAGCCAGGCTTCCTGTTTCTCGATTCCGCACCGCGCCACAATGATGTCGAACGGCGGAATGCCGATCTCTGCCGGCGTGAGTGAGAGATCGAGATCACCGTCTCTCACCACAATGCCCGTGAAATCCACCACTCGATGCGTTGCACAAACGCTGCAAGCGGCATCCGTTTCACGCAAAGCCCCGAGAACGATGCCGGCGCGTTCCGATTTGTCACAGACCGGACAGGTAAGTCGCGTGACCACATCGCGACTCAACTCGAGTGTGGCTCCCTGGCCGAGTCTTGTTTCGGCGCGATCGAGTAGTTCAGCAAGAGTCACGTCATTTACTCCGCATCCGAGAGGCAAGACTTGTTCAAACGAATCATGCCCAACGCAGTCGTCGCGACGTTTGTACTGAACGCGATTGAAGTCGTTCCACATTCCGTTGACGTGTATTCCTTCGCCGTGGAGAGTTGGCTGACCGTGCAGATATTTGATCGTTTCCTGAACTTCGAGTGCGGCAATAAACGACGCCGCCACACTGGTCGTGGGAACGTGGCCCTGCTGAATCGCGTCGCGGGCCAGCATCGCGCAGGAAAGTCGTTCGCGGACCAGCTTGCGATCGGTTTCGTTCATCGTGCATTCGTAACAGGCAGTTTGCGCCGGATCGAAAACACGCACGATGCCGGAGAGACCTTCGATGGCGCCGTCAATCCACGTGCGCTTGGTTCGCGCACATGATGAGTTCACAAACATTCGCGCCAATCGATTGTCGAGCCCGCAAATGACAACGTCGGCCCACAGGAAAACTCCAAGCCCAAGCTCGTGCATGATGTTTTGTGCCCGACCCACTGCGATTGCCTGTGGATTGAGCTCAGTTACTCTTTCCGCTGCCACTTCTGCTTTGAGCGCGCCGGCGTCGGATTCCTTGAAGAGTACGGTCCGGCTGAGATTGCTTACTTCAATCCGGTCCATGTCAAAAATCATGATGTGGCCCACGCCGCTCAGCGCCAGAAGTTTAAGAATCTCGTTTCCTAATGCTCCCGCGCCGATGACCAGCACGCGCGCCGCAGCCAACCGTTCCTGCTCCCACCAGGGAATCAAACGCTGGCGGTCGTAGCGGTCTTCCGGCAAAACCCGGATCGTTTCCACCGAAGGATCGAGCGTGCTCATCACCTTCCGCTTCCCGCTGTGATTTCCGGCTGGATGCGCAGCACATCGCCGTCAAACACTTGCTGTTGACTCAATGTTTGATCGTCGAAGAGTTGAACGCCCATCCGCCGGTGGTGAAACTTGTAGCTCATGAAGTCGCCCTGCGGGCTGTACTTCGGGAGCATCAATCGCTCCACGAGCACAACCATGATGCGCTCGACGGGCACGTCTTCAGGCACTTCGACGGTTACGCGTTTGTTTCCGGTTACGTCCCAGACTTCAAGACTCAACATGTCAATCAATTTCCCCCAGGTGAGCTAAATAACAAGAAAGCAAGCAAGCGGTTTCCAGCTGACGTGAGAATCAGGAAGACCTATGTATTACGTTAGAAGATTACTGTCAAGAGTTTTACTGTTTGCGTTCATCCAGCAGGCGCAAGGTATCGAGGATCAGATTGGTGTTACTGGCTGCTTGAATACGAACCGGAGACTGTTCGTCGTTCTTCTGAAATTCGAAGGTTCCGTTGTTGATTTCCACTACCCGTTGAAAAGCTACGTCGGCGATCTCACCACTGCACGACGCATCGACGATGCGACCGTCGTTGAACTTTACCTGGCCCTCGATTTTGTCGTTTCGGAGTGTGAGTACGCCGTTCAACCGCGCGTTTTCGATTACTTGAATCGCGTCGAAGACGCTGACGGCACTGAGATCCCCGGCGAGTGTGAAATGTGTACGTTCGAAAGTCGGCTCGGGAGCGGGCGTCGGCTTCAGGTCGGGACGGCGAGCGCGACGAATCGCCTCGAGTCCGGCCGCAATGTTTATCCGACCATCGAATTGTTTTGCTTCGAGCAGCCGATCATGGGCGTTATCAAACTCGTCGCGCTCGATGTAGAGGCTGGCGAGGGCCAGACATTGCCGGGCGGCTTCTTCAACTTGCTTGTGAGTGGCGCAGATCTCGCGCAGACGTTCGCGCAATTTGATTGATCGACTGTTCACTTCCAGTGCAGTGCGGAGGCGTTTTATCGCTCGATCCGGGGCCTGGTACTTCATAAAGAGCTCGGCATCGAGCAAAGCTGCTTCGATCTCGCTGACGTGCTCTGTTTGTGAGTCAGTCAAGGGCATCCGAAGAAGTTTACCATGCGTGATGGTCCTTTTCTGGCTAAAAAACCGCGTTACAGGTGAGGGAAATGTATTGGCATGCAACCTGCGCGGCAACCCAATCGTACGGCCCTTTATCAGAAGGATAGGTAGGAATAAAACGATGAACAGATGGATGAAACGACGAATCGAGCGCTCCCGGGCAAGATGTGAGAAATACCGTAACCGCGGATAAACGCAGATTTACGCGGATCAGCGAATTCTCTTTCTGCTATTGTCATAAGCGACCCTCTTGAATTCAGGCTTTGGACCGAAGTTGAGTAGTAAACCAACCTCTATCTCAGTAGCTCGTAGATAATTCAGAAGTTGCGCTTGATGAGCTAGCCCCAACATACGAGCGGCCTTCAATTCGAGAAGAACACACTTCTCCACCAGTAAATCTGCCTCAAATTGACCAACCTGATGTCCCCGGAACCACACGGGAATATCAATGCGGCTGAAGACTGTCAGGCTGGCCGATTTGAGCGCTAACGCAAGAGATTTTTGGTAAACAGACTCTAAAAATCCCGACCCTAACTCGTTATACACTTCAAAGTAGATACCAATAATCTTCTCAGTCAGCTCAAAGTGTTTCAGATCCGCGTTCATCCGCGGCTAATTCTTATTCCGATCCTGATCTGCCGCGGTCGCATCGTGCGCTTCGGAACAAGAAAGTTGGACGAATCAATGAACTCGGATCCAAAACTAAACACCGTCTTATTCAACACATTATCGAATTCGACCAACGGCCTCACCTGCCATCGCTCCGCAACTCGAATCTCACGCGTCACATTCAAGTCGAACACAAACAATTTCGGTCCGCGTCCGGCATTGCGCGGCAAGTTCCCTACCTGACCAATCGGAGGAACAGTGAAACCTAAGTTCGGTCGATCGTTTGAAACATCGTCGAGATTCCGATCCATGCCACCAAGCGAGATGTTGAACGGCGCTCCGGAAGCCAAGCGGAAGATCGGCGACAACTGCATCACACGCAAGTCAAACGTCCCCGAGAACACAAACCGATGCCTTCTGTCGAGCAGACTTCGAGCCCTTTCAGCACGAAAGTCTCCCGGCACAAGCGCATCCGAAGTATTGACGATCCCATCATCAATCAAACTCGAAAGCGTATAACCCGCCCGAAAGCCGAGCCACGAATCAAAGCGCTTCCGCAACTCCACCGTCATCCCACGATAGAAGGTATTACCCGCTGAGATCAGTTGCTCGAGCTCGCCACGCGTCGGATCAGGACGCAGGTTGTTGATTGCAGCCAGCGCGACCTCGAGCATCGTAGTGGACGACGGACTGTTCAGATTCATCACCGACACCGGCACACCAAACTCAATCACTCGATTGATCGTGTTTGTGTTTCCGAAACTAAATCGGACCAACTCGCCGGCAGTTGAGGCGTTGTAAAGCGGACGCGTCGACGTTGTGGGATTTATGAAGTTTGCAAAGTCGCGCGACGCAAGAAACTCTGTGAAGTTGCGATAGCCGGCCGGTAGCAGCGGCGCGTTTGCGTTGAATTCACGCCAGAGATGTATACCCCGGGTGAAGGTAAAGTTTGCTTCGACAGAAAAACCGTGGCCCAGGTCACGCTCAACACCTGCATTGAGCTGATAACTCTCAGGAATTCGCAGCGCCGGATCGAGACGGCGAGAAAAATCCGTATTCAACACGCCAAACTCGCGGACTAGCTGTGAGTCACTACTCAACTTCTCCGGAAAACGAAGATGCTCGGCGATGAACGCGCGCCGCTGATCCACGCTCATGAGCTTGCCCGTCGATGGATCGCGCAGCAGGTTCGTGTCGAAGAAGAGTTGTTGCTTACCGAGCGTGAAATCATCAATCGTGCGCAACAACGGCCGATTGAAGAAGATGCCGCCACCGAGTCGCAGAGCAAGCCGGCCTGAATCGAGCGGACTGTACGCGAGTGAGAAGCGCGGTCCGAAGTTGTTCAGATCGCGCAGAATAGTTTCGTATTCGTACCGCAGCCCATAACTCAACAGAAGCTGCGGCAGGATCTGCCACTCATCCTGCACAAACACTCCAGTGTAGAGGTTCTGCTGCGTTGATGAGCTCTGGAAGTTCTGTCTGAAGCGACTCGGGACGGCGGCCAGAAAGTCGCCCGCGCTCGCGAAGTTGTAGGTCCCGGTGACGTCTGCCAAGTCGATGAACGTTGAGCGCACGCGATGGAAATCAACTCCAAACTTCAGCGAGTGATTCCCGTTCACGAGTGAGAATACATCCTGCAATTGCCAGCGATCTTCGCGTCGATCACTGCCGCCGGAGGTCGATGATCCGGCGACCAAAGTTCCCGTGCGTCTTTCCGGATCACCAGCAGGTAATGGATCGTTGAGTGTAACGAGCACGACCGGTGCATCGCCGCCACTGGCTTCAAACGCCGGCGCCAGACGTGAGTACTGAAATCGCACCTGGTTAACCAACTTTTCCGAGAAGACAAATGTGTCCGAGTAAGAGAACGCATCGGAATTGCGTCTGCGTCCCTGAAACGATTCTGCCAAACGATTCCCACCACCAAACTGTCGCAGGTTAATCGACCGTCCCGCTTGATACACAAATGCACCGTTGTGCATTGGACCAAACTGACGATCGACGCGAGCTGTAATGCTCGTGTTATTGCTTGGAGTGCTAATCGACGAGATAAACGGCGCCACTTCCGCCGCCAGGCGCGGTGCTTCCGCATCTTCAAGTCGAATGCGATCGAGACGTGTCGGCGCCGGAAGGGGAAACAGTGCGCTCTGTTTCAACGGCACGAGAGTGTCGATCAGCGCACTATCCAAAACCTTGCTTAGTTCGTACGACGCAAAGAACACGGTTTCCTTCAGACCCTTTGCTGGTCCACCAAGCGTGAAACCGCCGACGTGCTCTTGCAACGGCAAACGCGGGAGGCCGAGTGAGTTGTTGCGGAATGTGTTTGCGTCGAGTGCCTCGTCGCGGAAGAAGTAGAACAATCGCCCGTGAAAATCCTTTGAGCCGTTGCGCGTGCGCAGGTTCACGCGGCCGCCGGATGCCCGCCCGTACTCCGCCGAGAACTGATTTGTAATCACCTGCACTTCGGCAACGGCTTCTAGTGATGGTTGAAAGCGTTCGCGAGCGGCGCGATCGTCGTTGTTGTCGAGACCGTCGATGGTCAGGTTATTCGAGTAAGCGGGAGCGCCTGCGAGCGAGAACGTGCCTGCTTCTTCAGGCGTGCTGGCGTGGTTGGCATTGCGATCTTCGGCGAGATCGCGTGTTGAGAGTGGTTCTTCTGTGACGCCCGGAAGCGTGAATAACAGATCGAGGACCGAGCGAGTTGTGATTGGCAACAGCTCGGTATCGCGAGCAGTAAGTGTTGCGCCGACGACCGTGCGCTTTGTGTCGACGATCGGAGTGTCGGTGTCAGTAATGACGACCGGCTCGGCTACGACATCTGAAGGAATCAGTGTCATGTCTAACTGCGTGCTCTGTCCGGAGACAATCGTGATGCCGGTTGTTTCGTGAGGCGCGAAACCGGGGAGCGACACGCGAACGGTGTACGTTCCGGGTTCGAGTTGAATGAGACGATAACGGCCTTCGGCGTCGGATGTTGTCGTGCGCGTGAGACCGGTTTTGATCAGCTTCGCCTGGATCTCGGCTCCCTGAATCATGGCGTTGTTCTGGTCCATGATGCGTCCCGCGATCGTAACGGTGTCGAGATCTTGTGCGTTGCTGTTTTGAAGGTTGAAAGTGAACAGAAAGATAGTGAGAAGTGTCAGACGTGAGGTCATCTTTTGTAACTCCTTGTGAGGTTTTTACGGACGGCGGGACTTTAGCACAGATCTAACGGATCGAACGAAGATTTACGCGGATTATTGGCGCGTCGAGCGGCGTCGCAGTGCGGCGGTGCGTGTCATCGGGACGAGCGCGTCACTTCCTTCGGGCGCCGGGTCGAAATTGGTGAGTTCTTCGGCGTGAGATTGCAGGTACTGAAAGAAGCGCTCAAACTCGTGCTGCATCGCGTCCATCTTTTCGCGCATGTTGAGTATGATCTCAACGCCCGCGAGATTTACTCCGAGGTCGCGCGTCAAAGAAAGAATCAGTTCCAGCCGCTCAAGATCGGGATCAGTGTAGAGCCGCGTATTGCCTTCCGAACGCGAGGGCTTCAACAACCCTTCGCGCTCGTACAGTCTCAGCGTTTGCGGATGTATCCCATACTGATCCGCTACCGCACTGATCGTGTATGTCTTCGGTTTTCGGCTCACTCCAGCCCCATCTCTACGCGCGGATTTGTTTCATTCAGCTTCGCATACTCGCGCAACAAATTCTTCGTCTCTTCCGAAATCACTTTCGGCAGCGTCACTTGCACTTCGACAAACTGATGTCCTTTCGCTCCCGGATTGCGCAACGAAGGCGCGCCTCGTTCGCGCAAGCGAAATTTCTGTCCCGACTGCGTTCCGGGCGGAATGCGTAACTGCGTCTTGCCATCAACCGTCGGCACTTCAATCTTCGCGCCGAGTGCGGCTTCGGGAACGGTGATCGGCACCGTCACATAAATGTTGTCGCCCTTGCGAGTAAAATATTTGTGCTGGCCAACATTCGTGATGATGTGCAGGTCGCCCGCCGGTGCACCCATGCGACCGCCTTCACCCTTGCCGGGAATCCTGACCCGCGAACCAGTTTCGACACCTGCCGGGATGCGAACTTTGACAGTCTCCGTCTTCGGCGTTGTGCCTTTCCCATTACATTGCGAACAAGGCGCGCGCCGGCGTCCTGTGCCACCACAATCCGGACACTCCTGCGCAAAACGCAACCTGCCGCCGGCCCGCTGTACCTGTCCGGAGCCTTTGCACGTCGAACAAACGACAACTGGTCCACCAATATCGCCGGCGCCGTTACAGCGCGAACACTGCTCAGAACGATTGACCGTGATGTTAGTCGTCAGACCTTTGATGGCTTCCTCGAACGAAAGGCTCAAGGGCATCTCAATGTCTGCCCCTCTTTGCGGTTGCGGTCGCGGCGGCTCCTTTTCTTTCGCCGCACCACCTCCAAACAAATCAGCAAAGATGTCGCGAAAACTGCTACCGCCGCCGCCGCCGGAAGTCGTCGAACCACTGCCCCAGTCAAACCCTGTGAAATCAAAACCACCGGGCGCGGTACGACCACCACCGCTCGATGGACCAGCACCACGCGCCGCTGCGTCCGCCAGGTTTTCTGAATACTGTCCGAAGCGATCGTAAACGCTTCGCTTCTTCGGATCGGAAAGCACGTCGTGTGCTTCCGACATCGCTTTGAAACGTTCCTCGGCACTTTTGTCACCCGGATTTACGTCAGGATGATACTTGCGCGCCAAACGCCGGTAAGCCTTCTTGATCTCCTCGGGCTTGGCGTCGCGCTTGATGCCGAGTGTTTCGTAATAGTCCTGCTTGTTTGCCATTTAGTTATGACGATTAACGTATCCAACTGCCGATCTGAAGAAAAGGCGGAGCGAGCACTTCTTCTCCGCCTCTTCTCCGGCAATCGGCAACTGGAAATACCCTTACTTGTTCTCGTCTACGTCCACGTATTCGGCGTCGATGACGTTGTCCTCACCGGTGCCGCCGCCTGACGACGATGCGCCGGCTGCTGAAGCCTGATCGTCAGCCTGCGCGCCTGGCGGCGGAGCTTGCTGATAGAGTGCTTCTGCCAGTTTATGCGACGCGGCCTGAAGCTGATTGAAAGCGTCGTTCAGTCTTTCAACTCCGCCTTCCGCCAATGCCTTCTTCGCTTCAGCAATTGCAGACTCAACGTCGGAAGCCACCGCGCCGACTTTCTCGCGATTGTCAGCCAGCGTCTTCTCCATCTGATAGACAAGCCCGTCGAGACGGTTACGCGCTTCGATCTCTTCGCGCTTGCGAGCATCGTCAGCAGAATGCGACTCAGCGTCGCGCATCATCTTGTCGATCTCGTCTTTCGATAAACCGGAAGACGCAGTGATCGTGATCTTCTGCTCGCGACCGGTTCCCATGTCTTTTGCGGAAACGTTCACGATGCCGTTCGCGTCGAGGTCGAAAGTAACTTCCACTTGCGGCATACCACGCGGTGCGGGTGGAATTCCAACGAGATGGAACTTGCCGAGCGTGCGATTGTCCGAAGCCATCGGTCGCTCACCCTGAAGCACGTGAACTTCCACCGAGGTTTGATTGTCAGAAGCAGTCGAGAAGATCTCCGACTTGCGCGTCGGGATCGTCGTGTTTCTTTCAATCAACTTGGTGAACACGCCACCGAGTGTTTCGATACCGAGACTCAGCGGGGTCACGTCCAGTAACAGGATGTCAGTCTTTTCACCGGAAAGAACACCGGCCTGAACCGCGGCGCCGATCGCCACCACTTCGTCAGGGTTAACACTCTTGTTTGGCTCTTTGCCAAACATTTCCTTGACGATCTCCTGCACCTTCGGAATACGTGTCGAACCACCGACAAGAACTACTTCGTCGATCTTCTTCGCATCGAGACCGGCATCCTTCAAAGCCGTTTCCACCGGGCCTCTGAGTCGCGAAAGAATCGGGTCGACGAGCTGCTCGAAACGTGCGCGCGTGAGTTTCATTGCCAGGTGTTTTGGACCTGACTGATCCGCGGTCACGAACGGCAGATTGACTTCCGTTTCCATCGTGCTGGACAACTCAATCTTTGCTTTCTCTGCAGCTTCCTTCAAACGTTGCAACGCCATCTTGTCGTTCGAGAGATCGATGCCCTGATCTTTCTTGAACTCGTCGATGATCCATTCGATCAGGCGCTCGTCGATGTCGTCGCCACCGAGGTGCGTGTCGCCATTGGTCGACTTAACTTCAACTACGCCTTCACCAACCTCGAGAATCGAAACGTCGAACGTACCGCCGCCGAAGTCGAATACCGCAATCGTCTCGTCTTTCTTTTTGTCGAGACCGTATGCGAGCGCCGCGGCCGTGGGCTCGTTGACGATTCGCATCACTTCGAGTCCGGCAATCTTGCCCGCGTCTTTTGTCGCCTGGCGCTGTGAGTCGTTGAAGTAAGCCGGAACTGTGATAACGGCCTTCTCAACTTTCTGGCCGAGATAGTCTTCCGCCGACTGTTTCATCTTCTGAAGGATGATCGCCGAGATCTCCGGCGGGCTCCATTCCTTGCCACCGGCCGCGATACGCACGTCGCCGCCGCTGCCCGCGCCTTGAACCTTATAGGGAACCTGTTTGATTTCTTCGCCAACTTCGTTATAGCGACGTCCCATAAATCGCTTAATCGAATAGACAGTATTTTCCGGGTTAGTGACCGCCTGCCTTTTGGCAACCTGACCAACCAGGCGACTTCCATCTTTGGTGAAAGCCACGACCGATGGGGTGGTGCGACCACCTTCGGAGTTAGTGATTACGGTTGGCTCGCCCCCTTCCATCACCGCCACGACCGAGTTGGTTGTTCCTAAGTCAATTCCAATAATCTTGCTCATCTTTTAGTCTCCAAAAAACCTTCCTTGGGTAAAACATTCCCACTCGCTGTTCATTTGGAAAATGGAAGCTCTTGCCGCGGGCCCGAACGGATCTACTCCCCAGCAACGACCTTACCCTTGAACGCTCGGTCAATATAATACCTGAGTGCGTCCTTGTCAACTTTATATGAGTGTGACTTTATTTTAGTGTATCGGAATCGGAGCGACGGTCTTCGTTGACGAGTTTGGAGACGAAAAAGACGTAGTGAGCCCCGGAGAGGACGGAGAAGGCGAAGACGGTGGTGTAAATCGTTGGCAGATAATAGCCGGTGCCGTAGGGGACGCTGGCGGCGAAGATTATCGCGGCGATGGCGAAGATCTGAACGGTCGTATTGATCTTACCCAACATCGAGGGTCGAAAGCCGCGAAACCCGGTGACGATGTTGATGGCGGCGGCCCCGACGAGGATAAAGACGTCGCGGCTGATGACGGCGACGGTGACCCAGAACGGGACCGGCAGATGCGACGGCAGCGGCTGAGGAAAGACCGACCTCATCGACAAAACAACAAACGAGGTTACGAGCATCAGCTTGTCGGCGATGGGGTCGAGAATTGTTCCGAGCTGCGATTTCTGGTTGAAACGGCGCGCGAGCAGTCCATCGAGACCGTCAGTGACGCCCGCGAGAACGAAAATCCCGAGTGCAAGTAAAAACCGTTGGTAGAAAAGTAGAGAAACGAATACCGGAATTAACACCATCCGGAAAACGGTTAGCAGATTCGGTACGGTAATAATGCGAGAGGACATTCAAGCGGCCATCAAGCGGGCACAAAGCAAACAAAATGGGTAATTTAACGCGGGCTTCTCAGTTCGAGCAGCGAGATCTCAGGAGGGCATCCGTATCTGATTGGAAGTACCACCGTTCCCAAGCCGCGATTCACGTAGATCTGGGTGTTTCCGAGTTTGCCCAGGCCCTTGAGCAAACGCTTGCGAGCGCCTTTGACAGTACTTCGCTCACCTCTGATCGCAACCTGACCGCCGTGGGTATGCCCGCTTAACACCAAATCAACAGAGGCGCGCGCGGCGCGTCTGAGAACAATTGGATTGTGTGCGAGCAGAAACTTCATTTCGTCTTCTCGCGAACCCGCGAGGGCCAGCGAAATGTCTTCGAGCCCTACCATTGTGTCGTCGACACCCGCGAGCCAGAACGCCTGCCCGTCCTTCTCAAAACGCATGCCTTCGTTAATGAGTACGGTAATTCCCTCGGCACGGAAAAGGTCCGTAATCAGTGGCGCATCGACCCAATGGTCGTGATTGCCCAGCACCGCATAAACGCCGTATTTCGCCTTCAGCCGACCCATCATCTCGGCGCAGGGCGCGGCGTACTGGCGTTCCTTCGAAATGTAATCGCCCGTGAGCGCAATGATGTCGGGCTGCAGCCGGTTGGCAGTGTCGACGGCGCGCTCAATCTGTTCGGTTGTTGAAAAAGGTCCGTGGTGAACATCCGAAAGCTGCACGACACGAAATCCGTCGAAGACTTTCGGCAACCGGCTCAAATGAATTCGTTCGTGCTCGATACTGAGCATGTAGGGCTCAGTGAGGGCGGCACGCGCAACATGCGTCAAGCTAACGGCAAGGGAACGTAACGGAGTGTCAGTGCGCTTAGTACCGCCAATAGGCGCGACACGTCTACGCTGGTTCCATCTAATCGGAGTCGCCATGTTTTTTAAAATTGATTGGCGCTAACCTGCCGGGGAAGCACCTCGTAAGTGGGGCGCATTATAGATACGTCAATCGTGAGGCGCAACCTCTGAAACACCAATCCAAACCCTCCCTGGCTCGAAGACCTGTGTCATAATCAGGTCAATTTTCGCCAAAAACTTAATGAAACGAGCAACCGTCGTCATTTCTGCCCTGAGCGTCGCCCTGTTTTTTATTTTCGCTAAACAGGTTGCCGCCGCGACGGGCACCGAGTCTCATGGCTTGGATCCCACGGTTCTGATTGGCGTTGCCATCATGTTGCTGGTTGCAAAACTGGGTGGAGAATTGTTCGAGCGGTTGCGACAGCCGGCAGTTTTGGGCGAGCTTATCGGTGGAATACTGTTGGGAAATCTCGTGCTGTTTGGTTTCCAACGCGCGGAGTCGCTCAAAACGAATGAGACGATTGCCGCGCTGGCGGAGCTCGGCGTCATCATTCTGCTGTTTGAAGTCGGACTCGAATCGGATCTGCGCGAGATGATGGAGGTCGGCTGGTCGTCGCTGCTCGTAGCGGTACTGGGTGTGATTGCCCCGTTCTTTCTGGGCTGGGCAGTGTCAGCTTATTTCATTCCGGATGAACCTCGACTGGCACACATCTTCATCGGCGCTACTTTATGCGCAACCAGCGTCGGCATTACGGCGCGGGTGTTCAAAGACCTCGGCAAACTCACGACCCGCGAGGCTCGAATAATCCTCGGAGCAGCGGTAATCGACGACGTGCTTGGCTTACTGATTCTCGCGGTCGTTGCCGGAGCCATTCGAGCGGCGAACACTGGTGGGGTGTTATCAATGTTCGACGTCTCACTCATCGCACTCAAGTCCGTAGTATTTCTGGTCGGATCGATTGCGATCGGTCACCTCGTTGTACCAAAAATTTTACGCGGCGCCGGTCGTCTGGAATCACGCGGCGTTTTGCTGACGATGGCGATAGCGCTGTGTCTGATATTGGCGTGGGCAGCAGCCAAGGTCGGTCTGGCTCCGATCGTGGGTGCATTTGCGGCAGGATTAATTCTTGACGAAGTACACTACAAACCTGCGGAAGGTCGAAAAGAACGCGACCTTCACGATCTGCTCCAGCCAGTCAGCACCGTCCTCGTCCCGATCTTCTTTGTATTGATGGGATTGAAAGTTGACCTGCGACTCTTCGCTCGCCTCGACATTCTCGGCCTTGCTGCCGCACTAACTGCGGCAGCCATCATTGGTAAACAGGCGTGCGCGATTGGCGTGATTGAACGCGGGCTCGATCGTCTCACGGTAGGGCTGGGCATGATCCCACGCGGTGAGGTTGGATTGATTTTCGCGGGTATTGGCGCAACCTTGATGTTGCCGTCCGCAACCGGAGTGAGCGAGCCCGTAATCAGCTCGGCAATTTTTGGCGCGGTTGTTATCATGGTCATCATCACAACACTGATCACTCCCATCGCATTGAAGTGGTCACTGAGTCGCAAGAGAACCGACCGTAGTTTAACCACGGATGAACGCGGATAAATCCGCGGATAAAACGCCAACCAATTCACCGGACTTGTGTCTGTAGCAGTGATGACCGACCGCGATACCGATGCAGCCAGCGATATCGATCTAATCAAACGCGCTCAGGCGGAAGACATCGATGCCTTCTGTTTGCTGGCTGAACGCTACGCGCGCCGGATCCACCTGCTCGCCTCTCATTATTGTCGCAACAAACAGGACGCTGAAGACTTGTCGCAGGAAGTCTGGTTGAAAGCCTACCAGGCTGTCGGGACGTTTCGCTTCGACGCGTCTTTCTACACCTGGCTGCGCCGTATCACGATCAACGCTTTTCTAAATCATCGTCGCACGAGCTTCTTCCGCCGCCAGGGTCAAACAACAACGGTGCTGCTGATTCCGATCGATTTGGAAACTAATTTCGAATCGAGTTCAAGGTCTCAGGAAAATATTTATAACAAGTTACTTTTTGAAAGCGTCGTTAGTGCGTTGGCGGAGTTGAGCCCCGCTCAGCGACTCGCCTTCCTGCTGCGTCACTACGAAGGAATGTCCTACGACGAGATCGCAAACGCGATGAACTGTTCAACCGGAACAGTAAAGAAGGGAGTGTGGCGCGCAATTGGAAAACTGCGCGCGCGACTTTCTCCCGAGGCAGACGCACCGGAGACGCTAACGAGTTTTGCGAGTGAGTACTAATTGGAGTTTCGGTAATGCACAACTGCAAAGCAACCAGAGAACTTTTCACTGAACTTCTTTTGGACGGAGTCGATTTCCGGACTGACGAAGCCCTTTCGGTTGAGTTGAACCGATGTCCGGAGTGTCGCGCGGAATTTGAAGCGCTCGCTGCGACCCTGCGCATGACCGGTCGTGCCACTGAAGTCGCCGCGCCGCCCAACGATTACTGGACTGATTACCATTCAAAACTCCGGCAAAGATTGCTGCACACGCAAACAGAATCGACGACTTCTCGCGCAAAGGCGCAAAGGCACAGGGAAAAACTCGGGCCTCTCTTTGAGCCTTTGCGTCCCCGCGCGGGAGCAAGTTTGTTTATCAGATTCCTGAAAACTTCTGTGCCTGTGCCGTTGCCACTAGCCATCGCCCTCGTTGTCGCCGCTGCTCTCCTTGTTCCGCTTGCTATTCGTGCCGCGCGTAAAAGCGTTCAGCCTTCCGGCAGCACCACGTTCGTTCGTGTTCCGGTTGAAGTGCCCGTCGTGCAGGAGAAGATCGTTACGCGAGTTGTTTACCGCGATCGTCGTCCTGTGGTTAGTACTACGAAACGCAGAACCGAAGCTTCGCGGGCTGAAAGCATTTTCGCAAAATCACGAACCGAACTGCCACCCGCGAGTCTTTCCGGTTTCAAACCACCGGATGAGATCAAGCTCACTGTTATCAAAGGAGGTGTCCCGAATGAGAAATAAGCTCTGGCTCCTCCTCGTTGCAATTCACTGTCTGGCGTTCACGGCAGTGGCGCAGAATCCCGCGAAGCGCCAGATCGTGCTGCAGCTTTCGAACGGAGGCTTCGTCGCTTTTCGGAGTGAAACGCCGGGCAGCAAGAGCGCGCCCGAGACCAAATCGCTCGCGTCTTTGCTCTATTCGCAAGCCTTTGCCGGCGAGAATCGCATCATTCACCGAGTGCTGACCGACGACCGGCAAAATGTCGTCTTTGGCTACGATCTTTGGGTAACCGCCGACCCGCTCACCAAAAAGTTTCGTCTCGCGGTTTTGCCCGCCGACGAAGCCTTTAGACGAACGTTCTTAAAAGACTCGGCGCCATTGCGACCCACGAATGCGTTCGCCACTTTTCCAAAATCAACCACACCGCAAACGCTGGACGACGGCGACGCCGTATCGCTCGAACTGCTCGTCAACAACGAGTCAGGAGTGAAGATCGTCGACGTTGTCAGCGTCACCTTCGATCGCTCGACTCTGCGCGAGAGTTCTGTCGAGCCAGCGCCGAAAGATTTCACTCTCGATGCAGTTTCCCTCGGTGTGAAGAACTACAGTTTGCTGATCAACGGCACGCTCGTGAATAAGAGCAAGTCGACTATCGGGTTCACCGGCGCGTTGCTTTGGTTTTACATTCCCGATCGCGGTCGCTTCATTTTTTCTCTCGTTCCGCGTGAAGGATACGAGTTCGCGAAAATCGCCGTTCTGGACGACAACAAGATCGAATTCACCGTAAATAATGAAAGGTATGAATGGTTTTCCAGTGAGTCGATTCTTCCGAGCGGCGGCACATGGAATCTCTGGGTGTTGCACGACACCAACTACACCCCACTCTTCGGTTCGGAAAGTTCTGCGCTTCCGAGTCCAAAACTTCCGAAAGTCTTCGACAAGATTGAGGGCGCGCTAAAAAGTCAGGGCGCTTCACTGAACCTTGACTTACCCGGTCGATCGCGCGAGACCAAAAGCGGCCCAGTCGTGCCACAACGCGTGATGGTTGGCGGCGCTGACAGTATGGAAAATCTTCTGCCAAAGGGTCCTGGCTCCCCGTAGTTTAAGTCTCGTTTAAGTCTCCCAATCAAAGCTGACTGAAAAACGCGCGAGCAGTAGTCGCTCGTGAGGGGCGACGTGTGTGTTGAATCAAACTCAAGGAGATCGAGATGAATAGACTTCTAATCACAATGATCGGTTTATTGCTGGTCCAGTCGCAGGCACTTGCACAAACTCAAGACGTGCCGAAGTACGAAATCGCGGCTGAATTCACGTCGATGGACCGAAATAATTTTAACGGCGGTCCTGAAGTGGGAGTGGGGGCGAGGTTCACTTTCAACCTGAACAAAAATTTCAGTCTTGAAACTGCTGCCTATCACTTTCCAAGAACCTGTTTTACCTGCGAGCGCGACGGAACAGTCACCGAGGTTGTTGGCGGGCTGAAAGTGGGCAAGCGATTTGAGAAGTGGGGAATTTTTGTAAAGGGTCGCCCAGGTGTGGTCAGTTTCAGCAGAGGGCAATTCAACATCGTGCCGGCGGCTGGACCGTCATTTTTTCCGTTTGAGATCGAGCTTCATCGCTTGAACAGTTTTGCGGTTGATGCGGGAGGCGTGGTGGAGTTTTATCCCTCAAAGCGCATTGTGACGCGCTTCGATGCGGGCGATACGATCATCCACTTCGGTCGGCGCCGATTTAATAGTGTAGTGTCAGATCCCACCGGAGCGATTACGCTGTTTCCGTTTACAAGTCCCGGCAAGACCACGCACAACTTTCAGTTCATGGCCAGCGTCGGCTTTCGTTTTTGAGCCACAAAAAGGGCACATCAAAGAGATCTATTAAGGATCTACTTTTATGTGCCTTTTGTGCCTTTTTGTGGCTGGTTTTATTCGACGAGCCAGGTCTCGCCGCTATTAAGCAGTTTCTCGAGATTTCCGGGGCCGGCTTTCGCGATCGAAGCATCAATCTGATCGATCATCATCTCTTCGTACGTCGGGCGTTCAATCGCTCTGAAGATACCAACCGGTTGCGGGAATTCCGGCTGCTCCATTCGCGCCAGCATAAACGCCACTGACGGATCTTTCAGATTGATGTCGTGGACTAGCAAGTCGTTTTCGGTGATGCCGTTTTCACCGATAGTCACCACTTCGGGAAGAGCGCCATTCATCCTGATGCCCTTGTCTCGATTCTTGCCGAACACCATCGGCTTACCGTGTTCGAGATAAAGTACGCGGTCAGAACGAACTGTACGTTCAGCGAAGTAATCAAACGCGTGGTCGTTGAAGATATTGCAATTCTGGTAGACCTCGATAAATGAAATCCCCTTGTGCTTCGCTGCCGCTTCGACCATCACACCGAGATGTTTGACGTCGATATCGATCGAGCGCGCCACAAACGTCGCCTCGCTCGCGATCGCGAGAGACAGTGGGTTAATCGGATAATCGATCGTCCCCGAAGGCGTTGACTTGGTTCGCTTGCCAAACTCGGAAGTCGGACTGTACTGACCTTTCGTCAAACCGTAGATGCGGTTGTTGAAGAGGATGTAGTTCAAGTCGAGATTGCGACGGATGGCGTGAATGAAGTGGTTGCCGCCGATCGAGAGGGCATCGCCGTCGCCAGTGATCACCCACACACTGAGATCCGGATTCGCGCACTTGATGCCGGTGGCGAGCGCGGGAGCACGGCCATGAATGCTGTGGAATCCGTAGGTGTTCATGTAGTACGGAAACCGCGACGAGCATCCGATACCCGACACAAACACGATCTTCTCGCGCGGAATGCCGAGTTCCGGCATTACTTTTTGCACATTGTTGAGAATGGCGTAGTCGCCGCAACCCGGGCACCAACGCACTTCCTGATCGGAAACGAAGTCGGCCTTCTTCAACTGTCCCGGCGGCGGCGCCACGCGTCCCGCGACAGATGAACCGGCCTCACTCTCGGCGGAAACCGCTTTTTCTACCGTTTTGTTTCCATTGCCATTCCCACTATGTCCGTTGCTCTGTGTGCTCATTATTTCTCCTGACTTGATTCACTCTTTCTCACGGCCTCTTCGAGTTCGAGATACTTTGCCCTGACATACGGATCGAGTTTGAGGGCGAAATCCGCGTCGAGTCCTCGGATTTTGATTAGCTCTTGTACATCTGCCAAATCCTTCAAACGATCAGCCGCTGAGATCCCCGATGCCAGCTTAAGCTCGATCAGTTTTTCCAAGGTTAGAAAATTGATTCCATCAATCTCAACTGAAGCTGCCGTCGGTTCAGGCATGCTGACCGGCTTCGGCTTTCCGTCGCCGGGATACTCTCCGGTCGTCATCACCTCGATGCTCACATTATCAACTGTGGAACGAAGTCTCTTTCTCGCTCCGGGGAATGACGGCGCATAACCTAAGCCAACAAGTTCGTCGTGGAATTTCTGCAAGCCCGCAGGCGTCATCAATAAATCTATGTCTTCGGTAAGTCGTGGATATCCGTGAGCCAATAACGCCGCCGCCCCTATTACTACATAGTCGATGCCATGCGACTCAAGATCCTTTGAAAGCCGGGCCAGAGTCTTATTTAGTATTCCCTCACCCATAAAGTAGCGACGAGCTTCCTCATACATTTCTATGACGGACGCCTTAGGCTCCAGCATTACAAATACTCTTCCACCTTCCTGATGATCTCGCGAATCTGGAACGGACGGCCTTTCACTTTCGAGAAAGCCACCGCATCGATCAAGTACTTCGCTCGGATCATCGTGCAAAGCTGGCCCAGGTTCATCTCGGGGATGATGACCGTTTCAAACCCGGAAAGAACCTCGCCGAGATTGCGCGGGAACGGATTCAGGTGACGAAGATGCGCACATGAAACACTCTTGCCCTCGTTTTGCATTTTCTCGACGGCTGAAGTGATCGAACCGTAAGTCGACCCCCAGCCGAGCACCAGAACCTTGCCGGTCTTTTCTCCTATTACTTCGACCGGCGGCACATCCGCGACGGCGCGATCGATTTTCTCCTGACGAAGTTTGACCATGAAATGGTGGTTCTCAGGATCGTAATTCACGTTGCCGGTGATGTGCTGCTTCTCGATACCGCCGACGCGATGCTCGAGACCCGGCGTGCCGGGAAGCGCAAACGGACGAGCCAACGTCTCGGGATCGCGAGCGTAAGGCATAAACGTCGCCGGATCGCTGGCGAAGTTGACTTCAATCTTCGGTAGCGACTCGATCGACGGAATCGCCCACGGCTCAGCGCCGTTCGCGAGATAACCGTCGGAGAGATAAAACACCGGCGACATGTACTTGAACGCGAGTCGCACGGCTTCGATGGCCATGTGGAAACAGTCCCCGGGCGTCGCCGGAGCCACCACGATCGCCGGACACTCACCGTTTCTACCCCAAACAGCCTGGAACAAGTCTGCCTGTTCAGTTTTTGTCGGCAAACCGGTGGACGGTCCGCCACGCTGAACGTTGACAATTACGAGCGGCAACTCAGTCATCACTGCCAGGCCAATTGCTTCCTGTTTCAGTGCCACGCCCGGTCCCGAAGTTCCAGTCAATCCGATCTGCCCGGCGAAGCTCGCCCCGATCGCGGCGCAAACCGCGGCGATCTCGTCTTCAGCCTGAAATGTTTTCACACCGAAAGTTTTGTGACGCGAAAGCTCGTGCAGAATGTCCGACGCGGGCGTGATCGGGTACGAACCATAAAACAACGGACGACCTGAAAGCTGTGATGCGGCGATAAAACCGATCGCAGTCGCTTCGTTGCCGGTAAGTTTTCGATACTTGCCCGGAGCGATCTTCGCTTTCTTGACGGTGTAGTGCGTGGTGAAAACTTCGGTCGTGTCGGCGAAGTTGTAACCGGTCTTGAGCGCGATTTCGTTCGCCTTCGCCAGCTCGGGACTCTTGGCAAACTTGTCTCTGATCCAGTTGAGCGTGTTCTCCATCGGACGGTCGTACAGCCAGTAGAGCACGCCGAGAGCGAAGAAGTTCTTGGAACGATCGATTTCTTTACGCGAGAGTTCGACGTTGCCCTTGAGGGCATTCATGTTGAGCGTGGAAATCGGCAGCTTGTGCACGCGATAACCCGCGAGCGAATTGTCGTCGAGCGGGTTGGTAGCGTAATTCGCGTACTTCAAATTCTCCGCCGTAAAGCCGTCCGTATTGACGATCAGCGTTCCACTTTCTTCCAGGTCGGGAAGATTCACTTTCAGCGCGGCCGGATTCATCGCTACCAGCACGTTCGGCTGGTCGCCCGGCGTCTTGATGTCGGTGCTGGAAAAGTTCAACTGAAATCCGCTGACGCCTGGCAAACTTCCGGCAGGAGCGCGAATCTCCGCGGGGAAGTCGGGCAGCGTGGAAATATCGTTGCCGACGACAGCCGATGTGTTGGTGAACTGGGTACCCGTCAACTGCATGCCGTCGCCGGAGTCGCCGGCGAAGCGGATAGTTACAGTCTCAACTTCTTCGAGGTTCTTCTCAACCTGCGTGACAGGAGGCTCTATAACAGTGCTCATTTGATTGTCGTCAAACCCTTTCCAAATAATTATTGCAGACTCTTGGCGAGCGTCCTTCCGCCGAAGCTTACAGGCCTCGGATCGTATGCCTGGTTGCGGGATTGTACGCAACGGAGTGGCAGCGGAGAGGGATTCCTCGCAATTACTTCTTCACGCGTGGCAACAAACACCGCTTGAATTCTAACAGCAAAGCTAAGACCACAAAAGTGCTTTCACTATGATTTACAAGATTTGCAGGAAACTACTGGCTAGGCTTTTAGCTCCTCCTGATAAGGGGACATCTCCGCCAACTTTTCAATGATGCCCGGAAGCACGCTCAAAGTCGTCTCGATTTCCTCTTCCGTGTTGTACCGCCCCACCGAAAATCGGATTGACCCCTGCGCAACCGGATACGGCACGTTCATCGCCTTCAGCGTTGGCGATGATTCCTGCGTCGTTGAATGACAAGCCGAGCCGGTAGAGACACCGATGCCAGCCTGATCAAGATGCATCAGGATGTTCTGACCATCGACATATGCGAACGAGATGTTTGACGTATTCGGCAAACGCTTCGAGCGGTCGGCAACGCCATTGAGCCGCGCGTTGGGAATCGTTCTCAAAATCTCGTCTTCGAGACGATTACGAAGCTGTTCGATCCGTGCATGACCATCATCTTTGAGTGCGAGCCGGCAAGCAGCGCCCAGTCCAACGATGTTTGGAACGGCAGACGTTCCGGCACGACGACCTTGTTCCTGACCACCGCCGATAATCCACGACGGCAATGAAACTCCGTTGCGCATGTAAAGCGCCCCGATGCCCTGCGGTGCGTGCAGTTTGTGTCCTGAAAGCGCAAACAGATCGACTGCCGTGTTCTTCAAGTCGATCGGGATTTTCCCCACCGCCTGTACGCCATCGACATGAAACAGCGCTTCCGAATGCTCACGCACAATGTTTCCGATGTCTTCAATAGGAAACAACACGCCAGTTTCGTTGTTCGCAAGCATAGTCGACACCAGCGCGGTATCCGGCCGAAGTGCGGCACGCAAATCTGAGAGATCGAGTTCTCCGTTTTGGTCCACTCCCAGCCACGTGACTTCATAACCCTCGTTCTCGAGTAAACGGCACAGATTGCGAACGGCTTCGTGCTCGACCAGCGTCGTGACGATGTGCTTCTTCTCAGGCCGCGTCGCAAGCACGCCGCGGATGGCCCAGTTGTCTGACTCTGAACCGCACGATGTGAACACAATCTCGTTCACGTCCGCGGCTCGAATCAAATTCGCAACCTGCTCGCGCGACTGCTCCACCGCACGCTTCATCTCGCGGCCTAAGGCGTGCGCCGACGAAGGATTGCCGAATAGTTGGCCGAGATAAGGCTGCATCGCGTCGAGTACTTCCGGCGCCACGCGCGTGGTGGCGTTGTTATCGAGGTAAATCATTGGCTTCAAGAATCTCCTGAATGAGTTGATGGCACGATCCACATCCGCCGCCGGCGTTACAAACGCGCGTCACTTCTGCAACTGTCGTCAGTCCACCCGTCTGAATCTCACGTTCAATCGTACGCTCTGAGACGAAAAAACACGTACAGATTAAGGCTTCATCGCCCGCCCAATCTTCACGCGCGGCATCACTGTATTCTCGTATCGCATCGAGCAACGCATTGCACGCCAGCTCAACACAGCGGACCTTCTCGGTTTCCATCCGTTCGCTCAGGGTCACTGCATCTTGTCCGATAGCGGCGGCCGCAGCGGTATTTTTACCTTCAACTTGCTCACACAACAATGACGAAGCAGCAACCATCACATCACAACCTGCCGCCCTGAATCTTGCCTGCGAGACAGCGTGCGCTTCGTCAACCTGAATAGAGAACCGCACCAGCGCACCACAAACCAACGAAGCCGCGCGCCCATGAAAGCTCGGCTCCTCCGCATTTCCAACATTACGGGGATTCAAAAAATGATCCGCGGTTATCGTGTTTTCCATCCGTCTTATCCGTGGCCAAGAATACGGAGTTGCACAGACAATTCCAATCAGCTACGCTTTTTCGCTTATGACAACACTTAATGAACAACTCATCCTCGACAGCTTGCGCCAGATCCAAGATCCCGATCTACACAAAGATATTGTGACGCTCGGCTTTATCAGAGACCTAACAATCGACGGCGGCAACGTTTCGTTCCGTATCGTGCTAACCACGCCGGCCTGCCCGGTGAAAGCCGAAATGGAAAGCGCCGCAAAGGAAATCGTGAGCGGGTTGCCAGGTGTAACGAACGTGGCGGTGACCATGGATGCCGAAGTTCCGAAGGGTCGCGGCCTCGGCGAGAAACTCGTAATCGAAGGCGTAAAGAACATCATCGCCGTGTCGTCCGGCAAAGGCGGCGTTGGCAAATCGACTGTCGCCGTGAATCTCGCCGTTTCCCTGGCCCTCAACGGCGCGCGCGTCGGTCTGATGGATGCTGACGTCTATGGTCCAAACGTTCCCATCATGCTCGGCGCGAGCGAGGCACGTCCGGAAGTCGATGGTAACAAGCTGATTCCGATCGAAGCATTCGGCGTGAAGTTTATGTCGATGGCACTGCTGCAACCGGGCGACAAACCGATGATCGTGCGTGGTCCAATCCTGCATGGTCTCGTAAAACAGTTTCTGTCAGACGTGAAGTGGGGCGAACTCGATTATTTGATCGTCGACATGCCGCCGGGAACCGGAGACGTGCAGTTGTCACTGGCCCAACTGGTTCCGGTCCAGGGTGCAGTCCTCGTCACTACTCCGCAAAACGTCGCCATCGCGGACGTCCGGCGAGCTTTACGAATGTTTGAAACGGTAGCCATACCGGTGCTCGGCATCGTCGAGAACATGAGCTACTTTATCGCACCCGACACCGGCAACCGCTACAACATCTTTGGCGAAGGCGGCGGTGAAAAGCTGGCCGAGGCGTATCATGTGCCGTTTCTTGGGGCCGTTCCGCTCGGAATCGAAGTGCGCGAAGGCGGCGATAAGGGTGTGCCGGTCGTGGTCAGTAATCCCGATTCACCTCAGGCAGTCGCGTTCCGCAAGGTGACGGAGGAAGTGGCGCGCCAGGTGTCGATTGAGGCAATGAAACCGGAACTTGTCGTTTTAGGCAAAGGGCATTAGGATAAGGACGGGTCGAAATTAATAAAGGGAACCTTACTAAGAAGGAAGAGGATTTAGATAAGATGTCAGCAACTACAGCGCCTACCGTGACACTCAATGTCACCGAATCGGCCGCAACCGAGATTAGGAAGTTTATGGCCAGTGAAGAAGGCCTGCCCGAAACTTCAGGACTCCGCGTGAGAGTTGTACCCGGAGGGTGCTCTGGTTTTCAGTACAGCTTGAACATTGAAGAACAATCTCGCGAAGGCGATTTCATTCTCGACGAAAGAGGTGTGCGCATGTTCGTCGATATGTTCAGCGCGCAGTATCTGAACGGTGTCGAGATCGATTACGTCAGTGGAGTGATGGGTTCAGGCTTCACATTCAAGAATCCGAATGCAACCGGCAGTTGCGGATGCGGTACTTCGTTCACCGCGTAAACAAACTGCCAGTCACCAGAGTTTGACAGGAGACGGGAGCGATTCCTGTCTCCTGTTTGTTTGTAGACCCGGGTGAAACAACTCTTCCAAGCCACGACTGACGAGCATATCAATGCCGCTCGCACTCTTTTTCAGGAGTACGAAGCCGGCTTGGGCATCAGTCTCTGCTTTCAAAACTTCGAACAGGAACTCAAGAACCTGCCCGGCGATTACGCGCCACCAGACGGTCGACTCTTCCTCGCCTTCGAAAACGACGAACTGGCCGGCTGCATCGCTTTGCGCAAACTCGGCGACGGCGTTTGTGAAATGAAACGTCTGTTTGTTCGTCCCGGTTATCGTGCGTCCGGTCTCGGACGCTTTCTGGCCGAGTCGCTCATTGACGAAGCGCGTAAGCTTGGTTACACACAAATGCGCCTCGATACCATACCGGGAAAAATGGACAAGGCCATCGCTCTTTACCAGTCGCTTGGTTTTGTCGAGATCGACCCGTATCGTGACAACCCGGTTGCGGGCGCGAAGTTTTTGGAATTAAAACTAGCTACCAATCAGGAGTAACCGTAAATGCCAAACATTCAAGCAGAGACCGCGAACGGTCTGGTCGAAATTGACGCCCCAGAGGGAAAGAAACTGGTGCTGGTACTCGAAGACGCCGGCATCGACATCCTTCATCGCTGCGGTGGAAATGCTCGCTGCACAACCTGTCGGGTTGAAGTCCTCGCAGGTGATCCCGGCGAAATGGCTGACCTTGAACGTAACCGTCTCGCCGTTGAAGCAGAACTCGCACCCAACGTGCGTCTCTCATGTCAAATTCATGTTCACAACGATCTGAATGTGCGCGTCATCAATCAGGCAAGTGTGCGCGGCATGGATCCTGGACCGCGTCCATTTGATGAATGATTGCGCGGCGGCTTGGTCTAGGTGTAATCTTCGCCCGTAATCCCAGGCTTTCAACACGGAGGACTTATGCTAATTGAGTCAACTGCTCATCTCCCCATCAGTCTGGCTATGTTTGACGGAGTGTTCAATTCGCCGGATGGCGCGGCACTCGGTCGAATAATCCTGCGCTGGTCCCATTTCGTGGCTGGAGTGACGTGGATCGGACTGCTCTACTTTTTCAATCTCGTAAACGTTCCGGTTCAAAAATTACTCGACGCCGACACGAAGAAGAAGGTCAATCCGGAATTGCTGGGCCGTGCGCTCTGGTACTTTCGCTGGGGTGCCGTGGTGACGGTGCTGGCCGGTCTGATGTATTACGCGATGTATATCCTCGCCGTTGACGTTAGAAACGCCAACACCCTTGCGAACGCCAACATTAACGTCTGGTTCGTGCTGCTTGCCTGGCTGGGCTATCCGGTTGTGCTATTCCTGATTGAGTTCGTGATCATCAAGAAAGTTCCGGCGCTGATCAAAGACGGACGCGTCTTCGCGATTGTGATGTTCATTCTGGTGGCCATCTTTACTTACGGACTGGTCAGATACTTCGGCTCCGTGCTGACGGTAGGAACTGAAAGTTTCGCCAGCAACAAGGCGTATTCAATCGGCATCGGCGGTACCTACGGCATCTTGATGATGTTGAACGTTTGGGGAATCATCTGGCCGGCCAACAAGCGAATTCTTGCCGGACTCGCAGGCGGTCCCGCTGCGGCTCCTGAACTCGCGCGCCAGGCCTTTATCGCGTCGCGCACAAACGCCTGGCTCTCGCTGCCGATGTTGTTCTTCATGGGCACATCGCACGGCGACTGGGTCATCTTCGGCAAATAAGAGATCTATCCACAGATTACGCAGATTAATTGTATGATCTGCGTAATCTGTGGACCCGCCACAATAAATCACCAGCCTCTCAACGTATTCGCCACACTACTCATCCTATTCTCCGTGTAAGGGAGGAATTTTGTATGAGTACGACCGGCTCTTATAAGGCGCGTCAGTTCAATCTCAGTGGACTAAAAGGGATTTCAGATCAAACACTCGAGATGCACTTCAAGCTGTACGAAGGCTACGTCAAGGAAACCAACAATCTAACGAATAGAATCACGGAGTTCATCAGCGACGGAAACGTCGATCAGGAAGAGATGCCTGCCTACTCCGAACTCACCCGACGGCTCGGGTTCGAGTACAACGGCATGGTGCTGCATGAGTATTACTTCGACAATCTGCAAAGCGGTGGCGGTATTGGCGATCCGGGTAAGTCGTCGCAGTTTTTGAAATCTGCTGAAGCAAGCTTTGGCAGTTACGACATCTGGAAAGCCGACTTTGTAGGTATCGGGAAAATGCGTGGTGTGGGTTGGGCCATCTGCAATCAGAATCCGGCGAATGGCCGCCTTTCAAATCACTGGATCACGTTGCATGAAATCGGTAACGTTGCCGGCTTCACGCCGATCCTGGTGATGGACGTTTGGGAGCACGCTTTCCTGCTCGACTACAAACCAGCCGAGCGTCCGAAATACATCGAAGCATTCTTCTCCAACATCGCCTGGAACGCGGTCGAGGATCGTCTGAAGAAGCTCACGGGCGTGCAAAGCGCACGCGCATAGTTGTGAACGCGGATGAACGCAGATCTGCGCAGATCTGCGTTTATCCGCGTTTAGGTCTTACTTTTGGGGTAAGGGCGGTTTTGTGAGCTTGCAGTCGACGTTCAACGACCGCAAAAAATTCAACAGATCTTCTCGCTGCTCCGGTAGGATCTTGTGCGCCTCAAGATTCTTTTTGTCGAGATGCGGATTGTCCTTTCCACCCGCCAGCATGATGTCTACGGCTTCCTCCAGCGTTTTCGCGCTGCCATCATGAAAATACGGCGCTGACCGCGCAATGTCTCTCAACGTTGGCGTCATGAACGCGCCAGTATCTTCCGGCTTGTTGGTCACCTTGAATCTACCAACATCAGGCTCCTTCTGGTCCATGCCGATCCCGATGTTGTGATACTGCTGATCGGTAAACAACACTCCGTCGTGGCAATTATTGCACTTGATCGCCTGGAAAATATTCCAGCCACGATACGCGCTCATGCTGATCGCGGTATTGTCACCAGCCTTCCAGCGATCCCACGCCGTGTCGCCGCTGATGATCGTCCGTTCAAACGCCGAAATAGCCTTCATCATGTTTTCAGCCGTGGCATCGCTCTGAAACACTTTTTGAAACTGCGCCTTGTAACCCTGCAACGCATTTATCTTCGCGACGATGTCACCTGTCTTTTCACCGACGCCCATGTTGCCGCCCTTCCACGCGGCCAGCGCCTGCGCTTCGAGCGAATTGCTGCGGCCGTCCCAGTAAAATTCTTTGTGATAACCGATATTCCAGAGCGTCGGGCTGCTGCGCGTAAGCTGTTTGTTTCCGGCGCCGATCGCCTTTGGCAGACCGTCAGTCAAACCATGCTCGCAGACGTGACATGAATAACAAGATCTCGAACCGTCGATGCTGAGTCGTTCGTCAAAGAACAACTGACGACCGAGCGCGACTTTTTCCGGCGTCAGCGGATTGTCTGCCGGAATCGACATCGCTTCGTAGTTTGCGAGTTGCGCCGGCAGCGGCTGAATCTCAGGTGTAAAAGCGCTACTGCGACAACCGATGAAAAGCGTGATGGCGATAAGAGGGAGACTAAAAGTAAGCAGGAAGAGACGCGAGTTTTTGGTGTTCATGATGGTCCAGCGCGGATTCTTACACCTGTCTTTGTGAAATGTCGAGAGAATTTGTGTAATCTGTGTGGTGGCTTATGGATAGATTCAAGTACCTCGTCTGCATCATCGCGCTCATGTCGTTCGGCTGTTCAGGCAACGGCGAGAATGCCCATACCACTGCGACGACATTCGTTTCACCGCCACCGCGACAAGTTCTGCGCGCTGAGCCGAGAACGGCGTCACAAGTCGTGGCAAAACCCGACAATCCCACATTGCAGGTTGATATTCAAAAGCCGTTACTGATTTTCAATCTGCCAAACGGAAAAACTTTCCGGGAAGGCGAGGAAGTAGTGATTGATTTCTCGCTTGCGAATGCAAAGCTGAAGGGCGACGGCGGCGAATTTCGGGTTCGGTATATCGTCGACGACGACGACATGAAGTGGATCAATCGCTGGGAACAGACTGCATTAACAGGCTGGATTCCGGGCAAACACACCATCCGGCTCGAATTGATTGGTCCTGATGGTTGGCCGTATCGCAATGGCGATTACAACATCGTGACGCGTGAACTGACAGTTGTTAAGTGAAAGAGAAACTATTCAAAGAACTAGCAAGCGAGGCGGCGGCGTGCACGCGCTGTCCGGCGATGTGTGGGAGAAGCGCGGTGTTGAGTGAACTGAACGGCTCCCCTGAGGCACAGATCATGTTCATCGGCGAGGCGCCGGGACGAAAAGGCGCTGATCGAACGCGCATGCCGTTCTCGGGCGATCAATCGGGAGCGAATCTCGATCGGTTTCTCGATTCGATAAAACTCACGCGCGCAGAGATCTTCATCACGAGCGCTGCGTTGTGTAATCCACGCACTGAGTCCGGCGCCAATCGCAAACCGACGCAAAAGGAATTGAGTAACTGCGCCGGCTTTTTACAACGCACGATCGATCTGGTCGATCCACGCGTGATCGTGACGCTGGGCTCGGTCGCGCTTGAATCGCTGAAGCGTATCCAGTCTCATGAGTTGAATTTGAAATCGTCGGCTGCTCAAATACACTCGTGGAATGACCGCGTGCTCGTGCCGATTTATCATCCGAGCCCGCAGGTGCTGGCGTCGCATCGACGCGAACAAGAACAGTTAAAGGATTATCAGGTGGTAGCAAAAGCAATCCACAGATTACAAAGATGACTGATTATGAAGCAGTAAGAGAAGGCGGGGCGGGGCTGATCGATTTGTCAGCCGGGCGTGGGCGTATCAGGGTGAGCGGGTCGGAAGCGACGATGTTTCTCAACGGCCTGATCACGAACGATGTGAAAGCGCTCGCGGCAAACCGTTGGATGCCGGCGGTGTTTCCGACGGTGCAAGGACGACTGATTGGCGCGGTGCGTGTGATCCGCGGAGGCGATGCTTCGTTTCTCATCGACACGGAAACAGCCTCGCACGATGCGGTGCTGAAAACTATTTCGCGATTCACGATGGCCGGTGATTTCAAAGTGTCGGATGTCACTGAAGAGATTGCTTTGGTGACGGTTCAGGGGCAGCTCGCAGGTGCCGTGATCGAGAAAGTGTTTGAGACGGATGCTTCAGCCAACGTGGTCACAGAAGTTCAGTGGCAGGACACTCCGGTAACGATCGTCAACGCGACGCATACGGGTGAAAAGGGTTTCGATGTTTTCATCGACTCGTCGCGAAAAGCTGAACTGCTCAAGTCGCTCGAAACCGCAGGCGCACAACCTGTTAGTGACGACGCGTTCGAGATTCTTCGCGTCGAAGCCGGCATCGCTCGCTTTGGACGTGACATGGACGAGACGAATGTTGTTCCTGAAACAAATCTCGACGACGCGGTGAGCTTCACGAAGGGCTGCTACGTAGGCCAGGAAATCATCGTGCGCATCAAACATCGCGGTCACCCGGCTAAGAAGTTCACCGGATTGCGTTTCGAAACCGATGCGCAGATTGAGTCGGGAGCGACGATTAAGTCGACGGAAAACCAGGAGATTGGGCGCGTCACCTCCGCCGTTATTTCGCCGCGCCTCGGAAGCATCGGCCTCGGGTATGTTCGCTACGAACAGATCGCCGAAGGAACACGCGTAGTTGTGGGTGACGGGATTGATGCGACCGTGACGGCGCTGCCGTTTGTGAACAATGGCTGAAGATCTCGATTACGCACAGGCGCAACTCGCCTATTCGATCATTCAAAACCTGATCGAGCACACACGCGTCGTCAGCGATCTCGTCGCGGTGATGGCGCAGGTGCTCGATGAGGACACGACTAAAGCCCTCACGCAAACGCCAACCTGGACGGCTTATCTTGATAGTCGTCGGGCGCTGGAAAAGACGAAAGCTGATGTTGAGAAGTTTGCGGAAATACTGAAAGAGTTAGCCGCGGATAACACGGATACTTAACGGATCACCATTATCACCTGACGGTCACGGCCACCATCGAACTCGCAAAGAAAAATTCCCTGCCAACGTCCGAGTAGCAGTTGTCCATCGTGAAAAGGAATCGTTAATGACGAACCGGTGAGGCTGGCTTTGATGTGTGCGTCGGAGTTCTCTTCGCCGTGACGAAAGCCCATTCCATGTTGCGGAATCAGCGTGCGAAGTGCGTGCAACATGTCGCCCGGGACATCCGGGTCGGCGTTCTCATTAATAGTAAGACCAGCGGTAGTGTGTTGCACATAAAGCACAACCACACCTTCACGCTGGCCTGACGACTTTAGTTTTCCTCGAACGAGGTTAGTGAACTCAACCAACTCTTCGCGGTTCTGCGACTTTACTTTCAGAACATACATCTCGACTAACGCGAACCCGAAGCTTTACGCTTGAGCAACGCCCAACCCGTTGGCAGCACCGCTGCGCCAAGCGCAATCTTGATGACATCGCCGGCGAGATAGGGCAACACGGCAATCTTGAAAGCCGTCACTGGCGGCGTGTTGGTAAGTATCGAGTAGAAACCCCAGCCACCGAGAAGAATTATTGCTGAACCGACCGCCATTGCTGCGAGGGCCGTCGGATAGCGTTTGTCCCAACCGTTTTCCGCAAACGCTCCGGTTACAAAAGCAGCCGCCGGAAACGCGATCAAATAACCGGCCGTTGGTCCAAAAAACCGCAAAATACCCGGCGCTCCACCCGGCGCAAAGAACGGCAAACCGACGGCGCCTTCAATCAGATAAGCAATCACCGCCATCGCGCCCAAGCGCGAACCGAGCAACGCGCCCGTCAACAAAACCGCAAAGCTCTGTCCGGTGATCGGTATCGGTCCGATGTGAATTGAAAATTGAGCCGCCGCCGCGATGAACAAACTAAACACGATCACCAAACCGACGGAGCGGACTGAATCGAGCGGCGCGAGCGCCGCTCCCATCAATGTGTCAGCTTTAACGTATGAGCTCATAGCTTAGTTTACCTTGTGATTAATCCCCCGCGGCAGTTTTGACTGCTTCGGTTTCAGTTGCACGCGGTTCGATCGCCGTGGTGCCAATACGCATTTTGTGGAAAGAGCGCCAGACGAAAAACACCGAGACGAGGAAAAACACGAGCGCCAGTACACGCGTCAACGTCGCATTGCCGTTGTTGCGCGCCGTCAAGCTGACCGCAAGCTCGACTGCAAGCAATCCGAAGAGCGTCGTGAACTTGATCACCGGATTCAGCGCTACTGACGAAGTGTCTTTGAAAGGATCTCCAACCGTGTCGCCTACGACGGTCGCATCGTGAAGCGGCGTTCCCTTCATCTTTAGATCGACTTCAACGACTTTCTTCGCATTGTCCCACGCGCCGCCGGCATTCGCCATAAAGATCGCCTGGTACAAACCAAACACCGCGATCGAAATCAAGTAGCCGATGAAGAAGAATGGCTCGACAAACGCAAACGCAAGGGTCGAGAAGAAGACCGTCAGGAAGATATTGAACATTCCCTTCTGCGCGTACTGCGTACAGATCTGGACGACTTTCTTACTATCTTCAACCGAAGCTTTCTCAACGCCTTCGAGCCTGATGTTGGCCTTGATGAACTCCACTGCGCGATACGCACCAGTGGTCACGGCCTGTATCGAGGCCCCCGTGAACCAGTAGATCACCGCGCCGCCGGTGATCAATCCGAGCACGAACGGAGCGTGAAGCAAAGACAAGCCTGCGGTGTCAGTACGCAAACCATCCGTGAGCGTCATGATGATCGAGAAGATCATCGTCGTCGCTCCTACCACTGCGGTTCCGATCAGCACCGGTTTAGCCGTGGCTTTGAAGGTGTTACCCGCGCCGTCGTTCTCCTCAAGGAGATGCTTGGCGCGCGCGAAGTTGACGTCGACATTGAATTCTTTCTTGACCTCTGCTTCGACGTTCGGCACCTGCTCGATCAACGACAGTTCGTAAACAGATTGCGCGTTGTCAGTTACCGGGCCATACGAGTCGACGGCGATAGTCACCGGTCCCATACCCAGAAATCCGAAGGCCACAAGTCCGAAACCGAACACCGGCGCCACCACCGGATCGACCATCAACGCTCCTAAACCAAATCCCGCGTCAGCGCCGAGGTTCGTGAAAAAGTATGCGATGGCCATCAGGCCGACGATGCTGATGCCGAGCCAATAAGCGGAGAAATTGCCCGCCACGAGGCCGGAAAGAATATTCAACGAAGGCCCGCCTTCTCTTGAAGATGTAACCACCTCGGCGACGTGACGCGACTCGGTGGAGGTAAACACCTTCACGAGCTCCGGTATCAGCGCGCCCGCAATCGTGCCGCAGGAAATGATGACCGCGAGTTTCCACCAGAGCGTCGGATTCCCACTCAACGTCGGAATCGTTAGGTATGAAACAATGAACGTGATCACGACTGAAACAATCGACGTGATCCAAACGAGCGACGTCAACGGTTTTTCGAAATTCATCGAGTCAGCATTTTTGTAACGCGCTTTGGCAATCGCATCGTTGATGAAATACGAGAGTCCGCTCGCGATGATCATCATGACGCGCATGACGAAGATCCAAACGAGCAATTGCACCTGCACGCGCGGATTGGAAACGCCAACCAGAATGAAGGTGATCAGCGCCACGCCCGTGACGCCGTAAGTTTCAAAACCGTCCGCGCTTGGTCCCACTGAGTCGCCCGCGTTGTCGCCGGTGCAGTCTGCAATCACACCCGGATTGCGTGCGTCGTCTTCCTTAATCTTGAAGACGATCTTCATCAGGTCGGAACCGATGTCGGCGATCTTTGTGAAGATGCCTCCGGCGATACGCAACGCCGCGGCGCCGAGTGATTCACCGATTGCAAAACCGATGAAGCACGGTCCGGCATAACTGCCCGGAATAAACAACAAGATACATAGCATGATCAGCAATTCCACGCTGATCAGCATCATGCCAATGCTCATGCCGGCTTTTAACGGAATCGCGTAAAGCGGAAAGGGTTTGCCCTCGAGACTGGCGAAAGCGGTGCGCGAGTTGGCGAAGGTATTAATGCGGATGCCGAACCACGCGACGCCATAGCTGCCCGCGATACCGATCAAGCTGAACGCCAGAATGATGACGACGCGGAACGGCTCCATGCCCGACAGCACGCCGAAGTAAAGCACGATCACGACGGCGATGAACGCCTCGAGAATGAGAATGAACTTGCCCTGGGTTGTCAGGTACGTCTTACACGTCGCATAGATCAGCTCGGAGATCTCGCGCATGGCGCGATGCACCGGCATTTTCTGCAGGTTCATGTAGATGGCCAGACCGAAACCGAGTCCGAGCAGGCAGATGAGAATGCCACCCAGCAACAGGTTATGACCTGAGATACCATTCAGGAACGTAACCGAGGAGAGGTCTGGGAGTTCGAGGCTTGCTTCACCACCTCCGTGCGATTGCGCGAAGGTTGGTAAAGCAAAGGCTAAAGTCGTTACGGTAGCCGCAATAATAATTGCTACCCGCCGCAGTGTCAGCGATAGTTCCACTTGGGCAAATTCCTTTCGATTTATCTAGATAATGGCGAGTTACGATTACGAAAACGCGTATTATCCACAGATTACACAGATTTTTCAAAGAGAGGCTCTGAAATATTCGTGATTTGTGGGTGATTTCGCGTCCGCAGCCAGCGCCGAATCGAGTCGATCATGATGATTACGGCGGCAACCATGATGATCACCGTCAGGCTGGTGTTGATGAGGCCCTGAATCGAAGTCTCGGGCTTTTGCGCCAAAGGCCAGAAAATATCAGTTATTGACTTAAATCCGGCGACCAGGGTCGTGGTACTAACAAATGCCAGCGGCAGGATTGTGACCCAGGCATAACGTGCTTTGCCTGAGTTGATCACAATTGTCGTCGCCACGCACAAAGCCACCGCCGCCAGTAATTGATTGGCAATGCCGAACATCGGCCAGATCGTGGAGATCGATCCTGACCAAATGAACGCCGCCCACGCTGCCACCACGAGGGCCGAAGTCACCACCGAACCCGGCAGCCAATTTGGCTCTTCGAGTTTTTTATAGAAACGCCCGCCAAATTCCCCTACCAGAAATCGCGCGACACGCGTGCCCGTATCGATCGTCGTGAGGATGAAGAGCGCTTCGAACATGATGGCGAAGTGGTACCAGTACTTCATGAAACCACTGAGACCGGGAATGCCGTCGAAAATCTTCGCGATGCCGAGTGCGAGCGTGACTGCGCCGCCAGTTCGTCCACGCAGATTTTTCTCGCCTGATTCCTGTTCGAGTCGATCGATCTCCTGTGGTTGCAGATTGAAACCTTCGGCAGTATGCGAGTCGACCATCTGCGAATACGCGGCCTTTTGCGCATCCGTTTTCTGAGCGGTGTTGATGGCGAAATAGTCGCCGGGAAAAAGAGACGTGGCGGCGATCAGCGCCACGATTCCGACGATGCCTTCCATCAACATGCTGCCGTAGCCAATCATGCGCGTGTCAGTCTCTTTCGCGATCATCTTCGGCGTGGTGCCTGAAGAGATCAGCGCGTGGAAACCCGAAATCGCGCCGCACGCAATAGTGATGAAGACAAACGGATAGAGCTTGCCCGGAATCACCGGCCCGCCACCGGCCGTGAACGGCGTGAACGCGGGCATGTTCAGATTTGGGTGGACCAGAATCACGCCGATAATCAGAAACGCGATCGTGCCGATCTTCAAATACGACGACAGGTAATCGCGCGGGCAAAGTAGCATCCACACCGGCAGCACCGACGCAATAAAGCCGTAGCCCGCCATGATCACGATCAGACTGTTGCGCGAGAGTGTGAACGTGTGGGCAAACGAAGAATCGGCAATACGCCCGCCGAGATAGACGGCGAACAGCAAACCGACGATTCCGATAATGCTCGCTTCGGCAATCTTGCCCTTGCGGAAGCGATACATGTACAAGCCCATCAAGAGTGCGAGTGGAATCGTGAAGCCAACCGTAAACGTTCCCCACGGCGATTCGGCAAGCGCATTCACCACCACCAGACCGAGACCTGCGAGCGCAATCACGACGATGAAGAGAATCGCAATACCGGCCACGAGTCCCGACAAAGGACTGATCTCGGTGCGCGCCATTTCCGCCAGTGACTTGCCCTTGCGACGCACACTGCCGGCCATGATCATAAAATCGTGCACCGCGCCGCCGAGACAGACGCCGATGACGAGCCACAATAATCCTGGCAGAAAACCAAATTGCGCCGCGAGTACGGGTCCGATTAATGGTCCCGCGCCGGAAATCGCCGCGAAGTGGTGTCCAAACAAAACCCACTTGTTGGTTGGGTAGTAATTGTGGCCGTCGTACATCGTCTGCGACGGCACCGGGCGTGAATCGTCAAGCGCGAGTACTTTTGCGGCGATGAAAGCCGAGTAATAGCGATACGAGATCGCGATTACGCAAAGGGCCCCGATAATGATGGGTAATGCATTCATTACTTATCTACAGATTGTGCCGATGCTGTCTTTGATCCCAACGCGATGCCGAGAGCCGCGCCGACCAGGCCGCCAATGATAATCAGTAGACCATACAACGTCTGACTATGCTTCTCGGCGCTCGCGTCAAACGCTTCTGAGAACAGTTCGCGTGGAGCAACGTCGTGCGGAATCACGAAGAGTCCAACCGCTACCAGAAGGAAACAGAGCGCTGCAAACTTTAGTCCAATCGGCGTGCGCGCAGGACGTCCCATCTTCTGACCAACAGCGCTGCGCGTGTAGCCGTAAGAAAAATAGACTGACAGCCCCAACGCCAGCCAACCGACAAAGCGCCAGTAAGAACCTTCCGGCAGGAAGTAGATCAGTGCCGCACACGAGAGCGCGCCTAGCCCCGGTAAGAGGTACGGCCCTAACGGAACCTTGAACGGACGGTGTCGCCCGGGATCTTTGTGACGCAGCACCATCACGCCCACGCAGACGAGCACGAATGCGAAGAGAGTGCCGATGTTGGTCAAACTCACCATCTCGTCCACAGTCGCAAATGCGGCGATTCCGCCAACGGCAACGCCGGTCAGAATCGTGGTGACGTGTGGGGTTTTGAATCTCGGATGGACGCTCGCAAAAACTGACGGCAGCAAACCATCACGCGCCATCGAGAAAAAGATGCGTGGTTGTCCGAGCTGAAACACCAGCAACACCGCGGTGTGCGCGACTACAGATCCGAAAGCGATGACAGTGTTTTGCCACAACGCCTGCGGCGCCACGGTTTCGAGGGCCATCGTCAACGACTCGCCGCGTTGGGCCGCAGTCCAGCCGCGCACAGTTTCCCACGGCACCATGCCCGTAAAAACGCCCGCGACCAGCACGTACAAAATCGTGCAGATGATCAGCGAAGCAATAATTCCAACCGGCAGATCTTTAGCCGGGTTTTTTGTTTCCTCAGCGACAGTACTGACGGCGTCAAACCCGATGTAGGCGAAGAACACCACGGCTGCGCCGGTAAACGTGCCAAACCACCCCTGTGGCTGGAACGGTTTCCAGTGGTCCATCATCGTCGCCGGTGAAACGTAGTAAAGCGCGAGCCCGATGAAGAACAACAGCACGAGGATCTTGATCAGCACCATGACCGCGTTGAAGTTTGACGACTCTTTGATACCCCAAACGAGCACCATCGTTATCAACGCCACGATCCCGAAGGCCATGATGTTGAAGACGATCGGCACGCCGAAGATGTGTGGCGCGGCTGCCATTGTTTCCTCAGTGGCAGTGCGATAGTTCGACGTCAGCCAGTCAGGCACGTGAATGCCGAGATTTCGCAGCAGTCGATTGAAAAACTCAGCCCAGCTAATCGCGACGGCGACGTTGCCGATCGCGTACTCGATGATCAAGTCCCAACCGATGATCCACGCGACGAGTTCGCCGAGGGTGGCGTAAGAGTAGGTGTAAGCCGACCCTGAAATCGGAACCATCGAGGCGAGTTCGGCGTAACAGAGCGCGGTAAAACCGCAGACAATCGCCGTGATAACGAAGGAAAGCATCAGCGACGGGCCGGCGCCCGCGCGTTCGGCAGTTCCGGAAGAGGCGGTACCGATAGTCGCAAAGATTCCGGCGCCGATGATGGCTCCAATCCCGATGAGCGTTACACTGAATGCGGTAAGAGTACGTTTGAGTCCAAATTGTGGACCGCCAACGCTGGCCAGAATTTCGTCAAGATTCTTGGTGCGAAAAATTCCTCGAAGCAAGGTGTCGCCTCCGGGATTGGATTTCGATTACTTTAACTTGCTGCTGTAGGAAAGCTTGCGGAGTTTGGCATGGAAGCCGATCTCTTGTAAATGACTTAGACGATTAATTTAGCCACGGATAACACGGATAGAAATCCGGATTTTATCTGTGTTCATCTGTGGCTTCATATTTTCGGTATGTTTCCCTTCAGGAACATCCTTCTACCCACTGACTTTTCAACAAACGCGCAGGCGGCATTGAAATATGCGGCGGCGTTCGCCCGGCATAGTGGCGGGCGCGTGGTGTTCTTCACTGTGCAGGATGCGAAGTCAGGCGTGCGGTCGCCGGGAGAAGACTGGCTTTCAGATCCGGTTCTGAAAGGCGTCGATACGGAGAGAATACTTGTTGAAGGAGATCCGGCCGGCGAGATCGCAAAGGGCGCAGCCGATCACAACGTCGATCTGATTACGGTCGTGATGCGCGATCGCAACCGGTTGTCGCGGGCATTCGGTGGTTCAATTGCGGAAGATATTGTGGCCGAGGCGCCGTGTGCCGTTCTTTGTGTTCGACCACCGCAGCGCGATTTCGTCGAACAAGTAGACGGTCAAACTCACATTCAACTCAAACGTGTGTTGCTGGCGACAAACTTCCGGCCTTCTTCCGCGGCGGCAACACAATTGGCGACGCAGATTGCGAACCACCTGGGCGCCGAGCTACATGCTGTCTATGTGATCGGGGATTATTTCGAACAGATCTCAGTGATCTTTCCGGAGGGAGGTTTGGCGGCGCTAACAAGACTCCGCAGCTATGTGCAGGAACGTCTGGCGCAACTGTCACGCACTGACGCAACTCACATTGCCGAAGGCCGTCCGTACCAGGAGATCGTCAAACTCGCGGATACACTCAACGCAGATCTGATCGTGCTCGGAACCGCGGTTCACGGATCGTTGTTTGGAAGTAGCCACGTGCTGGGCTCGGAAGTTGAGCGGGTGATCAGAAACGCGCCGTGTCCGGTCCTCTGCGTCCCCGCCACCCGCGTGCTGACGCCGTTACCGGCTCTTGTAACGCAAGCTGTCCCGCAAACCTAGTTCTGATCTGCGTTTATCCGCGTTCATCCGCGTTCACTGCTTCTTCTCGACTGGTTTTTGTTGCTGCTGCCAGAGATTGAACCCGCCCAAGAGAGCGGCTGCATTATCGAAACCGTTTGCTTTGAGAGCGACCACCGCACCGGCGGACGTATGTTCCGCCTGTCAAGAACAGTACGTGATGACCGTCTTGTCGCGCGGAAGCTCCTTCAGGTGGGCCACGACCTCACCGGCAGGAATCAGGCGCGCTCCGGGAATATGGCCCGCGTCGTACGCCGCCTGATTGCGAACGTCCACGATTATGGCCTTGCCCTCTTTCACCATCGCTTCCATCTCATCGATAGTCACGCGACGAGCACCATCGGCATAGACCGTATCCGGACCTTGAGTGACGGGTTTTGTATTAGTGTTGGCAACCTGGTCAGTTGCATTACACGCAATCAGCAGCGCAGCGGTGACCAGAATCATTGCAAAAAACAAAAATTTGAGACGCATGAGAACCTCCGAAAGGGCCTCTAATGTGTTACGGCGTGCCGGATTTGTCAATGTGGTATAGTCTCGCTTTCCAACCGGAGCGCCTATGATGGAACAGTCGGACCCGATTCAGTGGGCCAAGGTTATTGACCACACACGCTGTATCGGTTGTCATGCGTGCACAACCGCGTGCAAGTCGGAAAATCTCGTTCCGCTTTCCGTCACCCGAACCTACGTCAAGCACGTCGACATCGGCGTCTTTCCACAAGCACGACGCGCTCACCAGGTAACACGCTGCAACCAGTGCGCTCATGCGCCGTGCGTGACGGCTTGTCCCACCGCGGCCATGTTCAAACGCGCGGACGGCATTGTCGATTTCGACAAATCGATCTGCATCGGTTGTAAAGCGTGCATGGCTGCCTGCCCGTACGATGCGATCTTCATCAATCCTGAAGATCACTCGGCTGAGAAATGTAACTTCTGCGCGCACCGCATCGACATGCAGCTCGAGCCGGCATGCGTCGTGGTTTGCCCGACGCAGGCGATCCTTGTCGGTGATATGAACGACCAGGATTCTTACGTGGCGCAAATCATTAATCGTGACACTGTTGCCGTGCGCCGTCCGGAAAAAGAGACGCTGCCAAAACTCTTCTACAAAGGCGCGCACCAAGCGACACTCGATCCACTCGCCGCTCGTCGTCCTGAAGGCGGGCTGTTTATGTGGAGCGAGCAACAGGAAGGCTCAGCGTTCGTTGTTTCTGGCAATCCAAATTTCAGCAACTCATCGGCGGCGGCGTTGCTGTCGTACGACGTTGCGCACTCGATTCCGTGGGACTGGCGCGTCAGTCTTTATACGTGGACCAAAGGAATTGCGACGGGAGTTTATCTCGTTGCTTGTTTGCTCGTTTTACTCGGCGTGCTGGATGTTTCTAATCCGATCTGGTTATGGGCCACGCCGATCATCTCGGGCGGTTTTCTGGCGCTTACCGGCGGCTTGCTGATCTGGGATCTCGAGCACCCGGAACGTTTTCATCTGATTTTCACTCGACCGCAGTGGCGTAGTTGGTTAGTGAAGGGCGCATTTATTATCGCCGGTTACACGCTTGTGCTGGCGCTGCACTTCTTCGCGAGTTGGGCTGGATCTGTTTCAGTGCAGCGAACTTTGATGATTGCGGGAATTCCGCTCGCCATCATGACAGCGATTTACACTGCATATCTTTTCGCACAGGCAAAAGCGCGCGATATGTGGCAAAACCCGCTATTGCCGCCGCACCTGTTCTTTCAGTCGGCGCTGTTAGGTTCGGCGATCCTTTTGCCGGTGATGATCATTGCTGAGAACACGTCGGCGGTCGAACGATTCCTGGGCTTCGCGCGACCGGAAACAACGGTGCTCCTGTGGATACTGATCATCACCAGCGCGATTCATCTGCTGATGATCTGGGGCGAAGTCTCGTTGACGCACCCCACGGCCCACGCACGTCTCGCGATCTGGGAAATGGTGAAAGGTCGATACAAAAACGATTTCTGGTTTGGAACAGCGTTATCGCTACTCGGCGGTCTGCTACCGCTTCTCGCAGTCATGAATATCGTCAGCATTTCGATCGGCGTCGCCGGCGCACCATTGGCCCTGATCGGCCTGATGCTTTTCGAGAACGCGTATGTCCAGGCGGGACAAAGCGTGCCACTTGCTTGATATGACCGATTATCGCAACGCATGGTAAACTCATGAGCAACCATGAGTACTTACGAAGAAATTGAAAATGCCGCTTTGGCTCTTCCACCGGACGCCAGAGAAATGTTGGCAGAACATCTGATGGCGAGTCTCAATTCCGAATATACGGAAATCGATCCGCTTTGGCTCGAAGAAATTGAACGACGTAGTAAGGAGATGGACGACGGAACCGTCACACCAATTCCCGGAGAAGAGGTGATGGCAAGGTTGCGCTCACGAATGAAACGAAAATAAATGAAACACACTTTTCATCCTCACGCTGAAAAGGAACTCATAGAAACTGGAACTTATTACAACGATATCAACGAGGAATTGGGAAATCGATTTCGTGAAGAAGTTGAAATGACCATTTCACGCATTTCGCAGTTCCCGAGGAGTTGTCAGCCCTAACGAGAATTCATCGTCGCTGTAGATTAAGCAATTTCCCCTACGGAATTGTGTATGAGTTAAAGCCAACCGAGATCCGAGTGGTGGCCGTGATGCATCTTCATCGCGAGTCGCATTACTGGATGTACCGCACTTGAGCAGAAATCAAGACCCCAAAGAAACTTTCTACCCTGGTCCGAGTCGCAGCCATCTGGCGGCGTTTCCGCCGAAGGAACGCTGGGATGATTGGACCGAACTCGACTCGCGTGCGTGGCCGCGGCGCAAAGAACGCCACTACTCGATCATTCCCACGACGTGCTTCAACTGTGAATCGGCGTGTGGGCTGCTCGCCTACATCGACAAAGTCACTGGCGAAGTTCAAAAGTTCGAAGGCAATCCCGAACATCCCGGATCGCGTGGCCGCAACTGCGCCAAAGGTCCGGCAACACTCAACCAGGTAACGGATCCCGATCGCATTCTTTATCCACTCAAACGCACCGGCAAACGCGGTGAAGGAAAGTGGGAACGCACCAACTGGGACGAGGCGCTCAACAACATCGCCAATCGCATTCGCAAAGCTATCGTCGAGAACCGCCGGCAGGAAGTGATGTATCACGTGGGCCGTCCCGGTGAAGATGGTTTCACCGAACGCATTCTCGCCGCGTGGGGGATTGACGGTCACAACTCACACACCAACATCTGCTCTTCCGGCAGCCGCGAAGGTTATCAACTGTGGATGGGTCTCGATCGACCCAGTCCCGATCATGCAAACGCAAAAGTCATTTTGCTGATCAGCGCACATCTCGAGTCGGGCCACTACTTCAATCCACACGCACAACGCGTGATCGACGGCAAAGCAAACGGCGCGAAGCTGATTGTGTTTGACACGCGTCTCTCAAACACTGCCACTCACGCCGACTACTGGGTGTCGCCGTATCCAGGATCTGAAGCCGCGATCCTGCTCGCAATTGCGAACTACCTGATTCAGAACGATCTCTACAATCGCGAGTTTGTTGAGCGTTGGTGGAACTGGCGGGAGTTTCTCGAAGCTGAAGGATCAACCGCAGATTTCACAGATTTTGAAAAGCGATTAAAAGAGATTTATGAACAGTATTCGTTTGAGTTTGCGGCGAGTGAGTCGGGTGTTGACGCAAAAACTATTGAAGAGATTGCGAAGGTAGTCGCTACGGCGGGGACGCGGTTCTCGACACACAACTGGCGCAGTGTGGCGTCGGGTGTGAGCGGTGGTTGGGCAGTCGCGCGCAGTCTTTTTATGTTGAATGCGTTGCTCGGCGCTATCGCGACTGAAGGCGGCGTTTACCCGAACGCGTGGAATAAGTTTGTGCCGCGGCCAATTTACACACCACCACACCCGAAGATGTGGAACGAGACCACCTGGCCGCGCGAGTATCCGCTGTCGATGAATGAGATGTCGTTTTTGCTGCCACACTTGTTGAAAGACGGCCGCGCCAAACTCGATGTCTATTTTACACGCGTCTACAACCCGGTATGGACCAACCCGGATGGTTTCTCGTGGATCGAGATGTTGACCGATCCGGATCTCGTCGGCTGTTACATCGCACTCACACCAACATGGAATGAAACGGCTTACTACGCTGATTACGTTTTGCCGATGGGCGTCGGATCGGAACGACACGATCTTCATTCATACGAAACACACGATTCGCAATGGCTCGGCTTTCGCCAGCCCGTAATGAAGGCGGCTCGACAGCGCAACGGCGAAACGATTGACGACACACGCGAAGTTAACCCCGGCGAGGTTTGGGAAGAGAACGAGTTCTGGCTCGAGTTGACCTGGCGTATCGATCCGGACGGCAGTCTCGGCATTCGCCAGTACGCCGAGTCAAAAAAGAATCCCGGCACGCGACTCAGCGTCGATGAGTACTACGAATGGATCTTCGAAAACTCGGTTCCGGGTCTGCCGGAACGCGCCGCGGCGGAAAATTTGACGCCACTCGAATTCATGCGTCGCTACGGCGCGTTTGAAGTCAAAGAGAAGATTGGTCGTGTTTACGAAGAAACAGTTCCCTTCGTTGAGTTGGAAGATGTGAATGAGGATCGTTTCGGCAGAGTCTTCACGCGCGCGGCAAAACCTGCCGGTCCAAACATCGTTCCGCTTCCGATTCCCGACGGCGACGAAGAGGGACGCCGTCTGGCGGGCATCAACGTCGGCGACAGCGTGAAACGCGGTTTCCCAACACCGAGCGGGCGGCTCGAGTTTTACTCATCAACCTTGAGCAACTGGGGCTGGCCCGAGCTCGCGCTTCCGACGTACTTCAAGAGTCACGTTCACAAAGACAATCTCGAAGAAGGTCAAACAATCCTGATCTCGACTTTCCGTCTCGCGGTTCAGATTCACACACGCAGCGCGAATGCCAAATGGCTCGACGAGATCGCACACACCAATCCGCTCTGGATCCATCCTTCGCACGCCGAAAAGCTCAAGGTTCGCACCGGCGATCTCGTTCGCGTCGAAACCGAGATTGGTTACTACGTTGTGGCGGCGTGGGTCACGGAAGGAATCAAACCGGGCATCGTTGCGTGTAGTCATCACATGGGCCGTTGGAAACTGACCGATGAAGGTCAGCGACAGATGATGGCCACCGTGAAGTTGGACCAGAAGGGTAGCGAGTGGTCAATAAAGCGCGAGAAAGGTATCGCGCCTTACGAGTCTCAAGATCCGGACACGCTGCGCATCTGGTGGAAAGACGCCGGAGTTCACCAGAACATGACCTTCCCCGTGCATCCGGATCCGATATCGGGAATGCACTGCTGGCACCAAGCCGTGCGTGTGCGTGCGGCTGAGCCGGACGATCGGCCCGGCGATATTTTTGTCGACACTAAGAAATCCCGCGACGTTTATAAGAAATGGCTCGCCATGACGCGTCCGGCAGATAAGTTTTCACCGGACGGCACGCGCCGGCCATACTGGATGCTCCGCCCATTGAAACCGGCGCGAGAGTTTTATAAATTGGCCGCGGATGAACGCGAATAAACGCGGATCGGAATTATGTTTTTTAAGCAATTTTATTTAGCGTGTTTGGCTCATGCTTCGTACCTGATCGGTTCTGATGGCGAAGCTGCAGTTGTCGATCCGCAGCGTGATGTGGATGAGTATCTCGAAGAGGCAGAGTCAAACAATTTAAAGATTAAGTATGTGATCGAAACGCATCTGCACGCTGATTTTGTCAGCGGACACCACGAGATCGCCGAGCGCACCGGCGCGCAGATTATCTTCGGTCAAAAGGCGGATGTTGAATTCGATCATCGCGCCGTATCCGATGGTGAAGAACTGAAGCTGGGCAACGCTACCTTGCGATTCATCGAGACGCCGGGTCACACGCCCGAAGGAATCTGCATCCTCGTCACCGACAACGAAGCTCCCGACCAGCCTCAGAAACTCTTGACCGGCGACACGCTCTTCATCGGCGATGTGGGCCGTCCTGATCTCGCGGGTGGAAAAGGTTACACGCCGCAAATGATGGCCGAGATGATGTTCGACAGCCTTCACGGAAAACTGCTGAAGCTGCCTGACGAAGTTGAAGTTTATCCGGCTCATGGCGCGGGTTCGATGTGCGGCCGCAACATGTCGAAGGAAACGACGTCGACAATCGGCGAGCAGCGTAACTTCAATTACGCCTTGAAGCCGATGAGCAAGGAAGAGTTTGTAACGATGATGACGGCGGATCTCCCGGAAGCTCCGGTCTACTTTCCCAGAGACGCCGAGATCAATCGTTCAGGCGCGCGCGGGCTTTCCGAGTTACAAACACCTCAGGCGTTGACGCCGCCAGAAGTTCTTCAACACCAGGAACAAGGCGATGTGTTGCTGGACGTTCGTTCCGCTGCAGAATTCGGCGTGGCGCACGTGCCTGGCTCAGTAAACATCGGCCTTGGCGGACAGTTTGCGATGTGGGCCGGCAGCCTGATCCCGCTGAATGCCGCAATTGTGATCATCGCCGAAACTGAAGCGCAAATTGACGAGTCCGTTTTACGACTGGCGCGCGTGGGAATCGAGAATGTAAAAGGCTATCTCGACGGTGGAGTCCACGCCTGGCGTGACGCAGGTTTGCCGGTCGAAGCAATTCCACAGTTGAGCGTAGCGGAACTAAAAGAGCAGATGGCGAATGGCGAATTGCAAATCGTCGACGTGCGACGGCCCGGTGAGTATGTAAACGGTCACGTGCCGCACGCGCAGAATGCTCCGCTGGGTAGTCTCGACAAGAGTCTTGGACCGTTATCACTTCAGAAAAATAAGCCCACCGCAGTTATTTGCGCCGGCGGTTATCGATCGAGCGCGGCGGCGAGTTTGTTGCAAAAACTGGGCTTTTCAAACCTCCTCAACGTATCCGGCGGCACGGGAGCGTGGGTAAACGCCGGGTATCCCGTAGAACAATAGATAAAGATTTACAAGATTTTCATGATTTACAGGATGCATCTTGTTAATCCTGTAAAATCCTGTAATCCTGTCTAACCTTCTATGAAGCTCTTAATCGCAATAGGCATCGTTGTAGTCGCCACGATTCACGGTTACGGCGCCGCTTGGCTCGCCATCTGGATGCTTTTCCACCCGTACAAATCGGTAAAGTTACTGGGCCTCACGGTCTGGCCGCAGGGAATGATTCCCCGGCATCGGGAAAAACTGGCCCAATCCATCGGCAACGCCGTCGGCAACGAGCTCGTCTCGCAACAAACAGTTTTCGACGCACTCTTCGAAACCAGTTTCTTTCAACGCAAAGTAGAAGACTTTGTCGGCAGTTACACCGGCGAACTGCTCGGGCGCGTGTATCCATCATTCATCGACGCCCTACCGTCGCAGGCGCGCGCACCGATTCTTGATACGATCTCGGCACTGCAATACCGGCTCGCTGAGTACATCGCGGATATGTTGAAGAGTGAAGAGACTGCCAACAAGATCGAAAACTTCGTCGACAAGCAGGTAGACGAACTGCTCGAACGTCGTTTCGACGACATGGTCAGTGACAAATCACTCGATCGCGGGCTGCGATTCATTGAAGAACAGTTACAACGACTCATGACCGCCGCAGACTTTGAAGCGAAGGTGCATGAGTTTATCTCCAGCCGTCTGGACGAACTCGCCGGCAGCAATGCAACGCTCGCGGACACATTCACTGCGGACACAATCGCCTTCATCAAAGATCGTATCGACGAACAAGTGCCGCCGATTGTTCATCAACTGGCTGACATTGCCACCAGCCAGAGCACCAGCAAACGAATTGGCGGCTTGATAAAACTCGAAGTAGACCAGTATTACGAACAACTCTCGCTCATCAAGAAGATCTTCATCTCGCGTGAACGCATTCATCGCGAAGTGGACGAACTGGTGAACAAGACGTTGCCGAAACGCGTCGAGGAATACCTGCGTGGCCCGGCTTTCGAACAGGAAGCAGAAGAATTTCTGAATGCCACGATCGACAAAGTAATGGCTCGACCCTTGAACGAGCTCATCGGGCAGTTTGACACGATCAGGTTTGAAGACTTGAAGAGACAGGTCAGCAATCGACTGATCGAGATGCTTCGCAGTGAAGCGTTGTCAAATTCGGTTTCGCTGCAAGTCACTGAAGCCATCGATCGGCTGCGACCGCAAACACTCGGCGCAGTGATGCAACAGCTCGACACAAACTCACCGGCGCGGGCGAAAGAGTTTTTGTCGAAGAGCCTGCTCGGTTTGCTGTCTCGCGAAGACACGGCGCGAACTATTAACGCAATACTGACTTCACAGGTCGAACGCTTATTAATAGCTCCGATCGGACGGCTGGGTGATCACGTCTCGCAGAATGCGATGCAGCGTGCCAGCAACGCCCTGGTCAAACGCATCACCGAAGCGGCACGAGAACGATTGCCGGTGGCGATTGCCGAGTTTGACGTCGGCGGAATGGTGCGCAAGAAAGTGTCTGACTACCCGCTCGAAAAACTCGAAGAGCTCGTGCTTTCAGTCGCGCAGCAACACCTCAAAAAAATCGAGTTGTTTGGCGCGTTAATCGGTTTCTTCATCGGCGTCGGGCAGGCAATCTATTTCTGGTTCACGTATCATCCGCTCAGGTAAAGTGAACGAATTCGGACAAAAAGCCGTAATCCGTATTCATCTGTGCAATCCGTGGCTAAATAGTCGGAGGAATCGCGTATGTATTGCATAAATTGCGGCACGCCGTTGACGCAGGGTCTCAGTTATTGCAATCGCTGCGGAACCAGCCTGAAAGAACGCTCAGAAACCAACACCGGCGCGATCGGTGCATTTCTCACTGCGATTACGCTGATTGGCGTCGGCGGCCTGGCGCTGATGTTTGCCGGCGCCCTCGTCTTGCGCAGGGGAGCGAACCTCAGCCAGCCGATGATCGGATTCTTCATGTTGTTCACGTTTCTGATCGTCGGCATGGTTGAGACGATGCTCGTCAGAAATCTTTCCAAGCTGATGGGCGAGAAAGACAAGAAAAACTATTTTCCGGCCCCGCAAACTGTTTCGAACGATTTACGACTGCCCCAGGGAACACCGTTTGGTGAACCAGTTTCAAGCGTCACTGAAAACACAACGCGCACGCTCGAGTATTTGCGACGCGATTCGTAGCCGAGGAGAAACTCCAATGAAGAAGCTTGCCCCGTTATTCCTGTTACTGCCGATTCTGGTTGCGGGTTGTCATCACGGCATGCGCACCGAGATCAGAGGTAACGGCAAACGAGAACTGCAAAAACGTCAGGTAGGGCCTTTCACTTCGATCTCAACCAATGGAGCTTTCACGGTCGAAGTCACCTGTCAAAAAGATTTGAGTCTCGAGATCGAAGGCGACGAAAACGTGCTTCCTCTGATCACGACCGAAGTCGGGAACAACATCCTCAAACTGGACTCTTCGCAGAACTACTCCGTATCGGATCCCATTCGCATCAGAATATCTGTTCCAAACCTTGAGGGTCTTTCGGTGAATGGCGCCGGGCACTTCGATATCAAGGGAATGAACAACGACAAGTTTGAGATCGATTCGAACGGCGCACCGGCAATCTCCGTCGCGGGAACGACTAAAATCGTTGACATCGACGCGAATGGCGCGGGAAAGGTCGACACGCAGAACCTGCACGCGGCCCGCGCGGTTGTTGACGCCCGCGGCGTCGCAAAAGTCGATCTCGACGTTTCGGACCAGCTTGATGTGCAAATCTCCGGTCCGTCTTCAGTCACTTACTCAGGCAATCCGACAGTGAACAAAACGATCAACGGTCCTGGTAAGTTGATACGGAAAGGCGGCGAAGGCGCTTAAAACAGAAAACCTATCCACAGATTACGCCGATTCCATAAAACAATCTGTGAAATCTGTGGATAGTGCTTTGTTGCGGCTCTTTTCGGTTGACATTACACTCACGACTGAATAACTTTTGCCATCATCGAAAGGAGCCTAGTTCCCCAATGACCTACGTAGTTGTTGAATTGTGCGTCGATTGCAAGTACACCGACTGCGCAGCGGTTTGTCCTGTTGAAGCATTTCATGAATTGCCGGATCGTCTTTACATCAATGCCGATACTTGCATCGATTGCGATGCGTGTGTGCCGGAGTGTCCTGTGGAAGCAATTTTTGCCGATACAAATGTGCCTGAGAACTACGCTCATTGGACCCAGATCAACATAGACGAAGCTCCGAATTATCCGATCATCAGCCAGAAGATCCCCGCCCTGCACGGACCGACTTGTACTGGCCCGGAAGAGTGAAGGGCGCAATCAAAGTTTTTCTCACGCAAAGGCGCAAGGGCGCGCAAAGAAAGAAGTGGTCTTGAGAATTTTGTTTCGCGTCTTTGCGCCTTCGCGTGAGATCATCTGCAAGTAAGTAGATCAGTGAGAGCAGCATTAGTCCTCATTCTCATCTTTGGCGCTTCTGCCTTCGCTCAATCAGGCCGACGTAAGAATCCTGTGGCGGCGCCGGCGCCCACGCCGACACCGGCAGCAACGCCCTCTCCCACACCGTCGCTACCGCCTCGATCTTTAGTCACGGCTGAAAAAGATCAGGACTATAAATGTACTGACGACGGCACCCTCGCACATCTCCTCGATCCGCCGACAGTCACCGCTTTAACGCCGAAGGAAGTCGACGTCAAAGCGGAGATCACTGCCAGGCCCGATCCCAATTACACGCGCGAAGCGCGACGTGTAGGCGTTCAGGGAATCGTGGCTCTCAAGATCCTAGCTCTTCCAAATGGAACGATCGATCGCATAAAAGTAGTGCGACGGCTGCCATTTGGTCTCACGGAAAATGCCATCCTGGCGGCGTGCGAAATCAAGTTCAAGCCGGCGCTGAAAGCCGGTCAGCCAGTAGCTCAGTGGGTTCCGATACAGTACGGATTCCGGCTTGCTGAGTCCTCCATCTTTGGTCCCTAGGAATTGTTATGAAACGTTTTATTTTCCCCCTTGCGGTAAGCCTCTGTCTTCTCGTCGTAGTTTCCCAGCACACCACGGTGTATGCGAAAGACACGTGGGTCAGTGTGCGCACGAAAAACTTTTTCCTGCTCGGAAATGCGAGCGAGAAAGACATCAGGAAAGTCGGACTGAGACTGGAACAGTTTCGGGAAGTGTTTACCAAACTGTTTCCGAAGCTGAAATTCAACACCCCTGTTCCGACCACCGTAATCGTTTTTAAGAGCGACAGTTCGTACGCGCCGTTCAAACCGCGCGCAAACACCGCTGGTTATTTTCAACCCGGCTCTGACGTCAACTACATTACGCTGACGACCGAGGTACGCGGCGAACAGGATCCATTCACAGTTATCTTTCACGAATACACACACCTGCTCGTGGAGAACACCTTCGAGAGTGCTCCGGTGTGGTTCAATGAAGGTCTCGCCGAGTACTACAGCACGTTCAGCATCACCGACGATCAAAAGATTCGCCTCGGAACGCCAATTGGAGGCCACGTCTTTCTGCTGCGCGACAGCAAGATGCTGCCGCTGCGCACGCTGTTTGAGGTCGATCACAAGTCGCCACACTATAACGAGTCGAAAAAGTCGAGCATCTTTTACGCACAATCGTGGGCGTTGATGCATTACCTGATCATCGGTAAGGCGGGCAAAGTCGAGCAGCTCGGGAAATTCATGGAACTGCTGCGAAACAAAATGCCGATGGAACAGGCGTTTCAGCAGGCTTTTGACACGTCGTTCGAAGTGATGGAAAAGGACCTCCGTGATTACGTCCAGAAAACTCGTTACAACGTCATTGACGGACACTTCGAACGTAAACTCGAGCTCGACACGACCACTGAAGCAACGCCGCTAACGGAAGCCGAGGCGCAAGCTTATCTCGGTGATCTGTTGCTTCACAGTAATCGCGCCGAGGCTTACACGTATCTTGAAAAAGCGCTGAAACTCGATCCGAATTTGCCGATGGCCCATGCGTCGCTTGGCATGGCTTACTTTCGTGAAGGCAAGGTGAAGGAAGCCCACGCAAGTCTCGAGCGAGCCGTCGCCGCGAATTCGCAAAACTATCTAGCCCATTACTATTACGCTTTTACACTCAGTCGCGAGAGTTCCGGAGGTGGACCAGTTGCTTCCGACGGTCTTGCCCCGGAAGTTGTAGCGAAGATCAGGGAACATTTGCAGAAAGCGATCGCACTGCGACCCGACTTTCCCGAGTCGTACAACCTGCTCGCCTTTATGAGTTTGATAACCGGTCAGGGTGTTGACGAGTCAATTGCCCAGATGAAGCGGCTTTTGATTGAGTCCCCGGGGAAGCACGAGTACATGTACATGCTGGGCCAGCTTTACACGCGCAAGCGTGATTTCAAAGCGGCCCGCGAGCTGCTCGAGTTGGTGGCGAAATCAAACGTGGAAGATCAGGTTCGAGCGCATGCTGATCAACTATTGAAATACATCTCGTCCATCGAAGAAGCAAACGCTAAGTATGAAGAAATGAAACGTGACGCGGAAAAGGCGGGAGAGTCAGAGCCGGTAATGATCTATGGCCCAACTGCAAAGAAAACAAAAGAAGCTCCGATGGATCCTTCGTCATACTTGCGTGAAGTACTGCGAGCGCCCGGCGCGGGTGAAACGCAGTTGCAAGCGACGCTCGTGAGGATCGAATGCGAAACGAAGGGAATCGTGTTTGTCGTTCAAACCGCGAACGGTTTGCTGCGACTGCGAACCGAAACTTTCGACGACATCGAACTCACTACCTACGATCCGAAAGTCAACGGCGAGATCACCTGTGGCGCTCGCAAGCCCGAGAGCTTCGTGGTTGTGTGTTACCTGCCGAATACAGACAAGAAAATTAAGGCTGACGGAATTTTGAAGTCGATCGAGTTCGTCCCCGCAGACTTCAAGCTCAAATAAAAGCCTAACCACAGATTACACAGATTTTTCTTTAATTTTCTTGGGAATCTGTGTAATCTGTGGGTGTTCTTCTTGCTTCCTCCTCATTGCTCAATTTCAAATCATGCGCGTACTTTTCGCACTTATTTTTGTCTTTTGCGGCCTCGTGCTGTTTGGTCCCGGCGCAGCACAACTCGCCAATGCTCCGATTTTACTGACCAAAACAAACTCAACGCGCGGGATCGCAGTGGAATCTACCGGGCTTACGGCTGAGCCATTCGCTGCGACGTCTTCCATTCCGTTAAGTGCCGACAACCGCACACGCGTGATGCTCTTTGCGAGTAATCTCACACTCCTTCCCGGTGAGACGGCCGCCAACGTAACGGCTGCGGCAGAAGACGCGAATCACATTCAATATCCATTGACCGTCGAATACGTCGGCAGCGTTCCGAGTCTCTCTGGCGTCACGTCTGTAATAGTGCGTTTGAACGACATTCTCGGCGATGTGGGCGACGTGTTGGTCGGAATAACTGTGCACGGACAGTCGAGTAATCGCGTTCGCATCGGGATCGGCCATGTTGGTGGTGGTCCACCTGATGACGTTCCGGTGGCGCAACCGACGCCTGAGCTTGGATCGGGTGCGAGTCTGCATGGCAAGCAAGTTTTTCCGTTCGACAATGCGTGGAACCAGGACGTCTCGAACAGTCCGGTCGATCCAAACTCCGCCAACCTCATCGCGGGCATGGGTCTCAACACGAGTCTTCATCCTGACTTCGGCACAGTTTGGGACGGCGCACCGAACGGCATTCCTTACATTGTTGTTGCCGGCAATCAGTTGCCAGTGGCGATTAACTTCACCGCCTTCGGATCGCAGAGTGACAAAGGTCCGTATCCCGTTCCGACGGACGCACCAATCGAAGGTGGTCCAAACGGAACCGGTGATCGGCACGTGCTCGTGATCGATCGCGACAACTGGAAACTCTACGAAATGTATCGCGGCTTTCCGTTGAACAACGGTGTGAGTTGGAACTGCGACTCTGGCGCGATCTTCGATCTGAATTCAAACGCGTTGCGGCCTGCCGGCTGGACGTCAGCAGACGCCGCAGGCTTGCCGATCTTCCCCGGCCTCGTCCGTTACGACGAAGTGTTTGAGCAACAGGAGATCCGGCACGCGATTCGGTTCACCGCGCAGATCACGCGCCGCGCTTACGTTCTGCCCGCGCGTCACTGGGCCAGCACCAACACGAGTGTCGATCGGCCGCCGATGGGAATGCGTGTGCGCCTGAAAGCCTCAGTTGATATTTCCGGTTACTCACCGGCGATGCAGGTGATTCTGCGCGCGTTGAAGAAATACGGCATGATCCTCGCGGATAACGGTTCCAACTGGTTCATCAGCGGCGCTCCCGATCCACGCTGGAACGACGATGATCTAAACAAGTTGAAGCAGGTCAAAGGCTCAAACTTCGAAGTAGTTAAGATGGACAACATCGTCACACCCTAAAACCGTCACCAATCCGTCTGAACCCGCGGCTCCGTATATAGATCGAGTTCTACAAAATCAGTTCCTATCAAGGAAGGTGTTACCGTGAAAAGAGTTTTGTTCATGGTGCTGCTTGCCGTGGCATCAATCACTGTTCTGAGCCGGCAAACGCAGGCTCAGATGAATTCAATGGACGACAATCCGATGGTTGGCGGTGCGGCGATGTTCAAGTCGAAAGATATCGTTGACAACGCCGTCAACTCAGCGGACCACACGACGCTCGTCGCTGCCGTGAAGGCTGCGGGTCTCGTCGAAACACTCAAGAGCAAGGGGCCGTTCACCGTATTCGCCCCGACTAACTCCGCATTCGCAAAGCTTCCGGCGGGTACAGTCGACACGCTGCTGAAACCTGAGAACAAAGGGATGCTCACCAACATCCTGACGTATCACGTCGTCGCGGGCAGGTTCGATTCAAACGCGATCGCGAAGAAGATCAAGGCGGGCAATGGAAAAGCGTGGTTGAAAGCAGTCAACGGCGGAACGTTGACCGCATGGATGGATGGAAACTCGATCGTGATAGCTGATGAGAAGGGTGGACAGTCGCGAGTTACGATCGCGAATGTGTATCAGTCAAATGGAGTAATTCACGTAGTCGATACGGTCTTGTTGCCTAAGTAAAATTTAGCCACAGATAACACGGAAAGACACGGATCAGAACAAGAACTGTTTTCTGATCCGTGTCATCCGTGTAAATCCGTGGCTTATTTCTGTTGGTTGCCTTCAGTAGCGACGTTGCGCTTGGCGCCATTCAACTGCTTCATCAACTCATCAATCGCAGCTTCGAGTTGACGATCGCGACCGGCAAGCACGTCCTCGGGTTTGTTATCGACGAGCAGATCCGGTTGAACGCCGTAGTTTTCCATGTTTGTATGTTTCTGATCGGCGAGAAACACACCAACACCCGGCGTGCGTACCGTCGATCCGTCGATCAAGCTGTAACTGCCTGTACCGATCACAGCACCCATCGTCGGCGTACCAACCACTTTTCCGAGTCCGAGCGCACGGAAACCAGCCGGAAACATTTCGGCATTCGAAGCTGAACGCCAGTTTTGCAGGACAATCTTCGGACCGAAGAAACCCGCAAACGGACGGCCCGTCGCTTCAGTGCCACGCGGCTGCCACACCTGATACTGACGTTGGACCAGGATCGCAAGCAACTCCTGTTCGATGTTGCCGCCGCCATTCCAACGCTGATCGATGATCATCGCTTCCTTGTTGCGATACTCGCGCAGCTCTTTTTCAAACCGGCGCAACGACGGCGGATTCATCGCCTGGATGTGCAGGTAACCGATGCGGCCGTTTGAAAGCTCATCCACTTTCTTCCGGCGATCTTTCACCCAACGCTCATAACGCAACTGGCTGTACGCATTCGCTGAAATCGCTTCGATACGCGTGTTCCAGGCGCCATCGTCAGCGGCCTTTGAGTTGAAGGTGACATTGACCTTGCGGTTAAGACGCTGGTTCAAAAGCTGCCAGTATTCGTCGCCCGCTTTCACCTGTTTGCCGTCGATCGCGAGCAGGTAGTCGCCGACTTTGACGCGCACCCAATCTTTATCCGCTGGTCCGTCTTCGTAAATGTAGCTGACGCGATAACGACCCGCAGCTTTGTCCGGCTCGAGTTCGAGACCGAGATGCGAAGTCGTCACCCCACCAGCGCCTGGTCCACGCGGCGGCGGCGCAGCGCCCGTGTGTGAAGCATTCAACTCACCGATCATCTCGTTGATGATGTTGAGCACTTCCTGACGGTCGCCGACGAAATCGACGAGTGGACGATACTTCGCACGTGCGGCATCCCAATCCATGCCATGCATCTTCGGATCGTAGAAACGATACTTCATCGTGCGCCAGCCATCGTCGAACATCTCCGCCCATTCGGCCGGACGATCGACACGCACGCGAACGTTGAAGTTGATGCGCCGACGTCCACCACCTGCGGAGCCGCCTTGTCCCGTTCCCGCTCCTGCTGCTGCGGTTGCTCCGGCGCCCACTCCTGCTGCCGGACCGAGTGGCACTGAATAAATCGCATCGCGTTCACGGAAGAACAACGTGCGTCCGTCGCGCGAGATGTGCAGATCGGAGAGTCCACCGCCGAAACCGCCACCGCCGCCTGGTCCATCGGCGTTGTCTGTCGGTGGTGCGCCAGCCGTGATTCTCGTCAAACGTCGGCCATCTTCCTGAATTGAATAGACAACCGGAATGCTTGCAGGCCCGGCAGGCTCGGTCGTGACGAACACGATCGTGCGGCTGTCAGGCGTGATCGTGTAGCTGAAAACCGGAAACGGCATGCGCGTGATTTGGCGCGTGCGACGCTTCAGTCCGTCCCAATCGATCTTGATCTCGCGTGGCGGACGATTCGCTTGCGGTCCACGTCGTGGTGGTCCGGCCGCGCCTTCGCCACCTTCAGCGCCGGGTACTTGCGGCGGCTCAGCTTCACGCTCCTCGGCGTCGTCCGGATCGCGATCCTGATGTTCCAGCCAAACTGAGTAGAGCTGAACTGAGGGCGTGTTTCCGCCGGTTCCTTCAATGCGTTGGAAGAAGAGCTTGCGACCGTCTGGTCCAAAGGTCGGATTGGAGTCGTTGTTTGAATCAAACGTGACCTTGTGCGGCTCTTTTTCCTGGCCGGACGAAGCAATCAGATAAACATCACTGGTGCGGGCGGCGTCTTGTTTCGAGTAGGCAATCCACTTTCCATCCGGCGACCAAACCACGCCGCCAAAACCGCCGTAGCGCGAACTGTCGAGCACAATCGTCTGCTTTGTAGCCACCGTCACTTTGCGGAGATTGTTGTCAGACGAAGCGAACGCGATCTCTTTCGAATCGGGCGACCAGTTGTAACCAAGCTTCAACGCATCGATGTCGGTAACTTGTAGCGGCGGCGCAGAGCCGTCGACAGGCACAACGTAAAGCTCTTCGCGTCCACTCTGATCCGAAACGTACGAGAGCCACTTGCCGTCCGGTGAATAACCGACGTTGCGATCGCGAGCCGGGCCATCCGTGAGTTGCTTCAGATCGCCTTCTTCAACCGGCGCCGTAAAAATTTCACCGTGAACCGAGACGGCAACGCGTCGTGAATTCGGCGCGAGATCGTAATCATCTGCTTCCGAACTGAACGGCTGCATCTCCGAGAGGTTTTCCTGCGTCTCGGCATCGATGTTCAAGTTAATAGCTGTCGCACGTTTCGAAGCAACGTCGAGTTTCCAGATGCCGAAGTCGTGCTCAAACATGATCACTTTGCCGTCGGCGCTGATTGAAGGCCAACGCACGTCGCCGGCTTTGAACGTCGTAACCTTGTCTGCCTTGCCGCCGTTCTCGGAAACGCGCCAGATGTTTGTGAGTCCGTTGCCGTCGCGATCGCTGACGAAATAGATGTTGCCGTCGCGTCCCCACATGGGCCACGAATCGAGGCCGTCGAAGTCAGTGATTTGCGTAAACTTCTTCGCTGCGACGTCCATGATCATGATGTCGCTTTGATAAGAGCCGCGATAAAACTTGCGCCAGTAAACCTGCGCCTTTTGGTTGTACGCGAGCTTTTGTCCGTCGGGTGAATACGACGCCTGCACACCCATGTCAGTGCCGGCCTTCCACGGCATGCCGCCTTCAGTGCTCACCAGATAAAGCTGCGGCATGAAGTCTTCGCCACGATTGCTGCTGAACAGAATCGAGCGTGAATCCGACGACCAGCCAAGCACGACGTCGTCCGCCGAATGCGTGGTGAGCTGTTTGGCATTGCCACCACTGGACGGCATCAGGTAGACGTCAAGATTTCCGTTTCTCTCACTGGAGAACGCAATCCACTTCCCGTCCGGCGAGAATCGTCCGTAAACATCGCGCGCCCGGTTGACGGTCAGACGTTGAACGTTCTGGCCATTCTCATCGGCGGTCCAGATGTCTCCAAGGTAAGTGAAGACGATCCGCCCGTTGTGATAATGGGGATAGCGCACCAGCCGCGCTTCGCGACCAAATGCTGAAATCGTAGTGAGCAGAAACAGTGCTGCGGCGAAGAGAGTGGTAGTTTTTTTCATGGCTCCTGACCTGCGACTAGTGGAATGGAAACTAACCTGGAATGCGGTGGCGGGATTATAGCACCGTCCTGTCGCAATTTCCCGATTCGTTGTGGCATCATTGGGTGCGTGATTACCTGTCGAAAAATGGGCGCCGCCGACGTACGCGATGCTTTTCACATGCTGAGCGATTTTCTGAGTGAGGATGAGCACTACCTTGCCAGCAGCCAGGCATACGGCGATCTCGGTCTCGCCGGGCTCAACAACGCGCTCGATATTTTCCTTGAACAACCCCAACTGGGATTTGTATGGATGGCTTATGACGAAGACGGCGTGGCGGGAATCTGTGTGGTCTGTTACGCCATCTCGACCTCGATGGGTGCGGTGGTCGCCAAGCTCGACGATGTTTCAGTGAAAGCCGATCGGCGTGGAAAAAGGATCGGCTCCGAGATGATCGAACAGCTAAAGGAGCAACTACGCCGAGAAGCCGTGACGCGCATTGACGTCGCCGTGCACCTCGAAAATCCTGAAGCCCGGCGGTTTTATGAGAAAGGCGGCTTTGTTGCTCTCAACGAAGAGCGCCTCTCCTGCATTATTTAGCCACGGATTTACACAGAGAAACACGGATCAGAAACAGGAAAGATTTCTGATCCGTGTCGATCCGTGTAAATCTGTGGCTAAGTTATCTTCCGAGGTTTGAGATCTCTTCGAAGTATTTCGCGAACGCGACCATCCCGCCTGACGCTTGCTGCCAATCAAAGTTCTCATTCGGCGCATGATACCCGTGCTCCGGCAGCGACAGTCCCAGGAAAAGTACCGGGCACTTCAAAACCTTCTCGATGCTCGTCATGGCGCCGATCGTCCCGCCATCCCGAACAAAAACCGCTTCCTTCCCGAACGCGAACTTTACCGCGCGCTTCAACGCGAGGGGCAGTTCACCTTCGAGCACAGTGCGAAACGCCGGCGCCGAAGACTCAAACTGAATCTTCACATCCGGATTTCGCTCTTTTACTGCTGCGGTAATCAGTTTCTTGAGTTTCGCCGGGTCCTGAACCGGTACTAACCGGCACGAAGCCTTCAACTCCGCACGCGGCGGCACAATCGACTTCAAACCCGGACCCTGGTAGCCGCCTACCATGCCGTGAATTTCGAGTGTCGGCATGCCCCAGATCCGTTTCATCACTTCGAGCGGATCTTCGGTGCGCATCTTCTTCAAGTGATGCGCTTTCTTGAACGCTTTTGTCGTGAAGCCGGAGTTTGCCCAGTCTTGCAGCTCTTTTTTCGATGGCGGAATGACGTCGTCGTAGAAACCTTTGATTTTGATTTTGCCGGTGCGGGCGTCGTAGAGGTCGTTGACGAGTTGTATCAACTCCGCGATGGGATTACGCGATGCGCCGCCAGTTTCACCCGAGTGTGTGTCGACGGTCGCAGTTTCGAGTGTCAGGATGAAACCAAGCAATCCGCGCAATCCGGCAGAGCTGGCGGGACGATTTCGCGAAACCCAAACCGTGTCGGAAACAACCACCGAATCGGTCTTCAAACTTGGTGCAACTTTCGAGATGATTTTCTCGAAATTCGGAGACCCGATTTCCTCTTCAAACTCCCAGAGGAAACGAATATTGACCGGCACGTCCGCTTCGATAGCAGCGCGTGCTCCGAAAAGCGCGCTCAGCGCCGGGCCTTTGTCGTCGGTGGTGCCGCGACCGTAATAAGTGTCGCCCTTCTTGGTAAACTCAAACGGCTCGGTGTTCCATGGCTCGGTTTCTTTTGAGGCGGGCTGGACGTCGATGTGGTTGTACACCGTGACCGTCGGCCGGTTCGCATCGTTGCCAAATACGCCATGAATAACGGGATTTCCCTTTTCCGCGCGGTAAATCTCTACTTTTCCGCCGTAACCTTCGATTGTCTCGGCCGTGAGTTCGACGCCTTTTCTGATGTCTTCTGCGTGATTTGGATCGACAGAAACTGTCGGAGTTTCGACAAAACGCTTGAGCAGCGACTCAAACTCGTCTCGATGTGAGTTGGCAAAAGACAACAGACTATCCCGTTTCAATGTGGGCATTAAAGATCCTCCGTCGAACTGTCTTGCGAGAGCTTTGCGAGAATAATAATGCAAAGGACCTCTAAGTCCTACAGGGCACATTTCCACAGGCGACCAAAATCTTTTGCGCGGCATCTACATGCCTACGGCGAATTACAGAAAACTTCGTCCGGTGCCCTGCGTACATTCAAAAGCTCCGTCGCTTCGTGTTATTCTGGCGTTCCGTGTTTCTTCCGAAACCCGGCCGACACAGTCAGAACCCACGAGATATAGGTTTTTAGGAGGGTTGCGTGAGAAAAAGGTCTTTTGCCCCGGGAACATTATTCCTCGTCATTGCCCTGGCACTCCCTGCACTGATAATCGCCCAGCAAAACAGGTCCGCCCGGCGGGCTTCAACCCCTGATCGCTCTGCGGCAGGCGGCGGTTCAACCAGCCGCACCAGTCCTTCAGGCCCGGCGATCAAGAGCGACCTGGCTGAAGCGCTTTCAGTAATCCAGTCGAACCACATCGACGGTAGAAAACTCGACTACAACGCAATCTTCAAGTCGTCGATCAGCGGCATGCTGAGTGTGCTTGATCCGCACTCGACTTACTTTGATCCGATTGAATACGCGTCCTTCCGCACCGAGCAGCGCTCTGAATACTTCGGAATCGGCGCGACAATCGAAGATCTTCGCGAAGGAACCGACGTCAACACTTTTATCCGCGCCACGTTCCCGGAATCACCTGCCTTCCGCGCCGGTCTGCGATTTGGCGATCGCATTACCGCGGTTGACGGCAACTCGATGAAGGGCAAAACCTATCCGGAAGTGCGCAAGTTCCTGCTCGGACCGCGTGGCACTACCGTCAAAGTCACGGTCGAACACCCCGCCACACATCAGTCAGAAACCGTCAGCATTATTCGCGACGCCGTTTCACTGCCTTCAATTGCACAGGCTTATATGCTGCGACCGGGTGTCGGTTACGTGGGCATGACGGGTGGGTTCAATCTGACCACTGCTGATGAATTCGATGTCGCGCTCAGGCAGTTGCACAGCAAAGGCATGAATATGCTGGTGCTCGATCTGCGCGGCAATCGCGGTGGCCTCCTGATTCAGGCCGTGCGCGTTGCGAATACGTTCCTGCAGCGCGGCCAGATGATTGTCAGTCAGAAGGGTCGCTTCCGTGATAGTTCACAATCGTATGCGGCAGTGAACGAGAGTCCTGACAGTGTGCCCATCGTAGTTTTGGTTAACGGTGATACAGCATCGGCCGCCGAGATCGTCGCGGGCGCGTTGCAGGATCACGATCGCGCGCTCATCGTTGGGGAAACGACGTTTGGTAAAGGTCTGGTTCAGTTTCCATTCCAGTTGGACTACGACTCGGCCCTCTTGCTGACGATTGCAAAATACTTCACGCCGTCAGGTCGCTTGATTCAGCGTGATTATTCGAATGGTGGTTTCTACAACTACTACTTCCCAGGCGGTTTGGCAGCAGACAAGAACAATCAGACGACTCCGCAGAACGGACCGGAGAGTCATACCGATACCGGACGTGCAGTTTATGGCGGCGGTGGAATTTCACCGGACGAGACCGTCAAACCGGGATTGATCAGCGCCGGCGAGCGACACCTGCGCGACGTGCTTTTCGCGTATTCGCTTGAATTGACTGCGGGACGAGTCGCGGGCTTTGAGTCGTACAAAGTTCAACGTGCCATCGAATTCGACCACGACCTTGCGGAAGAGGATTTTCCGGTCACGGATGCGCTGTTCAAAGATCTGAAGCGATTTGCGGCTGCGAAACCGATCTTCAAGGTCACTCCCGATCAGATCGATAAAGCGCGCACGTTTGCTGAAAGACAGTTGCGTTACAACGTACTGTCAGCAGCTTATGGTTACAGAGTCGCGACTCAGGTCTTCAACGACGCCGATCCGCAGATCGGACGCGCCGTCGACGCCATGCCCCGCGCTCGTGAGCTTGCGCTGGCAGCCAGTCGCGCCCGTGCCCGAGGTTGATGTTGTCCGCAGATTACGCAGATTAGAACGCTCATTATCATCAACCACGCTGCCGCGCGAGTGCGGCGCGTGTGGCCGGAAATCAAAAGAGAACTTGACGCGTCCGGCGTCGAGTATCAAACCTACGAGACACAAACGCGCGGGGATGCCACGAGCAAAACCCGCGCGTTTTTGCGTTCAGGTATCAATTCGATCGCCGTCGTAGGCGGTGACGGCACGCTCAGCGAAGTCGCCGAAGGATTTTTCGAGTTCAACGACGATCTTGATGTTCTTCCTACTGCCATCAATCCCACTGCGACACTCGGACTCCTTCCAGCCGGAACCGGGAACGACTTTGCTCGTGGTCTGCACGGCAAACATGCGCCGCTAAAGACGTGGATCGACAAAGTCATCTCGCACGCTCGTGATGAAAATAATCAGCCGCCGCAAACAATCGATCTGCTTTATGGCCGTTGCAATGGATTTGAAAAGCCCTTCATCTGTCTCAACGCGTCGACGATGGGAATTGGTGGCGAGACGGCTGGTCGCGTGGCGGCGCAGGGAAAGTTTATGCGCAACTTTTCCGGTGAGTTTCGGTTTGTGTTTGCTGCCGTGGGCGCTTTGGCGGCGTGGCGTGAGCGACGCGTAATCGTTACCGTCGATGGCCGCACAATTTCTGATGGTCCAATGAACCTGGTCGCGGTCGCAAATGCGCTTTACTGCGGTGGCGGGATGATGTTGTCGCCTGACGCAAGTCTCAATGACGGCAAACTCGATGTGATTACGGCGTCAGGACTCTCACGCGCAAACGTCGTCACCGAACTCTCACGCGTCCACACGGGCGGTCACGTGAACAATCCAAAGGTAACGATCACCCAGGGCACGATCGTGCGCATCGAGACCTTGCTGTTACAGGATGCAATGCCGTTGGAGGCTGACGGCAACGTTCGCGGTACAACGCCGGTACAGTTTCAAATCCTCCCCAGCGCCTTACGCTTCTTAATCTAGTTTAATCCTGCAAATCTTCGAAATCCTGTCTAACTACCCCACCAGCTTCCGCGCATGCTGAAGGACATTCTCAATATTGAATCCCAAATTCTTCAACGCCACATCGCCGGGCGCCGAAGCCCCAAACCTGTCTAAACAGATCACGTCGCCTGCCGTTCCAACATAACGTTCCCAACCTTGTCGCACACCCGCTTCGACCGCGAGTCGCGCCGTCACCGCCGCCGGCAAAACCTCATCACGATATTCCGCCGCTTGCTCGTCAAATAATTCCCAACACGGTAACGAAACCACACGCGTCGGCACGCCTTCAGCCTGCAACTTTTCGCGCGCCTCGAGCACTAACCCAACCTCCGAACCCGTCGCGATGAGAATCAGTTTTGGCGTAACAGCGTTTCCGTCTGCCTCAGCTTCAGCCAGCACGTAACCACCGCGTCGCAAACCATCCGCTTTCGCATGAACGTTGCGATCGATGACCGCCACTTTTTGTCGTGTCAGCGCCAACGCCGTCGGCGCTGAACGCCGCAGGATCGCAATACGCCATGCTTCGCTGACTTCCGGCGAATCCGCCGGACGAATCACAAACAGATGCGGGATCGCTCGCAACGCCGCGAGATGTTCGATTGGCTGGTGCGTTGGTCCATCCTCGCCCAGTCCGACCGAATCGTGTGTGAAAACATAAATCACCTGCACTTCCGACAACGCCGCCAGACGAATCGCCGGACGCATGTAGTCAGAGAAGGTCAGAAACGTTCCGCCATACGGAATCAAACCACCATTCAGAGACATGCCCGTCAACGTCGAACCCATCGCATGTTCGCGCACGCCGAAATGCAGGATGCGACCGTCGTACTCACCGGCTTCAAAACTGTGGCTCGACTTGATGTCGGTATTGTTTGAAACACCGAGATCCGCGGAACCGCCAATCAGCATCGGCAACACCGGCGCCAGCGCATTGATCACTTCACCACTCGCCACACGCGTCGCGACCGACTTCGGATCTTCAAACTTCGGCAGATGATCTTCCCAACCCGCGGGCAGCTCACCACTCATCGTTGTGCGCCAGAGTTCTCCATCCTCGGGATTTGCATCCGTGTATTTTCCGACGAGCTCGTGCCACTCGGCTTCGAGCTGCTCGCCGCGCGGCACCGCTTCACGGAAGTGCGCGAGCGCTTCTTCGGGAATGTAAAACTGCTTGTCTTCGGGCCAGCCGAGATGTTTCTTTGTTTCGCGCACCGCTTCTTCGCCGGGCGCATCGCTGTGTGCTTTGCGTGTGCCCTGCGTCGGCATGCCGAACCCGATCACTGTCTTCACGGAAATCAAACTCGGTTTGTCGGTAACTGACTGTGCGACTTTGATTGCGTTTTCGATCTCGTCGAGATTGTTGCCGTCGGTGACTGTCAATGTGTGCCAGCCGTAAGCTTCAAAACGTTTGGGCACGTCTTCGCTGAACGCGAGACTGGTGAAACCTTCGATCGTGACTTTGTTGTCGTCGTAGAGATAAATCAACTTGCCGAGTTTGAGATGACCGGCGAGTGACGCAGCTTCCGACGCGACACCTTCCATCAGATCGCCGTCAGAAACAATCGCATAGACGTGATGATCGATTACCGGAAAACCATCTTTGTTGAACTTAGCGCCGAGATGCGCCCCGCCCATCGCCATGCCGACGCCGTTTGCAAAGCCCTGTCCGAGTGGACCGGTAGTAATCTCAACTCCGGGCGTGAGTCCGTATTCGGGATGGCCCGGCGTTTTTGAACCCCACTGACGAAAGTTCTTCAGTTCGTCGAGCGAGAGGTCGTAGCCGGTCAGATGGAGCAGCGAATAGATCAACATCGAGCCGTGACCGGCAGACAGCAGAAAGCGATCGCGATTTTCCCACTTCGGATTCTTTGGATTGTGACGCAGGAAGCGTGTCCAAAGCACGTAAGCCATGGGCGCCGCGCCGAGTGGCAGGCCAGGATGACCTGATTCGGCTTTTTGGACGGCGTCGATGGTCAACGCGCGGATGGTGTTGATGCACAACTGATCGAGTTCAGGATTGGAGTTTTCTTTCTGCACTGGCGCGCTCATCATCTAGGTTTCCTATTTTGTGCTTTTTGTGCCTTTTTGTGGCTACTTAAAAATGCGTTCATAGAGATCTTGCTGGCGTGCGAGTGCCTGTTGATAGCGAGCGTGTCGCGTCAGGTCAGGCTCGAACACCTGGTCAACTGCAAATGAATCTTCTTCAATGACTGCTATTTTGCCCACCGCTTCGAGCGCAAGCAAGGCAGCACCGCGACTCGACGCCTCCGCGGAGCCTCCGAGATGCAATGGCCGGCCTAAAACGTCCGCAATGATCTGCAACCACTGAGGTGAAGATCGCAGTGCATTACCCGACGCCGCGATCGTCGCGTTGGGCGCGATCGGATCGAGCGCGCGCGCGATCAACGCGAAGCGATACGCAATCGACTCGAGCACTGCGCGTGCGATCTCGACCGGCTTTGTACTTTGTTTCAACCCAAAGATTCCACCGCGAGCTTCAGCTAACCAGCCCGTGCTTCGTTCACCCGACCAGAACGGCAGCACGGTTAATCCATGCGCGTCAGGCTCGAGCGCTGCAATGTCATCCGAACTAAAATTCAGTGATTCGTTGATCCACTGCACGAGTCCGCCGCCATCTGACAACGCTCCACCGACTGCCACGCGCCGGCTACACGCTCTATAACTCCACAGACCCGAAGCGAGCTTGTCAGGAGGTTCACCTTGAAAGACAACTCGCATCGCGCCTGACGTGCCGACCATCAATGCAATCCTGTCTTTCGTACTACAACCTGCGCCGATGTTGTTTGCGGCGCCGTCGCCGACGATGGTAACGAGTCGTGCTTCCGCGAGTGCGGGCCAGCGAAGTGCGAAACTTTCAGTAAGCCGCGCGTTTGTTTGGCTTTTGATTTCGGGCAGAGTGTCGGCAGAGATACCAAGCTGCTCGACAAAGTCCCAATCCCAATCGCAGTCACGCTGGTTAAAAATGCCCGTCGCCGACGCCATTGAAACCGACGTCGCACTCTCTCCAAAAAGACGCAAACAAAGATACTCAGCGAATCCGAGCCAGTAACGTGTCTCACGAAACGCACCCGTCTGTTCGCTCTTCAACCAACGGAGTTTTGCGGGCCAGTAACTCGGATGGAAACGGCAACCCGTGCGCGCGTGAATCTCAGACTCGTTAAACTCCTGACGCAGATCATTTACAAATTGTGACGCGCGTGTGTCGGCCCAGGTTAGTACTGGCGTGGTTTGCGTGCCGGCGGCGTCAATCCCAATCAGACTGTGCCAGAACGCGGAGATCGCAATGAATTCAATTTGCGCCGCGGAGTGAAAGTGATAAGTCAGCAGTTCATCGACTGTTTTCACAACTTCGTCGACAAGCTGATTCGGATCGAGTTCGGCGAAGTCTGATACGGCCGCGCTGCGACGGCTGCGAACCTGCGCTCCGTGCACTTCGCTGCCACGCTCGTCAAACAACGCCGCACGCACTCCTGACGTGCCAATGTCGATGCTGAGTAAAAGTACAGGCTTTGTGCCCGCCATTACTGACACGATGTTTGGCGCCGGCTCAACTTCGTCAACTAGCTCATCGAGCACACTACTCATGGAGTTATTTCGAGAACGTTGAACTTAATACAGATTGCCGTAACGGCGCAAAGGCGTGAGATACTCCTCCGCCGATGGCCCTTAATTCGAAGTGGAAATTTCTGATTCTCGCGGGCGTGATTCACGTCGCACTGACGACTGCGATCTTTCTCATCGGCCACTTTCGTGTTATGCCAAACTCCTTCAACGAAGAGGGCATTGGCATCACCTTCGCCATCGACGGCAAAACGTACCACGCGGTTGCGGTCAATCTCGTTAACGAATGGAAGACACACGGTTTCACCACCTGGTTAGAAACGAAGGCGCCGCTACACAGCCGTCTGCACTCGCTCTCATTCATGATCTTTGGGCCACTCTTCGGGTACAACATTCTCAGTTCCGAGCCGCTTAATCTGTTTTACTACCTTGCGATTCTGGCTTGCATCTATTTACTTGGCCGCGAACTCTTCGATTCGCAAACTGGTCTTTTCGCAGCGGCGATCATCGCCGTATGGCCCACGTTCCTGTTTCATTCAACGCAACTGATCCGCGATCCGCTTTCAATCTCGTGCCTGCTCGCGCTCATGCTTGTACTGGTGTTGGTGCTGGGTCGTGAGTTTGCCTGGCGCGAAGGTATTCCGATCGGAATCGCGGGTGTAGGGTTAGTCACAGTGTTCTGGCTTGCTCGCGGCAACATGTGGAATGTGATCGTCATCGCTGTCGCGATCACGCTGGTGATGCTGGTTATTCGGATGATTCGAGCACGGCGAATAATGGTCCCGAACGCACTCATCATGCTGTTGATGATCGTGACGCTTGTGATCGTTCCTTCGCGTCTTGAAAGCACGTCTCTGCCGGGTGTGCGACCGCCGGTCACGACGGCGACGATTCCTTCAACGATCAAACAGATGTCAGGTCGCAGGGCCGGCTTCCGTTCGTATACTTCGCAGGCATCAAATATCGATGAGGACGTTCAGTTCAGTGGGGCCGGGGACGTGATGAGATATCTGCCGCGCGCTTTTGTGATTGGATTTTTTGCGCCGTTTCCGAGCATGTGGATCGAGGCAGGCAGTTTCGGCCGCACGCCACGATTGTTGAGCGGACTCGAAACCCTCGTTATGTACGCGCTCTATATGGCGGCGATATTTGGCCTGTGGCGTGAACGACGAAGTATGAAAGTGTGGCTCGTGTTTCTGGTCGCGACGATCGGGATGCTGGCGCTCGGGCTCGTAGTCGTGAATGCGGGAGCGTTGTTTCGGATCAGGTATGTGTTTTGGATGATGCTGATCGTGCTGGCGGCGAGAGGTTTATGGGACAGGATTAACTATTTGACCGTTCGCTTCACGAACTCGACGAACTCCCTCACATCTTCTTCCGTCGTATCAAACGACGCCATAAATCGCACCTCGTCGATCTCTTCATCCCAGACGTAGAAAAAATATTTCTTTTGTAACGCCGGCACATACTTAGCCGGAATCACAGCGAAGACGCCATTCGCCTCAACCGGCTGTGTCAAATGAATCTGCGGCACCTTCGCCAGTTCACTGGCGAGCAACTGCGCCATGCGATTCGCGTGCACGGCGCCGCGTCGCCAAACATCGCCTGACAGTAACGCTTCAAACTGCGCCGAAATGAAACGCATCTTCGACGGCAATTGCATCCCCTGTTTACGGATAAACTTGAAATCCGCGGCTCGTTTCTTATCGAAGAAGATTACCGCTTCGCCGTACATCATTCCGTTCTTCGTGCCGCCAAACGACAGCACGTCGACACCGACGTCCGCCGTGATCTCTTTCAGCGACGTTTTGAGACTGACCGCTGCATTCGACAAACGCGCGCCGTCCATGTGAAACAACATGCCGTTGTCGTGCGCGAAACGAGCGAGTTCCTTCAATTCTTTTTTGAAGTAAACCGTGCCCATTTCTGTCGCCTGCGAGACCGTGATTACACCGGGCTGTACGTAGTGCTGGACGCCCATGCCATGCAGCAGTGGCTTGATCTGTTCGACACGGAGCTTGCCGTCGGGCGTTTTGAGCGCGAGTAATTTGCAGCCGGTAAACTTCTCCGGCGCGCCACATTCATCAGTATTCACGTGCGCGGTATCGACACAGATAATCGCCTGGTAGGATTCAGTGATCGCCTTCAGTCCGAGGACATTCGCGCCGGTGCCGCCAAAAACAAAATGGACCGCGATGTCGCGTCCAAAATGTTTCTGAAACAGCTTCGTCGCGCGCGCGGTGAACGGATCGTCGCCATACGCAACCACGTGACCATCGTTCGCTGCTTTCACAGCCTCGATGATTTCCGGATGCACGCCGGCGTTGTTGTCGCTCGCGAAGCTGCGCTTGCTCATACTTTGCCTGCTTTGAGGTCTCGCGCGATCTCACGCGCGGCGTTAGCGCCCGAGAGTCCCGTAATGCCACCGCCGGGATGTGTGCCTGCGCCGCAGAGATAGAGACGTTTTAGTGGAGTGCGATACTGCGCCCAGCCAATCAACGGCCTGAAGGTGAAGAACTGATCGAGTGTTTGTTCGCCGTGGTGAATGTGTCCGCCACTGAGTCCAAACTCGTGCTCGAGGTCGTGCGGCGTGATCACGTGGGCCGCAACGATCGTGTCGCGAATGCCTGGCGCATATTCTTCCAACTTGTCGAACACGTTGTTTGCAAACTCTTCGCCGCGCGTGGACCAGTCGCCTTGTTTCAGTTTGTACGGCGCAAACTGCACGTGGACTGACATCACGTGCTTGCCGGCCGGTGCGAGCGACGGATCGCCGAGCGATGGGATGTTGATGTCGAGATACGGATCTTTCGAATACTCTCCGTATTTCGACGCATCGAAAGCGCGTTCGAGATAATCGATCTCGTGACCAATGTGAATGCGTCCCGCGAGCTTCGTCGCCGCTTCGCCGGAGTTCACTCCCTTAAACTCGGGCAGGCCTGAAAGCGCGAGATTGATCTTCGCGACGACGCCGGGCGCGCGATAGTTACGCATCTTCAACAGGAAGTTGGGCTCCAGATCGATTGGATCGACGAGGTTCAAGAATGTCGAACGCGGATCGGCATTTGAAACAATCACGCGCGACTCAATCTCTTCGCCACCGTCGAGCATCACCTTCGGTTTGTCACCATAAGCACCGCTGATCTGCGAAACTCTTGCAGAGGTGCGAATCTCTGCGCCCGCAGCTTTCGCCGCACTCGCCAGCGCCTGCGTCAAACCGCCCATACCGCCTTTCGGATACGACGCGGGCGCGAGCGCACTTCCATCCATCGCCGCTTGCCACAACAATCCTAAACTCGTTCCCGCAGACCATGGACCGGCAAAAGCACCGTGAATTCCGCGCGCCGCCACAGTTGCCCGCAACAGTTCTGTCTCAAACCATTCGCTGACCAGATCGGCAACTGCCATCGGCCCCCAACGCAGTACACGATACTCGTCCTTCTTCCCGAGACCACGGAACGCGAGGCCAATCTTCCCAAGGTGCCATAGATCGTTTGTAGTCGGCTGGTCGATGGACGGCGGCGTCATCGAGACCAACGGCGCGAGCACGCGGCCGATGCGTGAGAAACTGTTAACAAACTCCGGATACGCGCGCGCATCGTTAGCGGAAAACTTTTCGATCTCGGCGACAGTCGGAGCAACGTCGTTGTAAATGCAGCAGTGTCTGCCATCAGGCGCGAGCGCAAGCACACGCGCCGCGGGAGTGATCATCTCCAACCCATGTCGCGCCAAATTCAGATCAGCAGCAACTTGCGCCGACAGTGGACCAGCTACATGGTCCAACGTCGAGCAACGAAACCCGGGCGTCACTTCCTCGGTAACAGCGCCACCGCCAACCGTCTCCCGCCGCTCGAGGACAAGCGTCTTCAACCCGCTCTTCGCGAGGTAACACGCTGCCACCAGACCATTGTGTCCAGCGCCAATAATCGTGACGTCGTATGTCATTCAGTTAGTTTAGCCACGGATTTAAACGGATGACACAGATCAATCCGTGTAGATCCGTGAAATCTGTGGCTAAAGATCCTTCAATAGTTGTAGTGCCGCGTTGCGTCCGGGCGCGCCCATGATTCCACCACCCGGATGCGTGGCCGAGCCGCACATGTAGAGATTCTTAATCGGCGTGCGATATTGCGCCCATCCTGGCGCCGGTCGCAGAAAGAAAAGCTGCTCGAGCGTCAGCTCACCCTGAAAAATATTACCTTCCGACAACCCAAAATCACGTTCGAGATCGAGCGGCGTCAACACCTGCCGGTCGCGAATCAGTTCCTTAATATTAGGTGCGTGTTCGGCAATCGTATCGATAACCGTGTCGCCAAACTCTTCGCGCTTCTCGTCCCACGTTCCTTCCTTCAGGTTGTACGGCGCGTACTGCACGAAGCACGACATCACATGCTTGCCCGGCGGCGCCACCGACGGATCCGTGAGACTCGGAATTACCATATCGATATAAGGCCGGCGCGAAAAACGTCCATACTTCGCATCGTCATAAGCACGCTCCATGTATTCGACACTCGGCGAAATCGAGATTGCGCCACGGAGATGCGCACCGGCCCCGGGCAAGGCCTTGAAATTCGGCAAGCCGTCGAGAGCGAGATTCACTTTGCCTGACGAACCACGATACTTGTAGCGCTTGAGATCCACGCAGAAATCATCGGGCAAATGCTGCTCGCCGATCATCTTCATAAACGTCAACCGTGGATCGACGCTCGACGAAACAACCTCCGCGAGGATCTCATCGCCGTTTTCGAGCACGACACCCGTGGCGCGTCCATTCTTGACCAAAATCTTTGCGATCGGCGCCTCGGTGCGAATCTCGACGCCCGCTTCCCGCGCGGCGTCGCCGATCGAGTTTGAGATCGCGCCCGTACCGCCACGCGCAAAGCCCCAGGAACGAAACGCGCCGTCAATCTCACCCATGTAGTGATGCAGTAGCACGTACGCCGTTCCCGGCGAACGCACGCCGAGAAACGTGCCGATGATTCCCGACGCGGACATCGTCGCTTTGAGCACGTCTGTCTCGAACCACTGATCGAGAAAGTCAGTGGCGCTCATCGTCATCAACTGCACCTGGTTGTACTTGTCTTCGTCGGAGAGTTTTTGAAAGCGACGGCCCAGGAACGCGAGATTTTTCCAACCGCGCGGATCGAGTGAAGTCGGATCCGGCGGCGTCATACTCATGATCGGCTTTACGAAGTGGGCCATCTCGATCATGGCCTTGCCGTATTCGTCGTAAGCCTCGGCGTCAAGACGTGAATGACGCGCGATCTCGCGGCGCGTGCGTGCATGATCGTTTACACGCCAGAGATAATCGCCGTTCGGCATAGGCGTGAAAGTACCGTCGAGCGGAAGTATTTCGAGACCGTGACGCGGCAAATCGAGCTCGCGAATGATCTCCGGTCTCAACAGAGAGACGACATAAGAACAGACTGAGAATTTGAAACCGGGAAAAACTTCTTCCGTGACTGCCGCGCCGCCAAGCACGTGACGTCGCTCGAGCACCAGCACTTTTTTCCCGGCGCGCGCGAGATAGGCCGCATTCACCAGACCGTTATGACCGCCCCCGATTACGACGACGTCGTATTTGCTGTTCATACGTTTGTGTTTCGGATGTCTTGCCGCAAACGCGCTAGGATACTTATAATCGCTCGCCCTGACAAATATCCGCGTTATCTGTGGCTAAAAATAAACTTCAATGCCTATTGGAACCGCTTTTCATGAACGGACATTCCCACTCTGCGAAAGTCTTAGCTATCGCGAGTGGTCTGGATACTATGCGGTCAGTTCTTACGAACCGCACCACGAGCACGAGTACAACGCCATCCGCAATGCCGCTGCGCTGATCGATATCTCGCCGCTGTACAAATACCGGTTAACCGGTAAAGACGCGACGCGGCTTGTTGATCGAATCATCACTCGCGACATGCGCAAAGTGACGGTGGGCCAGGTGGTCTATACACCGTGGTGCGACGAACGCGGTAAAGTGATCGACGACGGCACCGTTTCGCGTCTCGAAGAGAATACGTATCGCTGGACCGCCGCCGATCCGAGTCTCCGCTGGTTTACCCAGAACGCCTCCGGCATGGACGTCCAGATCGAAGACATTTCCGAAAGCGTTTCCGCACTCGCCTTGCAAGGTCCGACTTCGGGCCGTTTGCTCAAAAGTCTCGTGCAGGACGCCGACATTGCAAACCTCAAATATTTCCGGGTGACAAAAGGCACGATCGCGGGCGTGCCGGTTGAGATTTCGCGCACCGGTTACACGGGCGATCTCGGTTACGAGATCTGGATCGCTTCGAAGCAGGCTATCAAGGTTTGGGACGCGCTGATGGAAAGCGGTCGTCCGTTTGATATTCATCCTGCCGGCATGCTGGCTCTCGACGTCTCGCGCGTCGAAGCCGGACTGCTGCTGATCGAAGTCGATTT
>DASSFI010000098.1:0-4747 GCA_035694465.1 Pyrinomonadaceae bacterium | reverse complement strand
GTTCACTTTCCTCCTGAACAATATTGAATGTGACCGCTTCCTGGGCGCGCGCCGGAGCAATCAGGATCAGCAGAATAGCGACGCCTGACTTAGAACCCCGAAAATCGCGGATTGTTCCTCCCTTCGAAGGATTATTCAGGTAATGGATGGTCGACGTGCGGTATTTTCTCAGCTCGGAACCAAAACGTTTTTTCAGCGTTTTGAGCACCGAGCGGGTCGGAGTGGTTGAGCGCCAATCTGCCTTTTTCCAGGTAATCGGCTCGGCAGCTCGGCTTTTTGGCATTATCAACCCAAAACGCCACCCACGCAGTTTGCTCGGTTGGATCCGTATGGTACTCTTCTTTCCGGACGTGCTGTAAAAGTTGACTCGCGTTCCGTAAGTGGACCCAGCCGGCGCATTCACAACGTGCAGGTTTTTCAAGCCCACCCGTTTTTCGTTAGAGACCAAGATGCCAACGTCCAAGACTTTATTGCCCGCGGGGATAGGGTTAGACGGGCTATCCATCACCGCTAACAAGCAGGTATGGTCTGCAACTGCCGTAGGTGTAGTCCAATCCCACTCCAAAACTGTGGGCTCCGCGGCCAATAACGATGGAATCACTTTCGCAGTACCAATCGGTGTCCAGACAGTCGTGTTTGACGAATTGTTTGGGAAGGCGGTCCAGAAATCAGATGGCAGAGGAGGTAATCCCGCCGAAGCATTCGCGAAAAGCAGTTTGACCGTCACGTTTGCGCCCGACGTGAAGCCCCGGTTGTGAATCTGCAGGTAAACCCGGTTAACATTCCCTCGTTGGGCGTTGCGATGCTGTAGCTTGTTTTCGAACGCGACGTAATCAACAGCGGCCACGGGCATTTGATACGAGGGAGTCGTCCCTTCAAGGGCATCGACTTTGATGTCGGCGCATTGCCACCACCACAATTGGTCACCAAGAGATACGTATTGTAGCGGATCGTCAAACGCAGCAACGATCGGCGATGGCGTCGGCGTTTGACGGCCTGTGGCCATCACGTTATCGCGAAAGAAGAGGTCAACATCGGGTAAGGACGTCACATCGAGTTTGCGTTCCCACAATCCGCGACCATGTGTGGCCGCGCGCAAGAGTCGCGTCGGATTATGCAATCGCAGATCGAAGACGGCGCAGTTCGGTAACCCTTCACTAAACTGTGTCCAAGTAGTTCCGCCGTTAATGGTGCGGAATACAGCGACATCAGTAGCGATATAGTAGGTGTCCGGTGCGTTAGGATCGATCGCCAGAGCATTTACCGGGATGTCCGGGAGCGCTCCTCCGCCAGTGCCGCTGATGTTAGTCCAGACGGCTGAAGTGCCGCTTGCGGCTACTGCGCCCTGCCACACGTGCGAGATGCCAAAGCCGGACATCACCACGATCACCCTGTCAACGTTATCGGGGCGAGCAGTTATGTCCCAAATCCATTGTCCCGGTAGCGGAGCGCCATGAATCGCCGTCGCGGCCCAAGTGGTTCCAGTCTTCACCAAACGATAAACCTGTCCAGTCGTTGTCCCGACGTAGATCAAGTTTGAATTAACATAGTGAATCGACGACACGTTTTCGCTGATGCCCGGAAGGTTGACTTTGATCGGCCACCCGCCGGTCCCCTGGACCGCGTCGAGATTGATGAGATTCGTGCCGAACGCGATGTTGTCGGGGTTGGTTTCGTCGAGCGCCAGAGGCGGATAGAAAAGCGCGTCGGTACCGCCAAGGCCTGGACTGATATCAAACCAGGTCCCAAACTTTCCCGCAAGGATTGAACGTTTGGGGCTTGACGAATAATAAGTGCTGATGACATTGCTCGGCTGAAGACGATCTATGGCACAGTAGCCACCGTCACCGTCGTCTGCATGGTAGAACACGGGACTATTGCGGAATTGTTCGGTACCATTGTCCTGGGTTCCGCCGAAGACCACCGCATCAGATGTTGGGTGATGATCGATGAACTCGAACTGTGTGATGCAAGGTCCTTCGTTGATAACGTCGGACCAAGTTGTGCCTCCGTTTATTGATTTGTAGATGCCGCCGTCGCTGCCGGCATAAATGATCGAATGGCTCCCGGGCTGGAACGCGAAGGCGTGATTGTCCGGGTGAATGGTGGCGCCGACGTTCGTGATCGTCCATGCGTTGGTCGAAGTATTGCGGACCGCTTTCCACACTGAGATGCCGCTTAAATAGACAATGTCAGGCGTGGTTGGATCGACTGCGACGTTGAGGTTATAGAAACCCTGACCGCCGATGTTTCCGCCTGGCAACGGAATTGCCGTCCACGTGCTGCCGCCGTTACTCGACCTCAAGAAGCTATTTATCGTGTAGGAGCTATCGGCAATCAGCGCGAAGATCGTCTGCGGCGACGAGGGCGAGAGGCCGAGAGCGATGCGCGTGAAGCCGCTCGATGGCAGTCCACTGGCGAGCTTCGTCCATGTCGGTTGTCCGGCCGCGTTAGCATTGGTTGTCTTATAGATGCCACTTCCCCAGAACGCAGCGTAGACGGTCGTGGGGGTTGTGGGATCGATACAGACATCGGTCGCGTTGAAACCAGGGATCGACGAGCCGGTCATCTTAGTCCAAGCCGCTCCGCTGTTGAGGCTTCGATAGAGGCCGTTGCTCGTGGCCGCGAACAACGTCGCCGGGGTTCCGGGCATAATGGCGATGCGACTGAACCGTGTCCCGGTGAAAGTGGACTGAGCCAGCGTCGTCCAAGTGTTGCCGCCGTCGGTTGTTTTGAGGACACCGTTACCATAATAGCTATCGCCGGAGAAATTTCCCTCGCCCGTCCCAGCATAGAGGATCAAGTGATTGCTCGGGTCCATCGCGAGCGCTCCAATGGCCAGGGATACTTCGTTGTCAGTTTTCGGTGACCAGTTGAGTCCGCCGTCGCTCGTTTTCCAAACACCTCCCTGCGCGGTCCCGATATAGACTATGTTAGTGTCAAGAGGGTCAACCACAATGGCCGTGACCCGACCGGTAACAAGTACGCGCGCTGCGCTATACGTTTGGCCTTCGGGGATGGCTGTGGGACCCAGTTGGACCCAGTTACTAATGCCAGGAACCGGGGCCACCATTTCGATACCGCCCGGCGTTGCGGCCGAGAGCGTTCTTCTCGTAGCTAATGTGGGAGCACCAACCTCCTTGCCGGCCATCGCATTGGAGTGTTCCAGCGCGGCCAAACGGAATTGAGCGAGCTTCTGCACAGTGCTTGCGGTCGCTTTCCTTTTGCGGAGCTTGAGCTGTCTCCTGCTGGACTTAGCCATCGCCGCTACCAAACTGGGACCTGGCACAACTTTCTCTTCGCCTTCGATCCGGCGATCAATGTCGAGTTCTTCATGTCGCAAAAGCGGATTATCCGGGGGTGGAACTGCTTTTTTTCTAGCCGTGGATCTCCTTGTTTTGGATCCCGGTTTTTTTTGGTGAGATGTCTTCTTCATTTTCAGTTGTCTAAGGGAATTATGGTGCGCCTTCAACCCTCGTCAGCGCGTTGCGTTGTGTTGACTGTGCCGCTGGAATCTGAACTCGCCATTCGCTGCGTTTGCTCCAATGCTTTGACACGCAGTTTCGCCAGCTTCTCCTGGCTAGCGTTCTCGCCTTCGAGGAGGATCTCGTCGGCTTGATGCCGCAGCAACGGATTATCCGGAGGAGGAACTGCTTTCTTCAGCCGCGGGGAAGAGGTCGATTTTTGAGACTTCGACTTTTTTCTTTCACCTTTCTTTCTCGCAGGCATTATCTATTCCTAGTTGAAAAATGCTTCCTCTCCGAACACGAAATCTCGGCCCACGAATCTGCAACTGACCTAATCCTCTTGCGGGCGAACCATTGTCGCAACAGCGACAAGGTTCCTTTCATCGCGAAGTGAGTTAGTTTGGCCATGGAAAAGAGGAGTAAGGCCAACGCTAAATCTAGCGTTTACCAAGACAAAGAACAATACAATTCTGCATTGAGATTGTACTAATGGAACCATCAACGCGAGCAGTGGCGCCGCAACAGTCTCTGATGTGTGCGATGCAAACCGACGCTTGGTTCTCCCTGCTAACTAAGGCGCTGTGACATCTGGAGTGTAACACGCATTTCAGACCGCTAAATTCGCCCCCGGAATTTGACCCAGAGCATAAGCCCATTCTCCGCTACGCGGCTCCACGACACGTTCCACGCGACGTGAAAATTCGCCGAGAGCTGCTTATCTCGCTTGACTTCTATTGGCGAATCCTGCAACAATTTCGCCCAATTCTGGAGGTTCCTATGCATTTCATCGAATCGCTCTTCAATGCTTCGCCTGACCAAGAAAGTGGGCTCTTGGAGTTTTGCCTACTTTTTTTCTCGTCCATCATGTTTGCCTTCAGAGTTTGGTGGAAACAATCGAGCAGGTCCAATGTTATATCGGTGCACACAAAGAGTTGTGCGGCAAGCCGAGCATTGTAAAGACTCGATTCGGGCGCCCTTACCCCGCGAAGGTTTTCTTGGTTCGTAACGACTCTTGCTGATGGGCGTTTCCTCCAAGCGAAATTTGGTAGCGTATTCGGCAGCACCGGTCTAATCACCTAGCGATGATCGTAGTTTCAAAGTCACTTGTTTGAAAGGCAAGCACCGTCGACGCACCTCGACTGACATTTAAACCTCACACTGAAATCTTCCGAGTGTAAGTCTGGCCGGTCACAGCGCTAAAGCGAGGAGCGGCTAGGGCAAACTTACCTCTGTGCTAGGATTTGTGCTAGAACGAATGATTTTCTAACAGATTCCGTCAT
>DASSFI010000097.1:0-29388 GCA_035694465.1 Pyrinomonadaceae bacterium | reverse complement strand
TGGAACTCTTTATTTTGCAGAGCATGCTACGACTGCGCTGGCGTCGATAGCAGGTGACAGCAACATCGCCTTAAACAATGGCTCCGTGTCGGTCGCGCCGGAGAGCGTCGACGAGATTTGTGAGATCCTGAAACTCGCGTCATATGAAGGCTGGACAGTTTTGCCGGTCGGTAACATGCTGTGGTTCGAGCATCACAACAGTTCGGCTGCAAATGTCATCATCAGCACAAAGCGTCTCAACAAAATCATCGAACACGAACCGGCAGATCTCATCGCCATCGCGCAGGCGGGAGTTACCCTCAACGACTTCAACACCAAACTCGCAGAGAATGGCCAGTGGCTACCGCTCGATCCACCTGATGATGGTCGTGCAACACTCGGAGGTGTCGTGGCTACCGGCATCGGAGGAGCGCAACAGTTTGGTTACGGACGCCCACGTGGATCGGTGATCGGAATGAAAATCGTACTTGCTGATGGCAGCACAATCAAGGCAGGCGGACGTGTAGTCAAGAACGTCGCCGGTTATGATCTCTGCAAGTTGTTCACCGGCAGCTTTGGCAGTCTCGGAGTCATCACTGAACTGAATTTCAAACTACGACCGCTGCCTGCGAGTGAAGCGACAGTGATTGCGACGGGCGCGATTGACGAGCTCCGTGCCGGCGCGCGAGCTGTCGTCGAGGCGCGATTATTTCCGGTGGCGGTGGAGATCGAGTCCGGGAAATTGCTGGTACGTTTTGCCGGGAATGAGAAAGGCGTTTTGTTTCAGATCGAACAAGCGCGGAAGCTCTTGAAGAATGCAGAGATCGTGATGGATGATGCTGATGTTTGGAATAAGATTGCTGCGGAGCGACTACGCCTGAACCCGATCCATAAAGAACCTACCGGGACGGCGAAAGCTCTGGCGGAAAGAATCAAAAGACAACTCGATCCAAACAATATCTTTGCCACAGATTAACGCTGATTGTTGACGGATTAAGCCATGAAAACAATTAAAGTGATCGTTCTGCTGTTGGTTGTGACGCTGAATGTTCCGGTGACGATGGCGCGAGAACCAGTTCGCGCGCGACACGGGATGGTGGCTTCCACGAATGAAGTGGCGTCACGTGTTGGAGTCGACATCATGAAGCGCGGAGGCAACGCTGTCGATGCGGCGATCGCGGTCGCCTTTGCGTTAGCGGTTACTCATCCGGCCGCCGGCAATCTCGGTGGTGGTGGTTTCATGATGATTCGGTTGCAGGACGGTAGGACCACCGCGATCGACTACCGTGAGATGGCGCCGGCCGCAGCACATCGCGATGTGTATCTCGACAAAAATGGAAATCTGATCGAAGGCGAAGGTGGATCGCTCGTGGGTTATCGCGCTGCCGGTATTCCGGGAACGGTGCGCGGGATGGAGTTGGCGTTGAAGAAGTACGGTTCAGGTCGACTCACCTGGGCGCAACTTGTTGAGCCCGCGCGACGACTGGCAGGCGGCGGATTCACAGTTACTTATGAGCTCGCGCGTTCGCTCTACAGCAACCGGGAATATCTTTCGAAGTATGCCGAGACAAAACGAATCTATCTAAAGAATGGACAGTTTTATAAAGAAGGTGAACTATTCCGCCAGCCCGAGCTCGCCGCTACTTTCGCGCGTCTGCAACGCTTTGGACCAAATGAGTTTTATGAAGGCGAGACGGCGCGCTTGATCGTCGCCGACATAAAACGCAACAACGGTCTGATGACGATGGAAGACCTGCGCGGCTATGTCGCGAAAGAACGGACGCCGGTGCGCGGCAATTATCGTGGTCACGAGATCATCTCGATGCCGCCGCCTTCCTCCGGTGGCGCCGTGCTGATCGAGATGCTGAACATTCTCGAAGGTTTTGACATGCAAAAGTCTGAGGCCAGTTCGTCTGATCGTTACCATCTGATGGCGGAAGCGATGCGACGTGCGTTTGCCGATCGAGCCGAGTACATGGGCGATAGTGATTTCGTAAAGGTGCCGGTGCCGGGATTGATCGACAAGTCGTACGCAGCGACGCTGCGCGCGACGATCAACACCGATCGCGCTTCGACGAGTGCGGAGGTGCGGGCGGGCCGTCCGGCAGGTTATGAATCCGATGAGACCACTCACTTCACCGTCGTCGATGCACAGGGAAACGCCGTTTCAAACACTTACACCCTCAATAACTCTTACGGTGCAGCGGCTGTCGCCAAAGGCACCGGAATGATTCTCAACGACGAGATGGACGACTTCGCCGCCAAGCCCGGTACGCCAAACATGTATGGCCTGATTCAAGGGGAGCGTAATGCTGTCGCGCCGAAAAAGCGGCCCCTCTCGGCGATGACGCCGACGATAGTACTGCGGAAAGACGGTAGTTTGTGGTTCACGGTTGGGAGTCCGGGTGGTCCAACAATCATCAATACTGTGCTCTGCATTATCACCAACGTCGTCGATTACGAGATGAATATTCAACAGGCCATCGACTTCCCGCGCATTCATCATCAGTGGCTGCCGGATGAGCTCGTGGGCGAGCCGTTCGGGTTATCGGGAGACACACAACGCGCGCTCACGTCGCGCGGACACACGCTCGCAAAGCTGCGTTATCTCGGAGATGCCGAAGGGATCATGATCGAGGAGAAGACGGGTATGAGACTGGGCGCGACCGATCCGCGAAGAAGTGATGGACAGGCTGTCGGGTATTGATTGCCGAGGCTTTTGTTAGACATGATTACAAGATTTTCAGGATGTACAAGATGAAATCATGTCAATCATGAAAATCTTGTTAATCATGTGAAGCATGATGCATAACATCTCGCACGCCTTATCAAGTGAGGAAGATAAACTACTCGCCTGCATCCATTGCGGCTTGTGTCTCGAGGCATGCCCGACGTACGTCGTCACCGGAAACGAGAATGATGGACCACGCGGCCGGATTTACCTCATGCGCGCCGTCGCCGAGGGGCGACTGGAGAAGACCTCGAGCGCTTTCGCCACACATATCGATCGCTGTCTCGGTTGTCGCGCCTGCGAACAGGCCTGTCCCGCCGGTGTTCAATACGGCCAACTACTCGAAGCAAGTCGCGAAGTATTGCTCGACACGCAACCGAAATCGGATCTGCCAAACAAACTGCTTCGCTTCGCTTTGCGTCACGTCTGGGAATCACCAACTCGTCTACGACTCTTCTTCAAAGCGTCGCGACTCTTTCGCGATCTCGGATTGGCGAGGTTGTTATTGAAATCACGTTTAGCGCGACTAATTTCTCCGCGGGCGGAGTTTGGTCTCGCACTGCTGGAGAGCTCGCGACCAGTGTTCTCGAATCGTCGCAAGACTACGACAGATGGACGTGGCAGCAACGTTTTGATGTTCTCCGGCTGTGTTGGAGAAGGTCTCTTCGCTCGCGTCAATCGCGCGACGGCGCGTGTGCTGCGCGCGAACAACTTCAAGGTCAACGCACCGTCCGAACAAGTCTGCTGCGGTGCTTTACATGCACACGCAGGCGATCTCGACGGCGCTCGCCAACTTGCGCGTCAGAACATCGCCGCTTTCAACTCCGACGACCCGATCGTCACCAATGCCGGCGGTTGTGGCGCGATGCTCACAACTTACGGGCATCTCTTCGCGAACGACCAAGAGCTCGCCCAACAGGCGGCGCACTTCAGCGCTCGTGTTCGTGACGTGAGCCAGCAACTCGCGACTACGGAAATGCGCACCGCTCCCAGTCCGGTCGATACGGCAGTGACCTACGACACCTCGTGTCATCTTTTATATGGCCAGCGCGGTGGTGAGACTTCCGAACAAATGCTACGCGCGGTTGCCGGTGATAAATTTGTCGCCCTGAACGGCACCGAACGGTGTTGCGGCGCGGCGGGTGTTTACAATCTGATGCAACCCGAAATGTCGCAGCGCGTGTTGCAGGAAAAACTGGACCACGTCAAAGCGACGCACGCTGCTATACTTGCGACCGGCAATCCCGGCTGCCAGATGCACATCGGCGCAGGCGCGTGCCTGTCGCACCTGGAATTGAAAGTCTGCCATCCTATCGAGCTTGTGGACCAGGCATACGAACGCGCCGGCTTCTACGAGGATGTAGCCGATGGAAAATAAGACCCTCAATCAGAAAACTCTTCTGATCTTCGCGCCGTTGCTGATACTCGCCGGTATCGCAGGATTCGTCATACCGGAACAGTACAGCCTCACGAGCGGCGCCGCGCCGTACAACCTGTTTCACATCATCTTTGGATCAATCGGCTTATTGATCACGATGACCAAAAGTGATCTACTGGCGAGCTCGTTCAATGTCGGGTTTGGTTTAATCGATTTGTACCAGGTGCTGGCGAGTGTGGTGGGGCTGGCGCCGATTCAGTATTTCCACTGGACTTATGCCGATGACGTGCTACACGTTCTGATCGGGTTTGCGTTGGTGATCATTGGGGGACTCGGATTAACGCGGATTTGGAACCGATCGGCCGCCGATCAGAGTTAGTTTGACTTTGCCGTTGTGGTCCAATGCGACGAGGTCCGCGCGTTTGCCGACTTCGATCGAGCCGCGATCGTGATCGAGGCCGAGGAGCTTTGCCGAGTTTGAGGATGCCATGCGGGCGAGATCGGTGTACGGAACGTCGAGTGAATGCAGCAGATTTACGGCGTCGAGCAGGCTGATTACTGAACCGGCGATACTGCCCGAGGCGTTCGCGGTGCGACCATTCTTCACAGTGATTGTTTCACCCCAGATCTGATAGTCGCCATCTCCCTTTCCTGCCGCCGCGATTGCGTCGCTGATCAAGCTGATAGTGTTCGGCCCTTTTATCTTCATCAGCAAACGCAGCATGAAGGAGTCGAGATGTACGCCATCGGCAACCAGATCGACAGTCACATCATCACGCGACAATCCCCACGCAATTGGACCAGGATTGCGATGATGCAACGGCGCCATCGCGTTCATGAAATGCGTCATGTGATGCGCACCCGCGGCACACGCATCGTCGAGCACTTGCAAACCAGCGCGTGTGTGACCGATCGAGATCACCCAGCCACGTCTCTTCAACTCACGAACCAGATCGACTCCACCGCTGACTTCAGGAGCCATCGTAGTCATACATACTGCATTGTCGGGCACAGGCAATGATTCGAGATCCTGCGGGCCGGAGTACGTCTTGAAGTATTCAGTATGCAAAGCACCGCATTGGGTCGAATTAACGAATGGGCCTTCGTAATGAATGCCGAGCACCTGCGCGCCTTCCGAGTGGTTCATCGACTCAGCCACAGCCGCACTCACACTCGCATAATTTTCATCACTTCCCGGAACGAGCGTCGCGAGCCAACCCGTGATTCCTTGCGTCGCTAAATATGTAGAGATTTCACCTAAACCACGAGGCGAAGCCTCCATCACATCAACTCCCACTGCGCCGTGGATGTGCACGTCGATAAAACCGGGAAGCAGCGTACAGTCTGAAAGATCGACTTCGTCATCGGCTGCAGCATCTTCACCAATCGCAGCGAGCGTTCCATCCGCGATCAGAACCGATGCCCTGACTTCACGGTCCGGCAGAATCACATTTGCGTTTTTTAGTAGTAGCCTCGTCATGATCAATAAAAGCGTGCCCGCAACACTTCAGCAGTATTGCGGGCACGGAAGGTATGAACGGTACGACGACTTAGAACGACAACTTCGCGCCAAGCTGTATGGTGCGTGGATCGCGAACCGTCGCCACCGTACCAAAGGTGCCACCGAGGTTCTGGATCGCGAAGCTGGTGATCGTTCGGAAATTCGTCTTGTTGAAAATGTTGAAGACTTCACCGCGAAGTTGCAGGTTCCATCTTTCACCAAAGCGAACGTTCTTGAACGCTGAGAAATCTACGCGCTTGGTCGGCGGACCTTCGATCGTGCCGCGGCCGGCATTCCCAACAACATTCGGGAAACCGGTGCCGGTTGTAGGATTGATCTGGAAACACACCGTGCCCGGAGTGTTAGCAATCCACGACTCGAAAGTATGCGGAGCGTTGGCGTTCGCGTCGCAGGTAATATTCGGACGATTGCCGGCGACGAGAGCCGGAACATTACCGAGACCAGCAGCGTCGAAGTTGGTGGTCGCCGTGAACGGCAAGCCACTCTGCAACGTCACGATTCCGGAAAATTCCCAGCCGCCCAGAATCTTGCCTTTAAGATCGCTTTGCGACTTGAAGAACGGCAATTCGTAAATGTAGTTTCCAGTGAAGACATGACGTCGATCCAGGGTCGCCAGACCACGATCCAAACGGATGTTGTAGGAATTCTCCGGCGCCGTGCTGCGATCAGTCTGGTTATCCGTAATATTCTTGGACCACGTGTACGCGATGTTGAGCTGCGACGAATCTTTAAAGCGTCGCTGCGCCAACGTCTGCAAACTATGGTAGTTCGAATTGAACTGCGGCGTGATCATGTTGATCGAACGGTAACCACGGAACGGTCTGATCTGATCGAGAAGGTTCGACGACTGGCCGCCCGTACCGCCGAAGTAAGTTCCCGGCGCCTGGCAGGGAACGGTCGTAACGTTGGGCGTCTGGAGAGTGTTGGCGCCAGTCGCACAGCGAGAGTTCAAAGCAACTCCCGGCGCCAGCTCGTCCAATTCAAAGGCGCCGATCAAGTGCGTACCCTTCGAACCGAAATAACCGACACTGAAAATCGTATCGCTACCGTATTGCTGCTGCCACTCCAACGACCAGTGCTGCATGTACGGATCTTTCCAGTTCGGCTGGATCGCGCGAATGCTGAACGGCGTATTCGATACACCAACCGCTACCGGAACACCGGTCGGAACCGGCCGATCGAGTCGCGGTGTTAAGGCGGCGCTTCCATTAGAAACAGCACTGACCGTGAATGTCTGCTGATACGGAGGATTTGTGCCGATGTTCTGTTCGTAAGTTCCATTCAGCACCTGGTCGTAATAGATGCCGTAGCCCATACGAATTGAAGTCTCGCCTTTCTTGAATGGATCCCACGCGAGACCAAAACGCGGACCAAAGTCACCCTTCGGCGCCTTGACCACATACTTACCGTACGGAGACGCAGTGGGCACGCAGAGACCGAGCGTTTGCACGTTCTGACTGTTAACAATCAAGCCGTTGCAATAGTCGCCGGTGCCGGGAACGCGATTGCCTGCGCCGGTTACCTGCGGAGCTCTGGCTGGATTGAAGAGCGAAGGATCGAAGTTTGAGAGCCTGCCGTTCTTGTCGTAAGGAGCGCCAAAATAAGAGTAGCGAACGCCATAGTACATCGTCAGGTTTGACTTCAGTTTGAACTCATCCTGTGCGTAAGCTTCGATCGTGCGCTGACGGAGGTCAGCGACATAGTCAAACGCCGCCTGGCTGAACGTCACGTTATTACCGAGCAGGAAGTTTGCGAAATTCTGGAAATTCGCGCGCCGCGTGGCGTTTGTTTCCTGCGTCGCAGCGTTAGGAGCCAGGATGCTGGACTGGACGGCACTGTTTGGCGTCGTGTTCAGAAAACCGCTGAAGGCGCCGGCGTTGTTGCCGGCAAGCGCGTTTTCATTCTTCCGGTAGATCGAGTAGGTGCCTCCGAATTTCATCGAGTGCCGGCCACGGAGCAAGCTGATGTCACCGGAGAAGTTGTGCTTGTAGGAAAAGTTGTCGTAGTCGCCGAAGGTAGTGAGCGTGCTGAACCCGTTTCCTGCAACCGTCGGCACAAAATCACGCGTCTTCGCGAAAGCGAGTGGCGGAGTGATGGGTGAATTGGCGAGGGCGATCGTGCCAATATCCGTACTCTTGATTTGTCCGTAACCATAATTCCAACGGCCAACGATCACGACACTCGGACTCACGACGTATGTAGCCTGGAACGAATGAGCCTTTCCTGGTGATTGAGTTTCGGTGGTCGATACGCCGGGCAAATTCGAACCAGAAGAGAAAATCGAGCTCACGTCGATGGTCGGAATCTTGTCGTATTCAAAACGGTAATACATTGACAGTTTGTCATTCACGGAGTGGTCCAAGCGAATGATTTCCTGTCTGAAATCGAAAACACCCTGCGCCGGAGCGGTCAAATTACGTGTCACCGGATCGCTCGGCGCCGGCAGTTTGTTGTAAATGAAAGTCAGATACTGCTGAGCAACCGGATTGATGGTCGCCACCGATGAAAGCGGTGTGTTTCTCGGCAGCACGCTCGTGCAAGCAGGTGTGCCATTGGCAACCGCCGTAAACGCGCTGAGACAGATATCGATCGGGAAAATTCCCTGCCGCATTTGGAAGTCCGGAACGCCTGCCGGAGCAGTCAGGAGTGGATAGCGACGGTCTTTGCGCTGCTCTTCTGAAAAGAAGAAGTAGGTGCGAGCCGCCTTCTTAACCCAATTGTCGGGACTGCCTTCACCGAAGTTTGGAAAATAAACTGGTCCACCCAGGGTAAAGCCGTAGTCGTTGTATCTAAAAGGAGCACGTTTTGCTTTGCCGTTTGACTCGCGTCCGAAAGTCGGATTCGTACTTCGATTGGAGATGAAATCGTTGGCGTTCAGTTTATCGTTGCGGACAAACTCGTAGAACGTTCCGTGAAACTCTTCGCCACCGCCGCGCGTGACGACGTTGATTTGACCGCCGCCGCTACGACCGGATTCGGCGGCAAACAAACTACGCAGCACTTTGAATTCCGAGATTGAATCCACACTCGGATAGGCCTGGATCGTGATGTTTGATCCACGGTCCGTCACATCCGCGCCGTCAACCGTATAGGTATTCTGCGCACTGCGCGCGCCGTTGATTGAAATGTTGACTGTGTTCGCTTGTCCGGCAGGATTGGTAGTGCCGACGTATACCTGATCTGCAAGGTCGTTGGTCACACCGGGTGAAAGAGTAATGAGCTGCACCCAGTTACGATTATTGAGCGACAGCTCGCGTGCCTGCTCGCCGTTGATGAGCGTGGACACAGTTGGTGTACTCAACTCAACCGCCACTGGATTTGCTTCAACCGTCACAACCTCTTCAACATTACCGACTTCGAGCGTCACCATAACCGAGCGACGCTGTCCGACGTCGACCTTGACGTTACTCTCAAGGTGTTTCTTGAAGTTCGGCGACTCCACGGTGACGTCATAGACACCAACGTGCAATTCACTCACAGTGAAAGCGCCGTCGTCATCGGTTGCAGCCGTACGTACTACGATTTTCTTTGCACTGTCGGTGACTGTTACGGTTGCGCCCTTAACACCGGCGCCGTTTGCGTCCTTAACAGTTCCATTCAGTACGCCAGTAACTTCCTGGCCGAACGCTGCGCTATTGATTGCGAACAAAAGTGCCAGCAGCGAGATGATGGTTTTAAGTTGGAAGTGACGTTTCATGGGGTAATCCTTTTCATAGGTTTAGTGGAAGGTGCCCGCCGGGTCGACGCGACGTTGGGAGAACCACAATCTACCTTGTAATTTGTGCAAGTCAGACAATTGTCGATGGAAAGATGACCGGGCTCGAAACCGAGTCCGCGTATTTTTACATACAGTTCAGACATGCGCAACATCAATCGGTTAAACGAATTGGGTCAGACCAATTGAAACTTAAAAGGCAGCGCGGCGGATGCGCTCCAAATACGCGCCGTCGGGATTTAGCTCGCTGGGTCGAGCCGTAAAGTCGTAAGAAAACAGAATAAAACCTTCCGTGTTAAGCGAGCGGGCGACGTTGATCTTTTCGATCGCTGACTCCGAAGGTATTCGATACGCGCCGATGCCCGCCCAAACACTCCGTTTTGCATTGTGAGCAGTAGTAGCCGCAACTTCAATCTGTTTTTGAAATACGGCGGTGTCCGTTGAATATGCCATCGGGCACGCCACATCGAGAATCCCCATCTGCAGCCAGCGTCGCCAGTCCTGAAAGCGGCGTGTGTATGCGTTTTCGTCATTGGCGAAGACGGCAGCCGAGACTACTACTTCCGGCCGTCGTTTCTTAACGGCGTGGTAAATCCGCTCGACTAGTGTCGTCACCTGCGAACGCTGGAAGTCTGCAAACTTTGCTGCAAACATCTCAGGCGCGGCGAGGGGATTCGTCTTCAACGAGATCTTCAGTTGCGACCGTTCTTCCGAGGTCAACTGCGGTTTTAGCCATTTGCCAAACTTTTCGAGAGAGGTGCGACTGTAATCAAAATCAGGACTCGCAAAACGTACGTAATCGAAGTGCAAACCGTCGACCGGATAGTGCTTCAACACATCCATCCAGATGTTATAGATGTGATCGCGAACTTTCGGATTGGCCGGTCCGGTGTACACGCCTTCCAACTCGCCGCGATTCGCTTTTGACCATGTCACGATCTTCTCGCGGAATGCCGGATCGCGTGGCGACATGTCGTAGAGTTCGGCCGCGACGGGCCTGGGAACTGCCAACCACTCGGGATGTTTGTTGTAGACGTGCGCGGGATCGGACGGCAGTGCGTCGAGATTCGCAAGCAGGCTCGTGTTCAGCCAGCCATGAACTTTCAATCCGCGTTTGTGTGCTTCGATAAGTGTGAGTGCGAGCGGATCGAATGAAGCCGGCTGGTCCTTCAGTTCACTCGCACGCGGTTCAACTCTTGAGTTGTAATACGCATCACCGCGACCGCGGATCTGGACAATCAAGGTGTTGAAGCCGTTGTCCGCAGCCGCGTTGACTAACTGCCGGATCTTCTCGGGCGACGTGAGCGTCGTGCGCACCACCCACAACGCGCGCACCTCTTGTGTCTCACTATTTGAACCGTACACAAAAGAGGCACAGAGAACACAAAAACTACAGAGAAGGATTCGAAGTATGAATGTCATTCTTAGTACTGATACCGCAGCGACACCTGAATGTTTCGCGGCACGTAGAGCGTCGCGGCGCTCGTGATAGCGCCGAAGTTAGTGTTAGTCGTCACTGAACTCGGGAAACCGTATTGCACGTGGTTGAAAGCATTGAACAAGTCAGCACGCACTGTCAGCTTGTGACCTTCCCACGGCATCGAAAAGATCTTCGCGATACCGAAGTCGACGTTCTTCACGCCGTCGAGGAAGAACGTGTTGCGTCCCAGTATCGGCGTGTTGAAGTCGGCGCTCGTCAAGGCGCGGAAAGCGGCACGCGGAAGCACATCGCGCGAAGTTGCAGGATTGTTCACGCTGTTGCCGAGTATCGAGGGATCGAGAATCACCGGACGGCTTTCGCCAAAACCATCGAAGTTTAGATCGAGCGCCGTCGTCGTCACTGTGAACGGTGTTCCCTTGGCGAGTTTGACGACGCCTGAAAACTGCCAGCCGCCAAACGCCTGACCCAACAAACCTTTTTGACCACTGAAGAACGGCAAACGGTAAGTGCCATACAACGTGAATCGGTGTGGCGTATGGAAGCGCGAGAGTCCGCGACCGGCGCGCGCGTCGTTTCCGTTCTGGTTAGTGTCGCCTGTGCCAACCGCAGTGGCTTCGGAAGTGGTGTCGATCGCTTTGCTCCACGTGTACGCCGCCTGGAAGTTGAGGTTACTACTGAGCCGCTTGGTCCATTCAACCTGGGCAGCGTTGTAGTAGCTCCACGCCGCATTCGAAACGGCGAGATTCGTTCCGTACAACCCGTTCGGCCGGCGTTCGTTTATGCGCGGCACACGGAAGCTGTATTCATTAACCGCGATCGGGACTACGTTTGGACACTGGGCCGTGAACGGGACAGCAGTTGTTCCAGTCGTACCAGCGCACTGGAAGTCAGCCGCCAGTCTGATCACCTGCCCGCGCAGGTTCGCGGGATTGTTTGGATGATTCGCAACCAGCACCCCATTTACCGGATCGTGCACCGGCAGGTTGTCGAGCGAGTATTTCAGCAGGCCGATGCCGCGATTACCGGTGTAACTCACACGCAACGCAGATGAGAACGGCATCTGTCGTTCAAAGCTCACGTTCCATTGCTGCGTGTAAGGCATTTCCAATCCCGGATCGATCAACGTGATGGTGTGACGCGCCGTCTGTGGTCCAGGTACGAACACAAAACCGTTTGTCGGATCGACGAGATTCACCGGATTGAACGCCGATGTGGCCAAGCCCGATTGGTTATAGAAGAATGCATTAGGCGGATTGAATCGCACCGTCGCGCCGCCCTGCGAAAAGATCGACTGAAAGAGCCGGCCATGAAAGATGCCGTAACCACCGCGAAACGACGAGTCACCGACTGCGCCGAACAGCGAATGCATAAAACCCGTCTCAAAATTCGGACTCCATGCAAAACCGATGCGCGGTTCCCAGTTGTCCTTGTCGGCGCTGAATCCATAGTTAATGCGGCCAGCGGCCTCTTCGGGCGCGGAAACGTATTCGTAACGCAAGCCAAGATTCAGCGTCAGGTTGTGACGTATTTTCCAATTGTCTTCGCCGTAGAAGTTTCCTTCGCGAATGCGATTCTCGAGGAAGAATGGTCCGTAACCTTTCTGGTAATTGGGTGTGCAACCGTTGATGAATTGATTGAAGCCGTTGGTGTAGTTGATGCCGTTACACGTCGCGACGGTGCTGCTGTAGAAGCCGCGCGAGAAGTTGTCAGCCAGATCGTCAAGCCGTTGCCGCCGGACGTCGGTGCCAAGCTTCAGATCGTGCGAGCTGAGATGCGTCACGAAGTTGTAAACAAACTGATTGTCCGTTTGATAGCGCTGAATCGGGAAGTTGCCGGCGCTGCCGATGCTCGACTGCGTCGTGATCGGACTGGGATTGAAGAAACGAACGATCGGCGTGTCGTTGCCGTCGGCGATGTTTACGAGCGTGGTGCGCAAACCAAGTCCATAGCGAAACTCGCCGACCGAAATACTCGAAAACGAGTGAATCCAGTTTAAGCCGAAGTTTTGTTGTTTGTGATTCTGGTTGGCACGTTCGCCAATGATGATGTCGTCGGCGTCAAAGCGCTGCCGCGTGTACTGCCAGCGAGCGGTGAAATTGTCTGCCGAGCGCGGGTTCCAATCGAGGCGTCCCGAATAATCACGCGCGGGAAAATTGAATCCCTGTTGACCGCGAAACACTCTTGGACCAGACGCCGGATCGTTCGGAACCGCATTGGCAAATCGATCGACGATGCTTTTTACGAAAGCGCGATTCGACGGCGTGTCGTTCGCCGGCGTTTGTTTGAACCAATTAGCCGGATCGCGTTCCGCGAGTGTAAAGACATCGCGGTTGAAGTTGTTCGCACCGGAATTTTCCGTGTGGTCCAGGCTGATAAAGCTGAACAGGCGATCTTTCCACACTGGAAACCCGGACGTAAATCCAAACTGGTTGCGGCGTGTGACACCTTTCTTTACTCCCGGCGCAAAGACGTTGTTCGTCGCGTTCAAAGCACTGTCGTTGTGATACCAGTAAACGTCGCCGTGAATCTGATTCGTGCCCGACTTCGTTTGCACCAGGACCACCGCGCCGTAGCCACGGCCAAATTCGGCGCTGAAATTATTCGTGATGACCTGAAACTCTTTGATCGTGGACAGCGAAGCGCCCTGGCGATTCTGATTCTCGGAAGAGTCGTCGTTGTTGACGCCGTTGATCTGGAAGGTCGCACCGCGCGTGCCGGTGCCGTTGAAGTTTATCGACGAGCCTGAAGAAGCAGTGGGATTGTTCTGACCCGACGTCGGATTCTCTTGAAATCCGGTGAACGTCTCTGCAAGAGAGAGGAAGCTGCCCTGATTGAGGGTGGGCTTCTCCATGATCTCCTGCGCGTTGAGTGAACCTTTGATTTCCGCATTCGTCGTGTTGATCGGAGCCGCTTCAGATGTGACCACGACGGCTTCGGTTACGGCGCTCGGATTCAACTCGAAGTTGACCACGAGCGTCTGGTTCAAACCGAGCTCGATGTTCTCCTGGGCCACCTTGCTGAATCCTGGACCAGTGGCCGTGATTGTGTAGCGGGCGAGTGGCATAAAGGGCGCGACATAGACGCCTTCGCTGCCGGTTTTCAGCGTGCGCTCCTGGCCCGTCTCCATGTTGCGGATGACTACGTCAGCCCCGGGAACGACCGCACCTTTCGAATCGCTCACCGTGCCACGTAACGTACCGGTGACCGTTTGCGCGCCGGCCAGTCCGGGCAGGAAGAGAAGAATTAGAACTATTCCGACAAAGGTGAGATTGGGTTTTGGGCTCCACATAAACTCCTCCTCCTAAAATTTTTTGTAGGGGCGGCCCTCCGTGGCCACCCGTTATTAATTTGAGGTACGTTCCGAGTAGCCTGGTCCACGAAGAGCGGTGCCAGGACGAGCTTCCGTTATTTGATCGTTCGCGAGAACTAATTGGCCGTTGACTAATACGTAACTGATCCCCAGCGGAAACTGGTGTGGCTTATCGAATGTTGCCTGATCGATGATCGTCTTCTCGTCGAAGATCACGATGTCTCCGGCAAACCCTTCGCGAATCAAGCCACGGTCGCGAAAGCCAAACGTCTGCGCCGGCAACGACGTCATCTTCCGGATCGCGTCCTCGAGCGAGATCAACTTCAACTCTCTGACATAAAGACCGAGCACACGCGCGTTGTTACCGTAACCACGCGGATGCGGCACGCTCTCATCGATCTGTCGTACACCACTATCGGACGCGATCATCGTGAACGGCTCCTGCATGATCCGTTTCACGTCTTCTTCACCCATGCCGTGATAGATCATGGCGGCGCCACCCGCTTCGTACATCTCGAGCATCTGTTCGATCTGGCTCTTGATGTCCGTTTTGTTCTTTACCTGTTTGGTGATCTCGGCGATCGATTTACCGTTAAATGATTTATCCGGACCATACGATGCGACTACGGCGAATGAGTAGTCCTTAAACCCACTGCGCTTCAAAGCATCTTTGGTGTCGTTAATTGCGCGCTCGCGCGTTTCCTTATCGGCAAGTCTCTTCTTTGCCTCATCGAGACCACCAGCGCGCAGCCATGATGGCAATCGCGCATCCAAAGACGTTGAGCTGGCGGTATAAGCGTACTGATCAACTGTTACCGCGAGACCACGCGCCCGAGCGTCACGCACCAGACCGAGTGTCATCGGGCTCTGGCCCCACAGTTTCTTGTTACTGATCTTGAAGTGAGAAATCTCGACCGGAAGCCCGGCCTGTTCGCCTATCTGAATACTCTCGCGAATCGCATCTGCAACCTGGTCGCCTTCGTTGCGCATGTGCGTCGCATAGAGACCACCGTAGCGCGCCGCGACGCGCGCCAGGGAAACGATCTCGTCGGTCTTCGCATACGTGCCGGGCACGTAAATCAAGCCGGTTGATAAACCAACAGCACCGTCTTTCATTCCCTGCTCGACGACGCTCTCCATTTGTTTGAGTTCTTCCGGTGCCGGCGTACGATCGTCAAGTCCTATCACTTTGCGACGCACCGAACCGTGAGCGATGAGTGTGGCGAGATTTACTGCGAGTGGTTTCTCCTTGATGCGTCCGAGAAACTCTCCCACTTCGGTGGTCGACGAACCACAATTTCCGGTGACGAGCGTTGTCACTCCCATGCGCACGAAGTTATCTGCGGCGGGCTGGCTGTAGATCGATTCGACGTGTGTGTGCACATCGATGAATCCCGGAGCAAGTATTTGCCCACGAGCGTCGATGGTCCGGCTTGCAGTCTCTGGTCCTAAATGTCCGATGCGCGCGATGCGTCCATCCTTGATCGCGACGTCGGCTTTGAACCACGGATTGCCCGAGCCATCCACAATTCGTGCGTTTGTAATCAGGAGATCGTAGGAAGGAAGGGACGCTGCGGCGTCGGCGCGCACGCGCAGAAAGACGAAAACGCCGAGAGCGAGCGCAGTCAACAGCACTGCTGCGGACTTAAGGAAGAAACTCGTTTTCACGCTGCCAGTTGGTCCGTTGCTTCTGAGTTTTTGTTGCCTGGTACGAAGTGAGCGAATTATAGGCCGCAAGGGTGGGATAATAATAGCTAAATGTTCTTATTAGTTTTATAAAATTTGCTGATGAGTGTCGAGAGACAAAAAAGGCACAAAAAGCGGTTCTGCTCTTTGTGCCTTTTGGTGGCTTAACTAGAAGTTGAACTTCGCGACAAACTGCACCTTGCGCGAAGTGCTGGTGGTATTACCGAGAATCTGACCGAACGAACCGCTGGTCAGAATCAGATTTCCATCGGGAACCGCAAACGAAGGCGTATTGGTTACGTTCTGCGCTTCGACACGAATTTCGAGATCGCGTCCTTCAGTAAATTTGAAGCGCTTTCCGAGCGTCATGTCGAGATTGAAGAACGCTGGGCCATCGAAGAAGTTACGGCCTACGTTACTCGCCTGCCCCGCAGCCGGAACAAAGAACTTGGCGCGCTGCTCGGCGGTGAAGAAAACGTTCTGACCACTCTCAATCGTCATGCTGCCAAAGTCAGGCGAACATCCGTCGCAGCTCGCAGGAGTGAAAACCACTTGCGAGAGCGTGTTGGAACCGGCGAAGACCGTAAACGGACGGCCCGAGTAACGTCGCAGCACCGCGGCTACATTCACGCCGCCAAGCAGAAACTCGGTCGGCCGGCTCCAGCCTGCGCCCCAACGACGTCCTTTTCCGAACGGCAGTTCGTAAAGCACATAACCCTGGAACGCATGCCGTCGATCGAAGTCAGAACGCGCGTAGTTCAAATCGCGGTTGTTGATATCAAACGGCGTGTTGGCTGCTGATTGTCCGGTGCCGCCTCTCGTCAATAACGTCAAAGCCGGATCGAACGAGCGCGTGTCTTCGGACTTAGCGAGGGTGTAACTGGCCTGGAACGCCAGTCCTTTCGAGGAGCGACGACTAATCTGAATTTCGAGGGCGTTGTAACGCGAACGATCGTTACTATCAATCACGTTCACGGCGCCGGTGAACTGCGGATACGGTTGGAAGAAAAACGGACTGAATCCGTTTGCCGTCAGCGTCATCGCGCCCGGTTGAGCCGCAAATGCTCCCTGCGCACTCTGCGCGATGATAAATGCTGCCTGCGCCACACCACCGGCGGCAACCAGGTTTGACGTGAGCGTTCCGTTGGGAAGCCTGACCTGTCCGGCCAGCGTCTGTCGCAGCAGGAAAGCCGAACCGGTTTCACGAACGCCGTTCACCAGCAGTAAACCCGAGTGGCCCGCCAGTAGTTGATTGATGCGCGGACTGTTGCCGGTTGTTCTTAACTGTTCGAAGTCGGCCAGGAATCCATTCTTCGTAAAGTCGACTTGATTTACATCATAGCCGCCGAAGAGATTACGTCCCTGCCGTCCGATGTAATTGACCTCGATCACGTTCTTGCCACCAATCTCACGTTGAAAACTGACTGAGTACTGGTGAGTTCGCGGATAGACAAGATCCGGATCGACCACGTTCAGCGTGTTGGTCGAGAAGGCGGCCGGCTGGCGGAATTGCAGCGGCGTCACATCATTTGAATTGAGCACCGGCACGCCTTGTCGCAAGAGGCCGCCGTTGTTGCCGAAGGTGTTGTTAGTGACCGCGCGCGTCAGACCCGGAGCGCTCTGAAAGATGAACGAAGAGAAGACGAACGTGTTCGTGCGGTCGTATGCGAGTCGATAGTTGGCGCGAATCGAAGTCTTGCCGCTGCCGGTTGGATCCCAGGCAATGCCAAGCGACGGCGCAAACTGGTACAGCGAATCGTCGTACAACTTCCCTTCGCCAAACTTGAAGGCGTTAGTGGACGGCTCGCCAAGCGCCAGCCGTTGCTCGGGTCGCAGCACGATGTCGTTTGGCGCGCGTGGCGATAGTCTCATCTCCCAACGCAGACCGAGATCAAGCGTCACGTTGCGAGCAATCTTCCACGTGTCTTGTCCGAAGAAATCGTATTCCGGATAGTGTGCCTCGTAATTGAAACGCGTTCGGCCCGGGCCAAAGGTGTTGTCGTCAATCGCTACAAAGGCCTGATTGATGGAGCCGACGCGACCCAGAAGATCGTTGACGACACTGTCAAGACGGGTGCGATCCGCGGCGTTGATGCCCGGTACCAAAGTGTTCGCAGTGCCAGTGCCGAAATTCGCCGGTACCGGATTCTGCGCCGTGCCGAGGAAGATCCTGGCACGTGTCAAAACTCCGGCCACCGCGCTGCGATCGTCAACGTGTTTCTGGAAGCGCAGGTTGGTGCCGAATTTGAAAGTGTGCTCGTTGTGAATCAATGAAAGGTTATCGACAAACTGCCAGGTTGTGATTGTGCGCAGATTGTTGACGGGCTCTTCAAGATTGAGCGGATCGTTCGGGACGTTGAGAATGACCGGCGGATTCTCTCTCGGATCCGGATTGTTGAAACTGAAGGTAAAACGATTGAAGCCGGCGACAAATTCGTTGACCACTCGCGGCGAGATGGTCCAGCGATAGTTCACTGCCAGATTGCGTGGCGTGCGATACGTATCGACGAAGTTGGGAATGCCCGGGAATTTCTGGAGACCACCATTAGCGTTGTCGCCCAGTGTGTTTTGCGCGCCATGCGCCCAGCGCACGTAGATCGAGTGTCGATCGTTGAAGTAGTGATCGATCTTGGTGGTGAAGTCGTACTGGCGTTCGGTTTGCGGCGCGACGAAACTAAACCCGGCCGTGTTAAGTCCGTCACCGACACTGAAGTTATTCGGCGTCGGCATAAATCCGAGAATGAAATTGACGGTCGGATCTATTCCCAGGCCCTGTGGATTCCCAAAAACATTGTAAGTGCGAATCGTCAAATTCGGCAGCGGGTTGCCGTTCGCATCGACCGACGGACTCGCCTGCGTCGCATTACGATTTATTCCGTTCTGGACGTAGCGATAGATGCCGTTGCGCGCCTGCTGCGTGTAGACAGTGCGATTGACGAAGAAACTCTGCTTGGTGCGCAGTAACTGAAGATTGGTGAAAAAGAAGGTCTTGTTTTTGCCGTTGTAATGCGTTGGACCACCTTCGCCAAACATCGGCAGGTAGACTGGACCACCAAGCGAGCCGCCGAAGATGTGCTGCACAAACTGCGGCCGCTGTGCTTTGTTGATGGTGTTGTTGTATTCGTTCGCGTGAAAGCGCGGCGTTTGATAGAACTCAAACAACGATCCATGAAAATCATTTGTGCCTGACTTGGTGACGAGCGTGACCTGCGCGCCACTGCTGCGTCCGAGGTCAGCGGTGAAATTGCCGGTTACAACCTGAAACTCATTCAACGAATCGGGATTGGTGCGAATCGGAGTGAAGTTTGAACCACCGGCACTCGTCTCATTGATGTCGATACCGTCAAGCGTGAAATTGAAAGCACGATCGCGTGAGCCGTGTACGTGAATGCCGCCACCGGTATTCGCGCCGGTCACAACGCCCGGCTGAAAATTGATGAACTCGAGCGGATTGCGTCCGCGATTGCCGACGATGGGCAGCGTCAGCAATGTGCGCGTCTCAACCGTGTTGCCGAAGTTTCCGGCACTGCTTGTTTGGACCGCTTCTGCCGACGCGGCGATCTGAACCGTTTCCGAAAGGCCGCCGATTTCGAGGGTGACGTCAACGGTCACTGGCTGGTTGACGTTAGCGGTGTTTCCAACCGAGACGGCTTTCTTGAAGCCCTGCTTCTCAACTGAGACCGTATACTTGGCGGCCTGGATTGAGTCGAATACGTAAGTGCCGCCGCTGCCGGTTTCAGTCGTGAGTGAAGATTGAGTGGCTTCGTTGGTAAGCGTGACTTTGGCGCCGGGAATAACAGATCCTTTTTCATCGACAACCGTACCGGTGACGCGCGAGGCAGTGCCCTGTCCGTTTGCGATGGCAAAGAGACCGAAGGTCAAGAGCAAAAACGCGAGAATTGGCTTTCTCATATCATCCTCCTGAGATCCTGCCGGGCACACGCCAAGGCATCTCAAATTTGGTTGGTTTGAAAGTAAGGGTTTGAACTACGAAATTTCGGATGGATTATATATCGCTTTAAGAATAAAGCTAGCTAAAGATTTTTATCCTTTTTATAAGAATGGCTGATGAATGATGAACTGGTAATTACGCGGCCTTATCATGCTTCGTCTCGAAAATCCTGTCTCACTGATCTGTTAGACTCACGCCATGCCGAAATTTGTATTTGGCTCGCAATCTCTCAACGAACCAAGCGCTGAGATCACAGCCAAACACATCGACGAAGTTTTATCTGTACTTGAATTCGCCGAGAGAGAATCAGCGGCAGGATCGTACGTTGCCGTGCTGCTCAGTTACGAAGCGGCGCCGGCGTTTGATCCGGTGTTCGCCGTTCACAAACCTTCCGACTTCCCGCTGGCATGGGCCGCTGCTTTCTCAAACACAACTGACTTGCCGCACCTTGATGGTCCGACAGTCTTTTCGAATTCGTGGTCGCCGCGTGTCGAGCGAAACGAGTACGACGACGCAGTGGCGCGAATCAGAGAACTCATCGCCGCCGGTGATACTTACCAGGTCAACTACACGTTCCCCGTCACTTCAAAATTTAATGGCGACTATTTCGCGTGGTATCGCAGCCTCTGTCTGGCCCAGGGCACTGAATACTCTTCTTATATTGATTTGTGTCGTTACAAAGTGCTGTGTTTGTCGCCGGAACTTTTCTTCAAACGCCGCGGCAATCATGTCGTTACGAAACCGATGAAAGGCACAGTTCGGCGTGGGCGCTGGACAAAAGAAGATCACGAGCTCGCCCGCTGGCTCAAACACTCGGCGAAGGATCGGGCTGAGAACGTGATGATCGTCGATCTGCTGCGTAACGATCTCGGAAAAGTTTCCGTTCCCGGCAGTGTTCAGGTTACCTCGTTGTTTGACGTTGAGCGTTTCGAAACTGTCTGGCAGATGACGTCGACTGTCGAATCGACTCTGAACGAGGGAACGACACTGCCGAGCCTGATGCAGGCGTTGTTTCCCTGCGGCTCGATCACCGGTGCGCCCAAGATTCGCACGATGCAGATCATCCGCGAACTCGAACGCTTTCCACGTGGCGCTTACACGGGAGCGATCGGGCTTTTGCAACCGGGTGGTGACTGCGTCTTCAACGTCGCCATTCGCACCGTGGTGGTCGACACCGAAACTGATCAGGCGACGTTTGGTGTGGGCGGCGGCGTGGTTATCGATTCGACGGCGGAACGCGAGTACGAAGAGTGTTTCGTGAAAAGCCGGTTTCTACATGCGACACCGGTGGAGTTTCAGTTGTTTGAGTCGATCCTGTTGGAAGATGGGAATTATTTTTTGTTGGCGGAACATCTTGAGCGGATGAAAGATTCGGCGGAGTACTTTGGCTTCAAGTATCCAGGGACACGGATTAACGCGGATCTGGAACGGATTTTATCAGGGGCTGGATCGTTCAAGGTGAGACTGACGTTGTGGAAGGATGGGCGGATCGAGACGAAGTTAACACCTGTTGAGGCACTTGAGGAGATCAAGGTTGTGGGGCTCGCGACGGAGCCGGTTGATTCGTCGGATCGATTTCTGTTTCACAAGACGACGCGGCGGCCAGGTGGCGATCATGTCGTCTTCTGGAATGAGAGAGGTGAGGTGACGGAATCAAGTATCGCGAATCTGGTTGTTCCTATTGACGGCGAACTTTGTACACCGCCGATCGAATGCGGGTTGTTGCCCGGCGTCTTTCGCAATCACCTGTTAGCTGAGGGAACGATCAAGGAACGAATCATCACCATCGAAGAGTTCAAAAACGCACCTGAATTTTTCCTAATCAACTCAGTCCGCAAGTGGATCCGTAAAAAATCCGTGTTCATCCGTGGCTAGTAAAGTAAGAACTCCGCGCGTGCGCGACGAAACTCGTCCAAGCCTTTAGTCCACCCATTAAGAACATCTCTTATCATCGCACCACGCTTCACGCGGTCGAACGTTTCCGCATTCACGAGGAGGCGCAGATACTTATCCACCTGCCAGTCGTTCGGATACAACTCCCGCAGCGCCAGCGCCATTTCCATCCCCGTCACCAGCGGTCTAAACGTCAACCGATCGGTAATGATGATGTTCACGCCGCCACACGACTGGTCTTTGAACACTGAAGCATTCGGTGTAAATCGCACTGGCACAAATCGTACGCCGTGAAGACCACGCTGGTTCAAATACTCCGCCAGTTGATCTCCCTTAATCCACGGCGCGCCGACAACCTCAAACGGCGTGTCAGTGCCGCGCCCGACGGAAACGTTTGTCGTCTCCAGCAAACCGACTCCGGGATAAAGCGTCGCTTCGGTAAGGCTGCGCATGTTTGGCGACGGATTAACCCACGTGAGATTGGTTTCATCAAACCACATCCAGCGCCGCCAGCCGTCCATCTTGATCACACGCAGATCCGCGCCGATGTTGCGCTGCCGGTTAAAGAGTTGGGCCAACTCGCCAATCGTCAAACCATGTCGCGTCGGGATCGTGTGATACGAGATGAATGAAAGTTTGTCGCTGTCGGCAATCGGACCTTCAACGTCGAGACCGCCGATCGGATTGGGTCGATCCAAAACGAAGACCGGAAGTTTGACCTTCGCGGCTTCTTCCATCACGTAACCGAGCGTCGAGATATAGGTATAGAAACGCGCGCCGACATCCTGAATATCGTAGACAAGCGCGTCGAGCTCCTTGAGCTGCTCGGGTTTGGGCCGGCGGCTTTCTCCGTAGAGTGAATAAATTGGAAGCCCGGTTGCTTCGTCCTTCGAATCCCCGACTTTGTCGTCGACGAGGCCACGAATACCATGCTCGGGCGAGAAGAGGGCGACGAGTTTCACGCCCGGGGCTTTGTTCAGCACGTCGATCGTTGGTCGCCCCTCGCGATCGCGACCGGTGTGGTTAGTGACCAGACCAACACGCATGCCTGCAAGCTGCTTGAAGTTGTCGCGCTCGAGCACGTCGATTCCGTTCAGGACCTTCACCGAACTCGCGGCCTCGGTAGCGGAAAACTGTTTTATCGTCTTGAAACTCTCCGCGTAAAACTTCGCGGACTGCTCGCGGGCACGCGTGACGAGGGCTGTATCAGTCACGGCGCCGGCCGCAATCGTGGCGATGCGTGAGCGTAACGGTCCAACGTCGCCTCCGCCGTCCGGATGCACCCGATTGCTCAGAAAGACCACAAACATCTCGCTTGCCGGATCGATCCACATCGACGTGCCGGTGAAACCGGTGTGACCAAACGAGCCGAGTGGAAACAGTTCACCGCGATTAGCTGAATAACTCGAGTTCATATCCCAACCGAGCCCACGCACGAAACCGCCCGTAGCTGTAACGATGCGCGGCTGCGTCATCTCAGCAATGCTTAACGGCGAAAGAATACGCACGCCGCCATACGATCCGCCGTTCAGAATCATCTGACAGTACATGGCAAGGTCGTTCGCAGTTGAGAATAGTCCGGCGTGACCCGCAACGCCGTTCATGCGATACGAAGTTGGATCGTGCACTTCACCACGCAACCAGTCCTCACCAGGCTCAGCAATACTGGCGGCGTTATCCCCGAGGTAACGCATCCGACCGCGGCGTTCTGTCGGCGCAATTCTCGACTTCAACGCCGGACTGGGACGAAATCCGGTGTTCGTCATGTGCAGTGGTTCAAAAATATTCTTTTGCGCAAACTGATCGAGCGGCATTCCGGAAACACGCGCGACGACCTCGCCGAGCGCGATAAATCCGATATCGCTGTAAGCGAAGCGAGTGCCGGGAGGATTTCGGAGCGGTTCGCGGTAAAGTCGTTCTATTCCTTCGTCGTAACCGGACCAACGTTCTTTCAGATCGAAGTCAGGAGCGTACCCGGAAACGTGAGTCAGCAGATGCTCGATCGTGACTGATTCCCTTCCCTTGCCGCTCAACTGCGGAATGTATCTCGTTATCGAAGAATCAAGCCTCACCTTTCCTCGCTCGACGAGGATCATGATACTCGTCGCCGTCGCTACAACTTTTGTTAGGCTCGCGAGATCGAAGATCGTATCCAGCGTCATCGCTTCACGCGTAGGTTCGAGTGCCCGTGCGCCATATGCCTTCCGCCAGACAATGCGGCCTTTGCGGCCCACCATAACCACCGCGCCGGGCAGCCGCCGCTGCTCGATGTCCGCGGCGACAAACGCATCCATCCGTACCAATGTTGCCGACGAAACTGAGACTGACTCAGGCCGCGCAATCCGCAACTGCGGCGCCACAGACTGCGCCAACACTAAAACAACCAAAGAAGCTACAACGCCTCTTATCCGTGTCATCCGTGGTTTCATTTGATCTTCTTAACCTGAATTCCAGTCCCACGCGGATACAGTCCCGGCAATGAGATCGGCAGCTTTCCACCAATATCAATCTCACCCAACAAAGCACGCGCAACTGCCTGCTGCAGCGACGGCATATCACCATACGCCACGAGGTATGTTCTCAGTCCGGGAAAACTCTGCAACAGGTACGGGTTGCCAAAACTGATCCCGACAATCGGCGACTTCGCTGTAATCAACGCCGACAACGCTCGATTACCCGTCTCGGGTATACCAACACTCGAAACCTGTCCCGAACGAACGCGTCCATACAACGAGGCAATCACCAGATCGGCAGACTTCGCACGCTCAATCGCTTTCTGCACGTCCTGATCGGTCGAGCGCTCGTCAAGCACAACCGTTTCAAGTTTCACACCGCCGCGAGCGAGCCGCGCAACAAAAGCATTTGCGATCCAATTGCGATCGTCACCGTTGGTCACCGCGAGATTGAAGACGCGCGACTCAGGTTTCAAATTCTTCAAAGGCACGAACTGGTCTTCATCACGCACGAGAGTAACTGCGTGTTCTGCAATTTCCGTCGCGAGCGCCGGCACGTCACGACTTCCGACGATGCGATCGATCATATCGATGGAGGTGATGCGCTGGTCCACGAGACCGAGATCGTATTTCGCCGCAAGTATCTTGCGAGCCGACTCTTCAACTCGCTGTTCCGTAATGCGTCCACTCTTCACCGCCGCGTGGACGCCGCGGAACGACGCGTCGGCATCCGCCGGTTTGAGTAACATGTCAGCGCCGGCTTCGAGAGCTCGCACGGCTGCTTCTTCCTGCGTGAAATAGATCGTCAGCCCACTCATACTTAGCGCGTCAGTGACGATCATGCCCGGAAAGTGCAGATCCTTTCGGAGAATGTTGCCAATCACGGGCGACATCGTGGCGGGCATCGCGGCCTTCTCTTCGATTATCTCGCCGGCCTGGTCAGTGTCGATTGGCTTCGACTTCACATTTTCCGGCAACGGCTTGACGGCAGTTGCATCGATCTGCGGCAGTGCTATGTGGCCCACCATCACCGCGCCCACTCCGGCTTCGACTGACGCTTTAAAAGGAACAAACTCGACTGAGTTCAAACGATCGCGTCCGACATTGATCTCCGGCAAGCCGCGATGTGAATCGACGGCCGTGTCGCCGTGACCCGGAAAGTGTTTCGCCGTCGCGATCGCGCCCGCTGCTTGTGCACCTTCAGTAAACGCCGCTGCAAAGCGTGCTACTTCGGCCGGATCTTCTCCGTACGAACGCACATTGATCACGGGATTGGCAGCGTTGTTGTTTACATCGACGACGGGTGCGAAGATCTGTTGCACACCGAGCGCGCGTGCTTCGCGTGCGGTTATCTCACCCTGGCGGCGCGCGTATTCAGGGTTGCCAGTCGCACCGACAGCCATGTTCCAGGGAAAGTTGACTGTGTCGTCGAAGCGCATGCCGGCCCCGGCTTCGAGATCGGCTGAAATGAGCAACGGATACTTCGCCAGCTCCTGCATGCGATTGACGAGTATTACCGATTCATAAACCGGGCCGCGAAAAAGGATGACGCCGCCGACTTTGTTGTCTTCGATTTGATGTTTGAGAGCGCGATACGCGTCGGAGTCCTGATTGAGAAACGTCGCGTTAACGCCGACCGAGATCAGTTGTCCGATCTTCTCTTCGAGCGACATCTTCCGCAATTGCTCGTTGGCCCACTTCAGCGCCTTCGACGAAGGATCGCGCTTGAAAGCGTTTACCTTGACCGCCGGCTGCGGCCGGACCGGAAACGCCACGAGCGCGATCAAAAACAAAACTAGAAAATATCGATTAAGTTTATGCATCTATTCCTCGTCAACTATAGGTCCGAGAGGACCAATAGGTGCTCGTGCTTTCTCCGCCGGCGCGAATGCAAAACTCGCCCCCCACGCAACAACAAAAGTGATCAGGCTGCCCAGAAACACGTACCACGTCCACGCGATCTTCGTTCCGAAAAATACGTACAGCATCGAGGCGATGCTGACCAGCATGCCAATCAATGCGGGCGGCTGACTGACGCGTCGTAAAAACGTTCCCACCAGAAACACTCCGAGAATTGGACCGTTAATCAATGACGCGATCGAGAGCGCCATGCTCAACGCCGATCCGGGCTGGTTTCTGACGGCCAGCGCCACGCCGATCTGTACAACACCCCAGACCAAAGTTAATACATGCGAGACTTTCAGATAATGTTTGTCCTCGCGATCTGGTCGAAACGGTTTGTAGAGATCGTTTACAGCAGTGGCCGCGATCGAATTGAGTGACGACGACATCGCTGCCGCAAAGATCGCAGCAACGACCAGACCCGACAGCCCGGTCGGCATAAACTTCGTGATGAAGTCCGGAAAAACGCGATCGCCGCCGCTGAACGGAAAAGCCGTAGACGCTGCGGTCGCATAACCGGGATCGGTGAACGGATGGTAGAACGCAAACAACAACACGCCGATAAACAGAAATCCGATGAACTGCGCGAGGACGATGCCGCCACTCGTCAGCAATGCAATCGTCGCTTTGCGCGGGTGATCGGTGCAGAGATAGCGTTGCACCAGATATTGATCCGTACCGTGGGTGCTCATGGTCAGGAAGCAGCCGCCGATCAAGCCCGACCAGAAGGTGTAAGTCCGTGTGTGATCGAGAGTGAAATCGAAGAGCGAGTATTTCGCATACTGGTGGGCGAGTGAACTCGCTGCGGCAAAGCCACCGTCAATTGAATTAATAAGAACGACTGCCGCGGCAATTGCCCCCGCGATGTAGATGCCGAGTTGAATCACCTCCACCCAAATCACGGCTTCCATGCCGCCGAAGTAAGTGAAGATAATCATCGCCAAACCGATCAAAACTATCGAACCGATGATGATCGTTTCGTTATTAGCTGCCGGTTGAAAAGCCGCGTAGACCGCTGCCAGCACAATCGCCGTCAATAACAGTCGAATACCGTCAGCGATGTTCCGCATCACTACAAAAAGTGACGCGGCTACCATCTTGATCTTGCCACCGAAACGCTGATCGAGAAGTTGATAAACAGTCAGCAGTTCGCCGCGGAAGTAAGACGGAATGAAGAGGATCGAGATAACGATGCGACCGAGCAGATAGCCGAAGACCAATTGCAGGAAGCCGAAGTTTCCACCACGCGCAAATGCGACCCCGGGAATGGAGATGAACGTGATAGTGGAAGTTTCAGTCGCGACGATCGAGAACGCCACCGCCCACCACGGCACGGACCGATCGCCGAGAAAGTAGTCGGCGGTGGTCTTTTGCTTACGGCCAAACCAGGTACCAAACAGGACAATCCCGATCAGGTACCCAAAGATAATAAATAGATCTAGACCCTTCATCCGTCTTCATCCGTGTGGATCTGTGGCTGACTTATCTGAAGCACAGCGCGCGCGACGATCCAATTTGACGATTCAAGTGCTGCCGTCGCCGTTTGCTCGTTCACGCCGGTTTCTTTCATTACGATCCGCACGGCGCGATCGCGAAGTTTGATATTGCGTGCTTGCAGGTGCGACATGCGGTTGCCGCTCACGTAACCGAGTCGCACCATCGTCGCGGTCGAGATCATGTTCAGGACCATCTTTTGTGCGGTGCCGGCCTTTAACCTGCTCGACCCGGTCAGCACTTCTGGTCCAACAACCGGAACAATGCTCAACTCAGCGGCTTCAGTAATCGCTGAACCCGGCACGACCGTGAGTCCAACCGTGAAAGCACCGAGCGCGCGCGCAAACTTTATCGCGCCGACTGTATATGGCGTTCGTCCGGAAGCCGCGATCCCCACTAACACATCACCTGCCCCGAAATTTCGCTGCTTCAGGTCAGCCGCCCCCGCTTCAGCATCATCTTCCGAAGCTTCAACCGCGCGATGACACGCATCGTAACCACCGGCGATCACGCCCTGGACCAACTCCGGCGAAACTCCGAATGTCGGTGGACATTCAGACGCATCGAGCACCCCCAACCGTCCAGAAGTTCCGGTACCCGTATAGAAAAGACGTCCGCCTTTCGCGAGTCTCGCAACCGTTTCATCAACAGCTTTCACCACCTCACCAAGCACACGGTGGACGGCTGCCGCAACGAGAGCGTCCTCGTCGTTCATGAGGGCAACGATGTCGGCGGTCGACTTGGAACTAAGATCTATTGAGCGAGGGTTCTCTTGTTCGGTGATTGGAAGCGCGGTTTCCGTATTCATCTTCTGCCGCTACGGATCAGACTGCGAGAGCGATGTTGTTGATACGTTCACGAGCCATTCTAGCGGCAGCAACAGCCGGAGCGAAATGTGGCGGCTCGAAATAAGCACGCGGAGCAACCTTTTTCACCTCGTTGCGCAGAGTCGTAAGCATCAAATCACCTGCTGAACGGAATACACCGCCGACGTATGCAATCTGAAACCGATCGCGTTCCATCTGGAGGTGACGAATCACTGCGACTGCCGCGTGCCCGAGTTCAGTGCCGCCATCGGCCACAATCTGCAGCGCCACCTTGTCATCGGCCTTCGCCGCACCGACCACGTCTCTCCCAAAACCAGCGAGCCGCTCGTTAGTTATGGTGGGTGCGTAAATCGCGGTCGTCAGATCGTCAGCGCTGGTGACATGAAAATACGCGCACGCCAGATCGGTGAGCGCGGTTTTTGGACCACGGCCGTCAGACGCATACGCCACTGCGCGCAAAGCACGTCGAGCGAGCCATGCGCCGCCGCCTTCATCACCCGCAATCGGCCCCCAACCACCCGCACAGGAACGCTTGTGCCGCGCGTTGATGCCGCAACAGATCGAACCGGTCCCGGCAATGACAACCAGACCCGGAGCTCCGTCTGTAGCACCGTACAGAGCGATATCGGCGTCAGTTACGACTTCGATCTCGCCGACGCCGAGTGGCAGGAGAGTCTCGCGCATACGTTCGCGCAACTCCCGTCGACGCGCACCCGCAAGACCAATCTGGGCCGCAATCAGATCGCCACGCCTCAGCTTCGCAGCGGCGCAGGCGCTATCAATCGCCTCGCGCACTGCTGCCGCGGCTCCCGCAATTCCGACTCGCAAGGGGTTTGAAGCTCCGGCGATCCCGGCGCCAATCACTCGCAGTTTGGCATCCATAATGACGGCTTCCGTCTTCGTGCCGCCGCCATCGACACCAACCACCGAGTTCTGCGTGTGCAAGCGTCTAGCCGGAGAGAGATCTGCTGTTCGTCGTTCAGTACTCACAGTTGGGACCCGGGCCGACTAGAAACAATCCAGTTAACATTATTGATTATTCTAGGGTTCGCTGATTTATAATGGAAACTAAAAGATTTTATTATTACGATAATCCATCTTGATA
>DASSFI010000096.1:0-11480 GCA_035694465.1 Pyrinomonadaceae bacterium | reverse complement strand
AGGGCCGCCCCTACAGTACGAGCGATCGGGTTAAATTACGTTAACGTAAATAATCCTCTAATCGCACTGCCGTGTCGGTTTTTTCGTCGCGATACTTAACGATGATTGCCGCGTAAAGCGAGAGTCCCCAGTCGCGTCCACGCTCTGTAGTCACTGCACGCGAACCGGGAACAACAACTGCGCCGGCCGGAATCTCGAGTGGACCATCCGCCGTTCGCTGATAAATCTCACCGCGCACGAGATCGTAAACCGGTGTCGAGCCAGTCAAAATCGTCCCTGACGCGAGGACCGCGCGTTCACGCACGATCGCGCCTTCATAAACTCCACAATTTCCACCCACCAGCACGTCATCCTCAACGATCACCGGCACCGCACCGACAGGCTCGAGCACTCCGCCAATCTGCGCGGCCGCAGAAATGTGCACACGTTTCCCAATCTGTGCACACGAACCGACGAGCGCGTGGCTGTCTATCATCGTTCCGGCGTCGACATACGCGCCCGCGTTTACAAACATCGGCGGCATACACACGACACCGGGTGCGATGTAAACGCCATCGCGGATCGTCGAACCTCCGGGAACGATACGAACATTGTCTGCGATTGTCGTAGGACGGCTGGGATACGTGTCTTTATCGAAGAATTTGAAACTGTCGCCCGTGGAGATATCGACGGTTGCACCCATGCGAAAGCCAAGCAACAACCCCTGCTTCACCCACGGGTTTACAATCCACTTACCATCCGCGCTCTTTTCGGCAGCGCGCACTTCGCCGCGATTGAGTGCCTGCTTGAACTCCTCGAACACACTCCTGTCGGCGCGAGAAAACTCCTGGCCTTCACGTGCCGCGAGCGCCTCGATCTGTTCACGCAACGGCATGCGACGTTTCCTTCAGCAGTCCAAGCTCACTCAATAATTCACGCATGCGATTACGCGTCTTCTCCTGCACCGGCACGAGGGGCAGACGAAGATTTTCTTCCAGCAACCCCATCAACGCCATCGCGGCTTTTACTGGACCAGGACTCGATTCAATAAAGTTGCCTTCCATCAACGGCAGCAACTTGTAATGCAGTGCGCGTGCTTCATCCCACTGCCCTGCGAGCGCGAGCTCGTTGAGGCGCGCCATCATGCCGGGAATCTCGTTCGATGCGACCGAGATCAGACCCTCGCCGCCGAGTGCGATCAATGCGAGCGTGAGCGAGTCGTCGCCCGAAATCACGCGAAAGCCTTCGGGACGGCCGCGCAGGATTTCCATGATCTGCGAGAGATTGCCTGAGGCTTCTTTCACGGCGACGATGTTTTCCACGTCGCGTGCGAGTCGCAGCGTTGTCTCAGCAGAAATATTCGACGAGGTGCGTCCCGGCACGTTGTAGATCACAACCGGCAGACCGTCGACTGCTTCCGCGATCGCGCGAAAGTGCGCGTACAATCCCTCCTGGGTTGGTTTGTTGTAATAAGGAGCAACGGTCAGCACGCCATCGACGCCAAGTTCACGCGCGGCTTCTGAACGTCGAATCGTAACTGCCGTCGAATTACTGCCGGTTCCGGCAATCACCTTTGCGCGTCCGCGCGTTAACTCAACAGTCGTTCGGATGACGAAGCTGTTTTCTTCTTCAGTCATCGTGACGCTTTCACCGGTGGTACCGCACGGCACCAGTATTTTGACCCCACCAGCAATCTGATATTCGATCAAATCGCGCAAACGTTTCTCGTCCACGGCGCCGCCGGCGCCGAAGGGTGTAACGAGCGCTGTAGCGCATCCACGAAGCCAGTCGAGTTGTAATGTCATGACGACCTCCTGTTAAGAATTTCTTCCATCACTTCGCCAAACTCAAACACTCCGGTTCGGCCCGTGATCCAGTGAGCGGCCAAAAGTGCGCCACTCGCGAAGCCCTGTCGCGAACGCGCAGTGTGAGTTAACAAAATCTGATCTGCTTCCGAGTCGAAACCGACTCGATGTGTGCCGGGGATGTAGCCTGCGCGCGTCGATGAAGTCGGAATGTCTGGCCCGAGATGTTCCGACATCAGGTCGCGCAGTTTCAGAGCCGTTCCGGAAGGTGCATCGCGTTTGCGGTTGTGATGCGCCTCTTCGATGAACGGCAAATAGCCATCGACGGCAGCAAACAGCGCCGCCGCCTGCTTCACGATTCGATAGAAAACATTGACGCCAATCGAGAAGTTTGCACCATAGACCATCGCACCTGAGTGTTCATCAACAAGTTGTCGCGCCTCAGCCTCATGTTGCTTCCAACCGGTGGCGCCTTCAACCAGAGCAACGTTCGCACGCGCACACGCTTCAACATTCTTCAGAACTGCTTCACCAACTGAAAAATCAATCGCCACATCATGCCCCGAAAGCTTTGCCACTGACACTTCGTCTTTACTCGTAAACACACTTCCAACCTCGTCGCCAGCCTTACGCGCCTCGGCAGCAACCAATCCCCCCATCACCCCAAACCCAATCAGCGCAATCTTCATCCGCGTTCATCCGTGGCCAACTTTTTCGCCAGCTTCACGTACAAATCGATCGCACCCTCCAATTCACGTTTCGAAATCTTTTCGTGCTCCGTGTGCGCATCGAGAATCGATCCTGGACCAAGTAACAACGGCTTTCCCCATTGCGACAAATATGGTATGTCCGTCGTGAAACGCACCACACACTCATCAAACCCGGGAACAGAAAACAACCGCACGGGATTATGGGCTGAAGCATACTCGAGTTGCCCGCGCGTGCCGACCGCATCTTCGAGAACTCTTTTGACGTGCTCTATATCTATCCCGAGCCGAATTTGCAATTCCGCGCGCGCGTGATCGGGAATTACGTTCGGTCGTGTGCCGCCGCTGATCACCCCGATGTTACACGTTGTCGTACCAAAGAAACTGTCTTCGGGCCAGGTGCAGTTACGAATATCCTGAAGGATATCAAGCAATTTCTCGATCGCCGACTCGCCTGCTTCCGGATAGGCTGAATGCGCGGCGCGTCCTTCAGTCGTAATGATCACACGCACAGATCCCTTCGTGCCGGTTGCCAGACGACTATCAGTCGGCTCACCATTGATCAAGTATTGACACTCGCGCGCGATTGGATGCTTGTTTGCGAGCTGTGCGCCGTGGCTGCTGAGCTCTTCGTCAGCAGTAAAGAGCAGACCAAGATCGTTCACACCTTCAGCGCGCAAACGTTCGGCGGCAAAGATCTGCGCCGCAATGATCCCCTTCGCATCACACGACCCACGGCCATAAATGAATTCATCATCCTCACTCGACGCGATGAACGGCGGCACCGTATCCATGTGCGTTGAGAACACCACCCGCGGCGACTCTTCAGTAGTGGCGAGCACGTTGAATCGATCCGCCGCAATCTCCTGTTTCTCAACCCGATACCCGCGTCCCTCGAGATACTTCGAGAGATGTTGCCCGACCGCCAGCTCATCCCCCGTAACCGACGGAATATCAATCAACTCCCTGGTCAAACTAAAAACACTCATTCTTCTTTTTTATGATTTAGGTGCTTTTTTGTGGCCCAAAAAATTCTTCGTGCAGCCTGGTGACCACTTCCTGCACGCGTTCCTCATCGACGACGAAAGTGAAATTGATACTCGAAGCGCCCTGTGAGATCAACGATACATTAATGTCGGTGATCGTGCTGAATGCTCGCGCGGCAACACCCGGAGTGCCTCTCAGTCCCTCGCCAACAACACAAATAATCGCCTGTTTCTTTTCAACTTTCACCGTCCCCAGTTGTTCCAGCTCTTCGACGATCGCCGGCAACGCACTCGGCTCGTCCAACGAAAGCGACACGCTGACTTCCGACGTCGTAACCACATCGACGACTGTACGATGTCTGTCAAAGACCTCAAAAAGCGCACGCAAAAAACCGAACGCTCCGAGCATTCGTAACGAAGTAATCTGAACCACCGTGACGCCGTTCTTATGTGCGATCGCCTTGATCGTTCGCGGTGTGGTGTTGCTCAATGGTCCAACCACCGTGCCCTGCACCTCGGGTGCTCGCGAGTTGCAAATCCGCACGGGAATCGCGCTCACAATGGCGGGTTGAATCGTTTTTGGGTGCAGCACCTTGGCGCCGAAATACGCAAGCTCTGCTGCTTCACCATAAGACAGAATTTCGACTGTATGTGCGTGCGGAACAACGCGTGGATCGGCGGTCAAGACACCCGTGACATCGGTCCAGATCTGGATTTCACTCGCATCGATCAATGCACCAAGAAGCGCAGCAGTGTAATCGGAACCACCGCGGCCAAGCGTGGTTGTTACTCCGTGAATCGTGGCGCCGATAAAACCACCGAGCACGGGAACGATTCCCTTTTCGAGCACAGGTCGCAGTTCATTCTGCGTGTGTGTTGACGATTCAGTCATCAACGGAGCCGCAGATGTATGCTCGTCATCGGTGATGATGCAGCGACGCGCGTCAACCGGGCGCGCTTCGACATCATGTTGATTAAGAACCGCGGCCAGCAACGTACTGGAGAGCATTTCTCCAAATGAGACCACTGCATCCTGAAGCGCCTTGCGTTCATCAGGCTTCGTTTCAAACTGCTTTAGTAACGCTGCAATTTGATCGGCAGCTTCATGCAAGTAATTCAGAAACTCTTCTCGTCTCTGATTCGAAAGCAGTTCGTGAGCAACCGCGTGGTGTCGTTTGAAAACATTTTCGAGCGACGCGATTGCTTGATCGGCATCGCCGGTCGCAGCGATCTTCGTAGCGTTGAGTAGACTGTCAGTCACGCCACTCATCGCCGAGACAACCACCACCGGCGCAGCCTTGTGTTCCGACGTGACGATGCGCGCGACGTTTTCGAATGCGGCGGCGTCGGCGACTGACGTCCCGCCAAACTTCATTATGATAGCCATAAAAATTAAAGGTCGGTCGCGGGTGAACACGACCGACCGGCGAATCTTACCAGTTTAAGCCACGGATTCACACGGATTGTTTACGGATTATCCGTATTCAATCCGCGTTAATCCGTGGTTAATTCATTTCGTCACCTGTGGCGAGACGTATGTCACGAAATTCAGTCGCGCCAGCGATTCGATCTTATCAACTGAAATGCGGCCAATGATCAGCCTCGCCGATTTCGCGTCGACTACAACTTCAAAGCCGAGTTCTTTTAGTTTCGCCAACGTTGCCGGTGATTTATCCGATAGCCACACCTGAACCTCGGCTTTACCGTTACGAATGAAGCCACCTTCATCCGCACTGGAAAGAGTTTCTTTTCGTTGCAGCTTCTCGACTATTGCAAGCAACGAGCGGTTTAGTTTTCTTCCCAGTTCGTCACCCAGTTTCTGTTTCTCCACGGCCTTGGCGTCAGGCACTGGAGTCGGACTTGGAATCGCGTACAAGCCCGTTCCCGATCCGGCGTTTCCTGCTCTACCAGTTCCCACGCCGCCGCCGCTTCCAGCAGCCATGTCTCTGGCATTGCTAACTTTCCCGGAGGGCACTACCTCGGCTCTGGCCGGTGCGGCAGCTCTCATGTAGTTAGTTGACACCGTTTTGGGAATAGAAACCGTGATCGAGTCGCCAAACGCTTCACTCTTCGTGCCCTGCGGAACTTCAACCGGCACGTCAATTCGCCGCGGCTGTCCGCCGTCAGTGACAACCATCTCTTCGACCGCAACGAACGATGTAAACTGCGTCATCAACCGATACTCAATGCCGAGTTGCGTGATCGTATCTTTCAATTCAGCGCGCATGTTGCCTGACTGCGCCCCTTCGAAATCCTGCGTCATCAAATTGTCGACACGTGCGCGCGCCCAGAGTGGCGCGAGCACATCGTGCAACGCCATCGTTTCCGGCAACTCAACCGGAATCTCGCGCACAAAATCGTTCCCAGCCATCTTGCCTTTCAAACGAATCGTGCCGCGCCCGGCCGAAGTAAACCTGCCCGTCAGGACCAGCGGTTTCGCGCTAAAGAGATCCGGAATATTTTGTGGATAGACGTCGGCGACCGGTAGCCCACTCCAATCGATCGAGATATCCGTCAGCAAAGGATTCCGCACTCGTTCGTGAAAACGGCGCGCAGCTGCTGAGCCGTCGTCATTTAAGTTGACATACTCCACTTCACCGCGTCCCGCTTCCGCCATTTTGTCGAGCAGGAAACGATTCACCGAACTTCCGATGCCAAACGAAAACACGCGCGCATTCGGATGCTTTTGAACTTCCGAGACGATCTCCATATCGTTGCCGACATAACCATCAGTCATGAAGCACACGATCCGAATGTGCGACTCGTCTGATTGTTCAAGCGCCGCCTTGATCGCCGTCATCATTTCAGTGCCGCCCGAGCCCGAACGCGAATTGAGAAAGGCCTGGGCCTTGTTCAGATTCGCTTTTGTTGCCGGCACGGGTTGCGGGAAAAGTATCTGCGTGTCGCCGGCAAACGTGATCAGGTTGAACGTATCAGAAGGATAGAGACTATCGAGCGCCAGCTTCATTGTCTCTTTCGCTTTTTCGATCGGAAATCCCTGCATCGAGCCAGACGTGTCGAGCACGAAGATCAATTCCTTCGGTCGAACGTCTTCAGCCGTAACGCGGTCCGGCGGCTGGAGGATCAGAGTGAAGTAGCCACCTTTGTCGGAACGATGCGTTAACAACGCGTCCTGGATCGCGCGACCGGCGACGTCGTAACGAAGCACGAAGTCCTTGTTGGGAATTGTCGAGTTGTCGCGCAGGTGAAGGCGTGCGCTGTGAGAATCCGTCCGTTGAATGTCGAGTTCATGCGTTTTCGAATTAATGTCGTCGACGATCAAGCCGGCATCAAGTGTGACGTCGAGTGAGATATCGTGGCCACTTCTCATTGCCGGTGGCGGCGTGCCGGGAGTGATGCGCGATGCGTCCGGAACTCGATCGGTGTCGGAAGCAAAACCGCTGCCTTGCACTCGCCCGGTAGGTGAGCCCGGTACGTAACGTGGTCCAACTACCATCGGAAACACAAACTCGTAAGCACCATCGACGTACTTCAACGTCTCCACATAGCTGATCGTGATCTTGATCTGCTCGCCCGGAAGGATATTTGCGACTGACTGCGTGAAGATATTAGGGCGTTCCTGATCGAGCAGACTCGCCACTTTCCCGCTCGACTTCGCCGCGTCGTAAACTGCCTGTGCTTCTTCACGCGGCAAAATCTTTCCGCGTATCGTTCGTTCACCAACGATCATCGTCATATCGTCAACCGCGGCGTTTTGGGGCAGCGGGAAGGTGTACACCGCTTCGATCTTTTCCTTGAAAGGATTCTCAAAGTGTTGTGTCACATTCACGCGAGAGATGAAGCCACTGATCTCAGCCTTCACATCGGTGTGCTTTAAAGGACACATCGCCTTCGCTTTCCCTGAGGAATCAACCACCGTCAGCGCGCCTGAGGTGTAACCTCCCTGCGCGATCGCGGTCGTTTGCGGGAAGAGTAAAAGGGCGAGTGGCAGAGCAAGACTGCCGAGAGTGAGTATCAGCAACGATTTAGGAAGGAGTTGGATCTTCATGGTTTCCTCCGATGTGCAGTGTTTCGACAGTGTTAGAACCCCGAATCTTCGTAACGGTTCCAGAATGTGTTGAGGCTAGAACGCGGACGCCATTCTAACTTGCATCTGCGTAATCTGTGGATCAATACAAGTTGAAGTTGTACTCAAGCTGCATTGACACCGACACTGGTTGTCCGCCCTTCAACGCCGGCACAAACTGAATCTGGCGAGCGGCGGCAATCGCGCGCTCCGTCAAACCAAAGGGAAGCGTATGCAGCGCGCGTATTTGGACCACTTGACCCGAACTCGCAAAGACTACGCGCAGCACCACTGTTCCAACAACCTGATTCCGGCGCGCTTCTTCGGTGTACTGTGGTTCGGGTTTAGACAACAGTCGCGCTCTTTGTTCCACCTCCGTGACACGATATGGGGGGTGCACTGAGTTGCCGTAACCGCCACTCTCGCCGCAACAACCAGGCTGGTTTGGTCCATCGCCCATGTTTCCGTCCTTACCGCGTCCATAACCATTCCCGTCTCCGTCGCCGATTCCTAAACCGTTCTTTGTTCCGATTCCCTCGCCTTGACCGGGACCTTTGGATTCCACCGTCGAGGTTGACTTTGGATCACCAAAAACCGGTGCCTTGAGATCTTTCCAAAGGGCAGGATCGATATCCATTCCCGCCACTGGAAGCGATGCAGGATGGATCGGAGGAGCAGTCGGAATTGCTGCTTGTATATTTGAAGGCGGCGGTAATTTTCCAGTCTGCGGTGGCAAAGGTGTGCCATCGCCGCCGCCACCGCCACCTTGTGCGTGCTTGGGTGATGGTCCTGAGCCTTCCCCGCTCTTGTCCTTAAAACCAACTCGACCTGGTCCATTTAGACCGATTGAATTGTCCTTCGACTCAGGAGTCTTTGTAAGATCTATAAACTCTATTTCCTGTTTCTCCGTGATGAGCGCCTGCTCGGTAATATGCGTTTTCTTGTCGACCAATGTCACGATAACGAGCACGAACGCGATCGCAGCGACCGCAGCGATCGTCGCTGGAATTGCGTTTGGCGACGAACGTAATCCGCGTAAAACTTCCTCAGTCATCACTCTTCCAAACGCGATTGGATCTCTCCTGAACTCGGGCCAACTTCGTTTAAGCTCTCCTTTAAAGAAGGCAAGCTGAATCGCGAGGCGGCTAAGCAACGGTCGAGTCTCAATTATCGTCGGTTGATATTCACGGGACGGTCGATCAGTAGAGTGAGCAATATTCATCGCAGAACCTCGTGTGGGCCCTGTGAGCACACTTCCAGCCGTCACCTCGCGGTAGCGCGGGCGAGTACGAAGTACGTGCACTTACAGAAGAAGTCGAAACGGTGATGCCGGCAAACTGTGAGTTTGCGCGGCGCGGGGAGCTCTCTATTGCTTTGTTACCGAAACCAGTGAAAAGGTGACGCTTCGGAGGAGACTAATTTCGGAAATTGTGATGAGACCTTTTGTTTTTTGGATGCTTACTTGATCTGGTTGAAAAGTTTTGTCGCGCGCGCGGTGTCGATACGCTGCAGAATTCGATACTGCATCAGGGCGCCGTTGCGATTATTCATCGCCAGGAACGACATGCCGAGGTTGTAGTGCGCGGAAGCGTAATCGGTCTTCTGCTGGATTGCGATCTGATATTGTTGGATCGCTTCGGCGTAACGACGCAGTTGATGAAGTGCATAGCCGAGTTCGTTGTGCGCTTCAGGATAGTTGGGCCGCAAGTCTATTGCCTTGCGCAACTCCTGCGCGGCTTCCGCATAGCGCTCGAGATCGTTGTAACACCAGCCGAGATTGTATTGCGCGGTGGCGCTATTGGGTCGCAGTGCGAGGCCCTGTTTGTATTCGTCAGCCGCTTGTGCATACTGCTTGGTGTTGTAGTAATAAACGTCGGCGAGTCCGAGATGCGCGAGACCCATATCGGGTTTTTGACGAATTGCTTCCTGGTACGACTGGATCGCTTCGGTATTACGGCCGAGGTTTCTGAGTGCATAACCGAGTTCGTTGTGGGCTTCGGGGTAGGTAGAGCGATACGAAAGTGCACGCTGCAGACTTCTGATCGCTTCGTTGTAGTTCTTCTGCTCGTTCAGAATCCAACCGATCTCGTAATGAGCCGCGGCGTAGTCAGGTTTGACGGCGATCGTTTGATTAAATTGTCTTAACGCGTCGGCGTATTGTTCGAGTTTTTTGTAGGCGTAACCCAACTCAAAATTTGCGGCTGCATGGCTTGGTTGTGCAGCGACCACTCGCTTCAACGGATCAACGGCGGAGCTGTAGTCTTCGAGGTCGTTGTAGATCCAGCCGATGCGATAAAGCGCGGAGGTCATCGACGGATTGACTTCGACGGCTTGTAAATATTTATCGAGTGCTTCGCGATATTGTTTTGCGGTATAGAGCGTTTCGCCTTGCTGGTAATACGTGTCGGCGGTCGTGGTAGTGGTAACGTTTGGCCGCTTGACTGGTGTAGTAGGTCGCTTGACCGGCGGTTTTGTTGTCGTCGCGGGTTTGGTGGCCGGCTTGGTGGCAGGTCGACCGGTGCTGCCTCCGATCATGCCGCCGCCGGTGACACCACCCGAATCGTGTTGCGCGAATGCGGCGATTCCGCATGTAATAATAAGGACGGCAGACAGAGCTATTAAACGGGGGCGGGACACAATCATCACTATTCTCCTCGCCGGCATTATAGGGCTTTATCCGCAGATTACACAGATTGTTTTTTGTTGAATCTGCGTAATCTGTGGATTCTGGACGTGCCCGTTTGACAGCTTCAAATCCAATACGCTAACGTAACGCGCTTGCGCTAGCGTACAATCCCTCTCACCATTTGCGTCCCGTTCGTCTAGCGGCCTAGGACACCGCCCTTTCACGGCGGCGACACGGGTTCGATTCCCGTACGGGACGCCAAAGCTATCAATCACTTACAAAGAGTCCCATTTTCGCCGAGGGTCCAATAAGGGTCCATTAAGCTAGACCGCTTCCCTTTTGCGAACACCAGGCAGAAGCATCTTGACGACCTTGCTCTGCGCTTTGCGTTTCTCGTCACTAACTGCTTGAACGTAAGTGTCCATAGTGACTTTGAGGTTTGCATGACGCAGCAATTCCTGAATGACTTTCGGGTTCTCGCCGTTGGCGTTCAAGATCGTGCCGAACGTGTGACGAAACGTATGCCAACCGATACGCTTGGTTAGCCCAATCTTCCTCGCGGCTGGTCTGATATAGACACGAAAGATCGAGTTAGGCCAATACGGCTGCGTACCGTTCATGGCGGGACTGGCATACACCCAATCGTCGGGCCGATTGTAGGTTGTTTTCATCTTCCAGAGGCGAAGCGACTTTGCTAATTCCGTATTCAGTGGAATCGGCTTTTGTGAGGCTTCGGTTTTAGGTGGACCAATCCTCTGTTTGACGATCGAGCGTTTGATGTGGATCACGTTGCGCTCGAAATCTACATCTTCCCATTTAAGACCCAACAGTTCGCCGACGCGTAAACCACTCGCGCCATCAAGAAAGACCGCTGTTCTAAACGGCTCTGGAATGGCGTCCAGTAGGTTCACGAGTTCATCAACTGTCAGGATTTCAGGAATTTTCTGTCGCTTTGCGCTTTGCCGGACACTCGTTACTGGATTACTCGTGGTCCATTCCCACCGAATCGCGTGAGAGTAAAGCGCGCTCATGATGTTTCTGATCTTGGCCTTACTGCCTTTCGCCAGTGGCTCACCGCTCTCGAAACAAAGTCGTTTCAGCCATTGTTCGACTTCGACGGCTTTGACTTCCGACAACTTGTAAGATCGCCAGCGAGGTAAAATCCACTTCCTCAAATAACCGTCATAGGTGTGTTGCGTGGAAAAAGTTTTTCGTTGTTCATCATCCGAAACCTGGGCCGGGTCATTCTTATGAAAGATGTCCGGCAGTTCATGTTCGGAATAATGATTAACTAAACTCTCCACCGTAATATCCTTGTTGGCTCCTCGACGAGTGGGATCGTTGATGTTT
>DASSFI010000095.1:0-78449 GCA_035694465.1 Pyrinomonadaceae bacterium | reverse complement strand
AGCCCCTACAGTTCGGTGAACAGGGTTAGATGGTATTTACGGTTTGGATTCCTCGGTGACGATTGCACAGCGCATCGGCAGTTCGTGGGAGCGCGATGGACTTCCTGGTATGCTGCGGCGTAGCGCGCTCTATTTCGTGCGACGTTTCGGCTGGCGCGCCGACGCGTGGACGCGGCATCTCGACCATCGTTTGTCAGAACAAGCGATACTGCGGCAATACCGTTCGTTACTCGAGCGCAATGAAAAATTTCGCAACGTTCATAAAGGCCAACGCTGTTTTGTAATCGGGAATGGACCTTCGCTGAAGCAACAGGATCTGCGTCCGCTCGCAAACGAGATCACGTTCGTTGCCAACTATTTTCACCTGCACCCGATTATCAGCGACACCTGGCAGCCGTCGTATTACTGCCTGAGTGATCCGGCATACTTTGATGGTCGGGAGCCGATTGAATCCGTGCGCGAGATCGTCAACCGAATACCGTCGGCGCCATTTTTTGTCCCTCATTACGCCAACGATTTTCTGAAAACGACTAAAGCCCTGCCCGAGGATCGAACCTATTACGTGGGACTGTGCGGTGGATTGGAAGACGAGACCAGCGCCTTGCCTGACTTCACTACCGTGACGCCGGGCGTTCAAACGGTAGTGCAATTGGCGATCATGGCGGGCATGTTTATGGGCTGCTCGCAGATCTATTTGCTGGGCCTGGACCACGACTGGTTGACGCAGTGCGGCGTGACGAACAATTTTTACAACAAGGATGAAGTAAAGAATCAACCGGAGGCTAGTCTCTGGAATTACAAGTCGCTGATGGAGGCCATGACAACCATCTGGCGTGTTTACGAAATGCACCAGCGGATCGCATTGAAGCACGGCATCAAAATCATCAACCTGACTCACGGCGGTTTTCTCGACGTCTTTGAGCGCGCGCGATACGAAGACGTAGTCGCCGTTAAATAGCCTTGATTAACGATCTCAAAAGTCTGCTCTTTCTGATGCAGAACAAGACGAAGCATGGTCACGCAAAGATCGGCTTTGGCACTCGCGTGATCGCTTCAGAACTCAGCCGTGAAGGCATCGAGATCGGCAGGGATTGCTACGTCATCAATTCGCAGTTTGGCAAAGGCGTGATAGTCAAGGATGGCTGCGCTATCTTCAAATCGAAATTTGCGGACCACACGGCCGTGTATCCACATTGCTCGGTCAGCAACAGCAATTTCGGCTCTTACAGTTATCTGGCTGAGAACTCGCAGGTTGGCGGCGTTACGCTCGGACGTTTTAGCTCGATCGGACCGGCGTTTATGTGTGGTTACGGCGAGCATCCGACTAACTTTGTGACGACGAGTCCAGTGTTTTATTCAACCCGACGACAATGTGGAATTTCATTTACTGAGACGACTAGTTATGATGAGCAACGCCAAACGATCATCGGGAACGACGTTTGGATTGGCGCTCGAGTGTTCATCCGAGACGGCGTGAAGATTGGCGACGGCGCGTTGATTGCCGCCGGCGCTGTCGTAACCGCCGATGTTCCCGACTACGCAATCGTTGGCGGTGTGCCGGCCAAACTAATCAGGTACCGTTTTCCTGAAGACGTGATCCAGCAGCTGCTCGAGATTAAGTGGTGGAATTGGGACGAGGAACGGCTGCGGCAGGCCCAGCCGCATCTCGCGCAGCCTGATGTTAAGTCGTTTCTCGATTGGGCATCCACAGATTACACAGATTGATTAATAGAATCTGTGGATAGAGTTTTCGCAAAATCAATGTTGAACTCAATCAAGCAAGCACTGAAAAAGACCATTCCCGACGACGTGATTAAGTTCCGGCGCGATCTTGAAGCGCGTCGCGCGTGGGAAAAGCAGGGACGGCCGTCGCCGCCTCCGCATATCGTCAAGGAAGAATTGATTCGCGACTACGCGACCAAATTCAACACGCGTGTCCTGATCGAAACCGGCACGTATCTCGGCGACATGGTCCACGCCATGAAAAAGTCGTTTGCGAGAATCGTTTCTTTCGAGTTGGACCAGCAACTCGCCGCCCAGGCGCGCGCCAGGTTTGCCGGCGAGAGCCACATTGAGATCATCCAGGGTGATAGCGGCCGGCTGCTGGGCGACCTCCTGAAAACGATCGAGGAACCATGTCTCTTCTGGCTCGACGGTCATTATTCCGGCGGCATCACTGCCAAAGGCGCGCTCGAAACGCCGATCAAAAACGAACTGAACTTCATACTTTCACATCCGGTTAAGAATCACGTGATTCTCGTCGACGATGCTCGCTGCTTTACCGGTGAAAACGATTACCCCACGATCGACGAACTACAGAATCTGGTGCACGAACAAAACCCCGGCTTAAAATTCAGCGTCGAACACGACGCGATTCGCATTCATCCCGCCTAATCGAAAAGATGAAAGTTTGCTTCCCAATGTGGATCGGCCGCCGCCATCAGGGACTAGGAAACGAGCTTATTCCCTGGGCCAAAGCGTTCATTGCCAGCGAGGAACTGGGTATCAAGTTTCTGCCACCGGCGCTCGGATTGAACGATCGTAAGTATTACGAATACTTTGGCACGTCGCGATTCGACTGGATCTACTACGCCATCCTCAAGAAAATTCTTCCCTGTTACATCTTCACTGAAGAAGAGTACATCGCGACGGGCGAAAAGGATTTTGCGCGCGCGGTTCGCGTTTACGCCGACAGGAAAGGACTCGCTGGCAAGAGTTCCTACGCACTGTTGACGGAAGGTTTGTGGGGTAACTGGTATTCGGTGCGTAAAGCGCGGCATTTCGTGCTCTCGCAGCTTTATCGCACTCGCCATCTCACCAGCAATCTTTATCAACTCGATCGCCAGATCGCAGACAAGCGATTGCTCGTTGGTTTGCACATTCGCATGGGCGACTTTCTGCCCGTTGCGAATCCCACCGATTATCAGGGCCTCTGGAACACGCGCGTCCCGCTCGCCTGGTACGTCAACATCTGTCGCCAGTTGAAACAAGCTCTCGGCGAGAATGTCACATTCATGTTGTTGACGGACGGCACGGCGAATGAGCTGAAAGACTTTGTCGACGAGTTCAACCCGATCACTAACTTCGGCCAGCCGAATTCAGTCGTCAGCGATCTGCTCAGTTTGGCAACTGCCGACGTCCTCGTCTGCTCCATCTCGTCATACAGCATGTGGGGCGTGCTACTTTCCGGAGTACCATATTTCTGGTATCTACCAAACTTGCGCGACCTCGACGGTTATCTGACACTCTGGCAGGAACGCATCGCCGGTATCGGCGACGATCTTCCGGCGGACGAGATTTTGCCGCGCGGAATTCCGCTCGCTGAAAACGGACGTATCCCCGACTCCGTGCTCGACTACTTTCGCTTAAAAGTTAAGGTGAACTCGCTTTCATTGGATCTGATCAGATCGGGCGGCGTCCCTCTCGATTACGAAACGGTGCGGAACTGATGCATTACCACTTAATCGGTATCTGCGGAACCGCGATGGCTTCCCTGGCCGGCATGCTCCAGGCACGCGGGCATCACGTCACCGGATCCGACTTGAACGTCTATCCACCAATGTCGACGATGCTCGAAGAACTCGGTATCAACGTCGCACACGGATACGACCGTAAGAACATCACGCCGTCGCCGGACTGTGTCGTGGTTGGTAACGCCATTCCGCGTGGTAATCCCGAAGTCGAAGAAACGCTCAAACGCAAAATCCTCTACCGCTCGCAGGCGGAAGTCGTGAAGGAAGAGTTCATTCGCGGCCGTCATTCACTTGCTGTGGCGGGAACGCATGGCAAAACAACCACTACCAGCATCGCTTCGTGGGTGATGGACCAGGGCGAATTGAATCCGAGCTTTTTGATTGGTGGCGTCGCGCAGAATTTTGGCAGCAGTTTTCGTGTGACTGACAGTGACTACTTTGTTATCGAAGCTGATGAGTACGACACTGCCTACTTCGACAAGGGTCCGAAGTTCATGCACTACCTGCCGGAACTCGCGATCGTGAATAACATTGAATTCGATCACGCCGACATCTATCGCGATCTCGATGCGGTGAAGCTTGCCTTCCGTCGCTTCATGAATCTCGTGCCGGAGAACGGTCGCTTGATTGTTGGTTGGGACAGCCCGAACGTGCGCGCGGTAGTCGAATCCTTTGGTGAAAAACTCTTCACCCGGGTTGAGACTTTTGGCACGGACAGCGATGCGAAGTGGCAGGTTCGGAATGCTGAGTTTGGCGAAGGACTCTCGCGGTTTGCAGTGTTTTGTGAAAATCGGTTGTGGGGCGAGTTTGAGACGCCGCTGCTCGGAGAGTTCAACCTGCTCAACTGTCTCGCCGTAATTGTCGCTGCCGACGCCTGGGGTATCAGCAAGGAAAAAATTCGCAGTGCGCTGGCAAGCTTCAAGAACGTGAAGCGTCGTGCTGAAGTGCGTGGTGAAGAACGTGGCGTCGTGGTGATTGACGACTTCGCCCACCATCCGACGGCCGTGCGCGAAACACTCCGCGCGCTACGGGCGCGATATAAAGATCGCCGTTTGATCGCCGTGTTTGAGCCTCGCTCGTGGTCGTCGCGACTCGCAGTTTTCCAGGAAGATTATGCGAATGCCTTTGCGGCCGCTGACTATGTCGTCATCGCGAGGGTGTTCGACAGTCAGAAGGTCACAGAAAAGGGACGCGCCCTTGATACCACTGTATTAATTGAGGCGATTTCGCAACAGGGTAAGCCCGCCTTTGCGCTCCCTGATGCGGATCAGATCGTCGCGCACATCACGCCAGAGCTGCGCGCCGGCGATGTGGTGGCGGTCATGTCCAACGGCGGTTTTGGCGGCATTCACGACAAGATCCTCAACGCCCTCCGCTCAAACTAACTTAGCCGCGGATTACACTGAGCACACTTTAACGAACTCTTCGTAACGCTCTCGCAGTCTTACTCCGCTAAAAAAGGGGTCTTGGTAAGTCATGGAGGCCCCCGCGGTGAAGAACTTTTCGATTTTCGAACAGGCTCTAAAGCACTACGGCGTCGAAAACCTCGAGAATATCGGTGAAATTGCCAGCCTCACCCGCCGCGATTTTATCCAACACGAGACTTTCGTCTGCCACACCACGACCGCATCGGTCGAATACGGATGCCTGATGATCGAGAACGCGATTCTGTTGCGCACGAATCGCTCGGGTAGAGTTTACGCCGGAGTCGAGAAACTTTCGGCGTTGCAGCCCATCATCGATCGCTACATGCGTATCGCCGATGTGTCAGAGACTGTTTACCTGTTTGGTGAGGACGACTGGAGACCGCCGCGACATCCGAATATCAGGTTGATCCCGCTCACTAACGAGTTTCGTCTCGCGCGTGAGTGGTTTGTAATTACGCACTCTAAATCGCTCTCGTGCGCTCTCGTCGCGTTTGATGAGACGTGCACCGATAACCAATCGGAACAGGTCAGGTATTGGGCCTTGAAAACAAGTAACGCGAATCTGGTTGGTGTTCTCGCAAACGCAGTTGAAGGTCTGATCGACTGGTCGCTGGCGGCTTAATTGGCTGGCGATTCTGGTTGCGGTCGCTCCACCAGCAACGGCACTCCCATCGTGTCGACTTTCCCAGTGGGAGCGTTTGGTGCTTCGACTCTTGAAGTGAGTACACGACGAATTTTTGGCGGCAGGAGTTTGGCGGCGATGAGCGTCGCCCCTCCGACCAACTCCACCACGTCGCCACCACCGCGCCAGTGCTCGCGCACGATCCGCGGATCGCTGATGCTCATCAAACGCAGCAACGTCAATCCAATCAGGTAAAGATCGTCGACCTGGCCCACGAACGGCAGCATGTCGGGAATGAAGTCGAGCGGAAGGAAGGCGTAAACGATTGCTCCCGCAACCAGCAACCTTTCCTTTGCTGGAACCCTCGGGTCCACCATCAACTTCGCGCACAGCACAAGCAGATTGGGGATGATGAGCACGAGATTGGTCAAGCGACTGCGAAGGTTCAAATCTGACATATGGAGGATTATACAGATCTGGGCTGATCCGTGTAATCTGTGGCAACATAAACATCCATGGACATTCTCGACCGAATTCGACAGCGGGCCGCGTCAAGGCCACAACACATCGTCCTGCCTGAAGGAAATGATCCGCGGACGGTAGTCGCCGCCGTAGAAGCGACGAGTCAACGCCTCGCACGGATCACAATCCTCGGCGAAGAGGAAAAAATTCGCGCCATCGCACAGGACAATCGCGTTGATCTGGGCGGCGTCGCGATCATCGATCACAAACGAGCCGCTGATTTCGATCGTGTTGTTTCACTCTTTCACGATTTGCGTCGCGCGAAAGGCTTGATGGCCGATGAAGCACGCACGCTCGTGTCTGATCCTTTGTACTACGGCAATCTGATGGTGCGTGCCGGACACGCCGACGGTTCCGTCGCCGGCGCTACGAACACAACCAGTCACACGGTTCGTGCGGCGCTTCACTGCATCGGCGTGCGTTCGGGATTCAAACTGGTTTCGAGTTTCTTTTTGATGGCGCTGCGCAACAGCGAGTTTGGTCACGATGGCGCGATGATTTACGCAGATTGTGGCGTGGTAATTGAACCGAGCGCCGTCGAACTCGCGGAGATCGCGATCGCGGCTGCCGATTCGTGCAAAGCTCTGCTCGGTGCTGAGCCGCGTGTAGCGATGCTTTCGTTCTCGACGAAAGGAAGCGCGCGACACCGCCTCGTGGACAAAGTTGTCGAAGCAGTGCGAACCGTGAAAGCACGCGCGCCGGAGTTGCAGGTCGACGGCGAGTTACAAGCCGATGCGGCTCTGATTCCCGCTGTCGCTCAATCAAAAGCGCCAGGTTCACCGGTTGCCGGACGTGCGAACGTGCTCATCTTTCCGGACCTGCAATCCGGAAACATTGCGTATAAACTTACTGAACGTTTAGCAGGCGCCACGGCCATCGGTCCGATTCTCCAGGGTTTGGATAAACCGGCCAACGACCTCTCGCGAGGCTGTACCGCGCGTGACATCGTCGACGCGATCGCGATAACGGCCGTTCAGGCGCAGGCACGAAAAGATCAAAACTGAGCTTTTTGCGCTGTTTGTGGCAACGTTCGATCTTTGTGGGCATCAAACAGCCGATTCCCGAAATGTTTTGGCTGAAACGTACAATTGGTCTTGTGGTCATGGCGGCGTTCTTCGCTTTTGCCGCCACGCAAAGTCCCAGCCAACAGTCCGCGAACCCGTCCCCGTCGCCCTCTCCTTCGCCGAGTCCCGAAGAATCAGTCAGAGTTTTTACGGAAGAAGTCAGGCTTCCTGTCGTCGCATTCGACTCGTTCGGACATTACGATCCCACGCTCGAACTTGACGACGTTCTCGTGCTCGAAGATGGCGTGGCCCAACAGCTACGTAGTCTCAGGCACGTACCGGCTAACGTGCTGTTTCTGCTCGATACTGGTGGTGAGTTGAGCGGACTGGGCGGCATGTCAAAGAGTACGGGTCTCACACGTGACGTTGCGTCGCGGTTAGTGACCAAACTCGAGAACGGCGCCTCGATTGCCGTGATGCAATCCGGTAACGCGACCGAGATGTTGCAACCGTGGACCACTGACAAGGCGCTTGTTCTCAAAACACTCAAGACCAAACTAATCTCGACCAAGCGATCAAGGATCTCTGACGCGATCGCAACTGCAAGTTTGGAGTTGAAGGACCGTCCGGAAGGAAGCCGTCACGTGGTGATGATCACCGATGGCGTTGATTCACCGGGCGGCAAAGTCAATCGCAGCGAGGCAATCCGCACCCTGATGGCCGCGCGTGCTACCGTGCACGTGATCAGTTACACGGAATTTGTGAGACAGCAGAACCCGAAAAATAATTCATCAGTCGCAGCCGGTCCGCGTCCGCCCAGTTCAGATCCAATCACAGCCACTGATCCGACGCTTCCGCCGGGTCAAACGCGCTCGCCGTCATATGGCATTGGCATTCGTTTCGATCCGGCGATGAAGCGCCAGCGCAAGGCTTACGAAGCCGAAGTGAAGAAGAGCCAGCAAGCGTTGAAGAATATCGCTGACGAAACCGGCGGAAGAATTATGTTACCGCTCGACAGCCAGGAGATGCTGGCCCAGGCAAACGAAGTCGCGCGCGCGATCGGCGCCGAGTACGTCGTAACCTATCGCCCCAAACGACCACTCGCCGAAGCTCAACCCGGCGAATACCGTCACATCGAAGTAGCCTCGCGCCGCGTCGGCGTAAGTCTCCAAGCCCGTCGCGGCTACGTCGTGCCACAGCCGAATTAGCCACAAAAAGGCACAAAAAGCACATAAAAGAGAAAGCCAGTTAAATAAGAAAGGCTGGCTGAAAGAAAACTCTTTTTGTGCTTTATGTGCCTTTTTGTGGCTAAATTGCTGCTTCGAGACGCGCTTCCATCATCTGCATGACCTGGCGCACGTCAAACTGATCGGGTTTTGGCATCAACGATTGTCGATGCAACTCTTCCCAGTCTTCTTTTGGAACTCGGTGGAACGCTTCGACCACCTTTGGATCGAATTGTCGACCGGCCCAATCGTCGAGTTCCTGCGCTGCCGCTTCGTATGATTTACCGCGGCGATAAACGCGATCGCTCGTGATCGCGTCGAAAGCATCGGCTACGGAAAAGATGCGGGCGCAGATGTCGATCTCTTCTTTTTGCAAACCGAGTGGGTAGCCAGTTCCGTCCCATTTCTCATGATGCTGGGCCACCACGCGTGCAGCGCCCTGGAGAAACTCGATACCACGCAAAATCTGTTGTCCGTGCACCGGATGTTCGCGCATACGTACCCACTCTTCTTCAGTGAGCTTCGCCGGCTTGCGCAGTATCGAATCGGGCACGCCAATCTTGCCGATGTCGTGTAACAACGAACCAAACTCCAGCGCCTTCATCTCTTCACTGTTCAAACCGTATTCGCGTCCCAGTCGCAGACTATAAGTGACCACACGTTCGGAGTGACCGTGTGTTTCAGAATCTCTGGTTTCGAGCGCGGCAGTGAGAGCTTTGAGTGTTGAGCGATAAGCGCCTTCGAGAGAATTCAAAGCCTTGTCGAGCTCGATCGTTCGTTGTTCAACTAACTCTTCAAGATGGTTCTCGTAACGCTGTTTGGCGACCACCAGATCGTGATGTTCGAGCGCGCGTTTGACTACCGCTTCAACCTGACGCAGATCGAACGGTTTCATCAGATAGTCGAACGCACCCAGACGCAGCGCGCCGATCGCGCTCTCGACTGTCTGCATGCCGCTGATCATCACAACGACGGTATCAGGCGCAAACTCTTTGACATGCGGGATCATGTCCAACCCGCTCATGCCGGGCATGGTGATATCGCTGATCACCAACTGGAATTCGCTTTCCTGCAGACGCGCGAGAGCTTCCTCAGCCGATCCGGCTCGGCTACAGTCGTATTCTTCACTCAGCAAATCAGCGAGGATCTCTGTTATTTCAACTTCGTCATCAACTATCAGAATGCGGGGCGACACAGTTGTCGGCATTTGGTCTCTCCTGAAAGGCAGGACATGGCGGCTAGAAGTATTAGAGCTCAACCAGCAACGGTGAGTGTACGTGGGTAAGGGGCTGGGTAAGGCCCCGCCAAAAACCTGGCTCCAGCATTCTAGCCCGTTTGCCTCTCTCGTGGCAAACATGTTTTTACAGAGAGGGTAAGTAATTGCAGGAGAGAGGTTTAGTACTAACGATTCGAGATAGGAGATCGGATTTTGTCTCAAGATCTGATTAAAACACTGATCGTGGCAGCAGTGTTGCGCTCCGTCCGAAAGCGCCGTATTATGTGCATCCTTCGCGCCGGAGTGGCGAAATTGGTATACGCACCAGACTCAAAATCTGGCGTCCGTCAAGGACATGTCGGTTCGAGTCCGACCTCCGGCACCATCTCCCTTCGACTTGCAACATCGCCGCCTCCACTCCACGCAGATTTTGTTGACACCCACGCGCATAAGGAATACTGTTGCGCCGCTCAGACTTCAGCTTTATACCTGCTGACGGGTTTTACCCACCCGTTAGCCTCACAGGCAATTATCAACTGAAACAGTTAGTGCTGTTTCTCGCATAGTTATTCAGATCAACTTTTTGAGTTCTCTGGTTCTCAACGCGCAGGAAGTCTTCCTGCTTTCTTGATACAGGAAAAACTCAACATGAACGAGCGGGCCTTCATTAAACAATTTGAAGCGGCAGACGCAAATGAGATGGCGCGCATCCTGGCACGCCCAACCAGCGAGCAGGCGACGGCGTTGCGGCTTTACCTCGGCGACAGCCGCTATGAACGCATGCATGCCGCAGCGCTCGAGGCCACGGCGTCGAAGCGCGGACTGACTACTCCTTCAAAGGGTAGAGTGGTCATCATTCACGGCATTATGGGAGCTGAATTGAGTAACTTCGATTCTCCCTCTGCCTCCGACTCAAACAAGATCTGGGTACAGTACTGGCGCATCTTTCGCGGTTGGGTTGAACGGCTGCAACTCAACTCCGACGGCCAGACGTCGCGTTACGACGTCCGGGCCACCGGCATCATGCAGGACTATTACGGTGAGTTACTGCTCCACCTGCTGGTGAAAAATTGGGATGCGCAACACTTCTGGTTCGACTGGCGCAAAGACGTCAACGTCTCAGCTAGCGAACTGAACGCAAAGATCAACGGTTGGTTCGGTACAGACACGGCGGTCCACATTGTCGCTCATTCAATGGGCGGCATTGTTTCGCAGACCTTTATCAAGAACCACCCACAACGTTGGAAATCAATGTGGGATGCGCAATCGGGCGGCAAGAAGGGTGGACGCCTGGTGATGCTGGGAACGCCGACGTATGGCGCCTTCATCATTCCGCAAGTGATTACGGGACTCGAGCCGATGGTCCGCAAGCTCGCGCTGGTCGACGCCAGTCACGACGTGCGGGGCATTCTCGACATCGTGAATACGTTTCCGGGTTCGTATCAGATGCTGCCGTCTCCATACATAAGCATGAACGGAGATCCGGATTGGTCAGAGCGCATGCAACGCCTCTACCGTTCCGAACTCTACGGCGACCTCCGCATCTCCCAACAACATCTCGACAACGCGCTGCGCTCGCAGAAAAAGCTGCAATACGTCGAGGAACCCGACCGCATGATCTATGTCGCGGGATACAACCAGACAACTCTTAGTAACCTTCGCGACCCGTCACAAGTCCGGTCGGCCGATGCCTACGACGTAACCAAACTCGGCGATGGTCGCGTGACACATGCGCTCGGCATACCCAGAACGAAAGACGGAAACCAGATCAAAAACGTCTTCTATCTGAAAGCAGAACACGGCGAGATGCCGAGAGACTCAACGATCATCGCGGTGATCGATGAACTACTGGAAACAGGCTCCACTACCAATGCGGCCATGAAAACCACTGCACCCGGCGGGCTTCGTGGGGCGAAGATGCGAGCATCATCTGCAACAGAGCGAGCCGCCTTTGTGATCGATCAGGAAGAGGAGGTTGACAACTTCCGCCGCCTGATCGAACCACTGCGCTGGTCTCGCGGCAGCGAACCAGAAACGACAATTTCGCGAGAGGAACGAAAAGTACGCGAAGGACTGTTAGGCAGTTCGGATACTGAGATCGAGGGATCACAAGAGAATGGGAGTAGAGGCATGAGTGGAAACAATCAGACCGACACTCGAACTGTCAGTATCGAAGTTCGCCTCGTGTGGGGTGGCATTGAAGATATCGGCGAGCAGCACAATGGACGCTCAACACGTAAGGGCGCGCTTCCCGTTGATGCAATCTCTGTCGGGCACTACTCAGGTGTCGGCAAGCCGTTGATGGCCGAACAAAAACTCGACGAGTCGATTAGCCGCGAGTTGATGAAAAAGAAGTACCCGGGCAACAAGACGATTCCGGACGTTGATAAACTGCTCGCACTCTACTCCGAACGAAACATCGTCCGCGGCACGCTTGGTCAACCGTTCTTCATCCCTGATCCGCGTTCCCGGACCGGGCGGCTCATCGTGTTGGCAGGTATGGGTGAGGCTGGTCGCTTTGGTGTGCCGGAGTTGACCGTCATGGCGCGCGAGTTGAGCTGGTCTCTGGGCCGGCTCGGAAAACAACACCTCGCTACGGTGCTCATCGGTGCGGGCCAGGGCAATCTTGCGGTCGATCAAGCTGTGACGGCCTGGTTACGCGGCGTCGGTTATGCCTTGACGAGTTCCCAGCATGACTCAGACTGGCGCATTCAGCGACTCACGTTTGTCGAAATTGACCCGACGAAGATTGAAGAACTGCAAGATGCAATCATTGCTTTTCAAAACGCTTCGCAACTCTTCGCGGGCGAAGTCGAGTTGAAGATCGATTACCAGAAGCTCGACTTCGCTAAGCTCAGGAACAAGTTTAAGAGAACGCGCGACGAAGAAATCGATTACCGCGAAGAGATGCGCCGCAAATGGAAAGATGAGCAAAAGAAGCAGGCCCGAAAACAGCGGAACAGGCCGGCGGCAGAGTCCGAGGATCCGGTGCCGGTGCGCATCACCCTGAGCCTCGAAGGCAAGAAGTATCGCTTCGGAGCCATCACCGAAAAGGCTTCGATCCCAGAGCGTGAGATAGCACTCGATCCGACGCTGGTGACCGAGGCCAATGACGAACTCCCTCAGCTCGACAAGATTGAGGATCAACTCGAATGGGGCAGGTATATGGAAAACCTGCTGATGCCCGACGATTTGCGTCCGGTCTTCTCAACCAGCGCCCCGGTCGTGATGACGCTCGACTCCACCACGGCGCGCATCCACTGGGAGATGATCGCGCAGCCGGATATTTATAGTTTCTCGAGTGACGACGGTAACACTAACGCTGCGCCGCAGTCTGATCCGCTCGATTCGTTTCTCGGAACGAGCCGGGGGTATACGCGCCAACTACGCACAACTTTCGCCCCCACACCGGAGCCACCGCCACCGCCCCGCCGGCTGTTGCGAGTATTAGTTGTTGCAGACCCACAGGAGGAAGCTCGCCTTCCCGGCGCGGAACAGGAAGGACGAGACGTCGCGGAGTTGTTCAATTCATTCAACGACGTATGGCAGTTGCCGGACAATCGCGTTGAAGTCGTCACTCTGTTTGGACCTAACGAAGCAACGCGCAACGCGGTGCTCTTCCACCTTACGCGCCGGCATTACGACATACTCCATTTTGCGGGCCACTGTATGTTCGATAAGAATGATCCACCATCTTCGGGGTGGATCTTTACCGGCGGCCAAATACTCTCGGCGAACGAATTGAATCGCATTGACCACATTCCGAAGTTTGTCTTTTCAAACGCGTGCGAATCGGGGATCACTCCGGATCGTGCCTCCAGCACGTCGTCGTTACTGGCTCCGAGTTTTGCAGAAGCGTTCTTCGCTCGGGGTGTCGCTAACTTCGTTTGCACTGCGTGGCTGGTTGACGACACGGCGGCTCGGGAGTTTGCACTCGAGCTCTACTCGCATTTGCTGGGTCTGGAAAGAAACGAGCACAAGTACAGCAAGGGCAAAACCGAATCAATGTATCGGGCGATGCAACTCGCTCGACTGGCAATAGCTCAAAAAGAGTATGGGGTGCAGACCTGGGGAGCGTACCAGCACTACGGTAATCCGCGTCTCCGATTCTTCGACAACGCCACGCTCGCACGCTCGGGCACAGCACCGAAAGGCGGCGGCGGAAAGGCACCAGCGAGCGGGAAACAGAACGCCGCGCCAAAAGGGAGACGGCGTTCTGCTACTAAAGCAAAAGCCCGTTGATTCTTATCAAGGGCACACGACTAGGCTATTTCGGATCTTCCGGCACTTCAGTGTCCGCGATGTTCGACACCGCGGAGTTATGAACGATCAATCTGGGATGGCCACTTGTTTTCATGAACACGAATAGCTTATCGACCACAACTTCTTTGCCGCCAGGAGTCACTTCTGCTTGTCGCAAATAGACATTGCCCATGGCGATGCCGATGTTGCCGTGGACTTGAATCGCATCCTTCCCTTCGATCTGGTTGTCGAATCTTGCCGATATCCATCCTTTTTTAATGAAGCCGTCGTCCTGCGGGAATTCAGGATCTTCACCGATGAAGTAGGACAGCGCGCCCTGCCGAGTCGTCCTGAAATTTTGCGGCGCCATGGCTAGCGTGGGTCGGAAAAACACTCTGCTGCCGCCAAAATCATACATGCGGTCGAGAAACCTTTCGGCTTTGCCTCGATAATCACCACCGTTCTGGTATTCCTTGCATATGTCGATCAATCCATCGCACCAGGCTTGTTGAGCCTCGTTGATTTCCTTTTCCGTGATGTCGGTAGACTCTGAGGGTGTAGTCATGTCGCTGATTCTCCTTTTAGACTGTGAACTATTGGCAGATTGGGAGGACTAACGCTGGGTGCAAAAAGCGTGCGCGACTCTAGTCGTTTTCGACGCGCGATGCAAATAAAAGTGGATGTACTTTTTTGTCCTATTGACAGTTCGTGCAAATAAGTCCTAAATGCGCATCGTCAACGGTTCGTTTTCTCGCCCGCTTACGAACCTCATTACTCAACCCCTCCCATAGCCCGTACAGGAAAATACAAAATGAAAAGATGGTATCTGTCGATCACTGTCATTACTCTGCTGTTCCTGCTGGCTTTCGGAAACCACGGTTCAAGCGCGACTCAGGCGACGCGCAAAACTTCTACCAAAGCGACTTTTGATTTCGAGCGGTACACAAAGAACAAGCCCTTTCGACTCAACACACTGCCGACCACGCCGTATGGTCCACCATGGGCCGACATAACCACGGCGCAGTCGAACTTTCTGGAGTGCAAAGGCGCTTCCATCGCACTTTGTTACTACTCCGGTCCTGGACCAACAACTCCTTGCACGCTCGACGGACTCGGCATTGCCAACTGTACCTGTTACGAGATTCCGAAGGGCGAACGTTATCTCGTCGACATCAATGCGATCTTGAATCTCGACGTGTATCTAAAAACGGCCGCCGTATGCGGCAAGGACGGTAGCAAGTGTCGCCCGACCGGAAAGATCGAAGCGCCCGTCTGCGACTCCATCAATAACAACACTCTCATCCCCGGCGCAGACCTGGTCTCAACTTTCAGCTTCTATCTCGAAAAGCAGATCCACATCGATCCGACGACGTGCACTACACCGGCCGCGTATGCCGGCTGCATGACGGCTCCGTGCAAACGAACAGGAAAAACCGATCCAAACACCGGTCTTCCACTGGTTCAATGTGGCTGTCCGACTTTCACCGGGCCATATCAGGTAGGAACAAAAATCCCGCAGGACCAATGCGTCCTCGGCGGCAACTACATCTGGTCCGCCGCGTACCAACCACCATCAGGGCAGTAGCGGAGTTGCTCTTAGAGTGAAGGTCTAACAGTTGACGAGTTCTTAGAACGAATGTAGTCGCCGCCGCGAACCAGCTTCGCTTTTTTGGGAGGTTTGTTGTAGACGTAGATCCAACCTTCACGGCTGCTTCCGTTCGTCATCTGGATTCGCGCTTTCTTGCGAACGAAGAGGCTTCTCCGTGGGTCCGAGGGGTCAAATTCCTCATACCGATCTAGCTCTTGGAGTATCCGTCCGTCAGCAGGCAAGACGAAAAGTTCGCCATGAATGATAGTCCGAGATGTCGCATCGAGGATGGCGCCCGGGAATTCACCAAAGTCGTAAAGTCTTCCACGAACGTGAGCTGAGCCGAGTCGTCGAAAACGTTTAACGATGGAAGCGATCTCCGTAGGCGCTTCTGCTGGCAAGAGAGTTCCGTAAACGAATAGATGCTGGTTCATACTCGCAACATCAATAATTTAGCCAAGCCTTCATAGCCATTCTCGGAATTTACTATGTACTGCTTCACCCGCTCATGGCGGATTAAACAATCCAGATAATAACCGAATAGAGCTTCTATCTCGGAGTCTTTGAGTTGTTTCGATGATCGCAAGAACGCAATAAACTCGAAAAAATTTAATAGTCCGTGAACGCTGATTCTTCTCTGAGCACGATCTCACTAACTGAGTCCGAGTCTTTTAAGCAATCAAGTCTATCTCTTAATTGTTTGAGAGTCGTTTCCTCGTAAAACTTTTCATAAAGACTGAGTGCCCATTTTGCCCGATCAAATGCGGAGTTGCGGTAGTAAACGTATGCTGCGAATCCAGCCGCGAGGACGGTTCCAATTGCCGAAATGGTACCCGCAGTTGTGGAGACGATCTCCAAAACTTCCTTCCAGGTCATCGATTCTCCTACGGGGCTCAGAGTATTTTTAGATGGGATTGAGGTTACTAACTTTGCGACACATCCACGCACGAAGCAAGCTATTTCTGCAGCTTGAACACGCGGACGGCGTTGTCGTGGAAGACGGCGCGCCAGTGTTCTTTGGGAATGGCGCGTTTGTAGGCTTCGACGTAGGGTTTCATTGAGACGAGCGGCCAATCGGTGCCGAACATCATCTTTTTGGGATCTTCGAGATAGCCGAAGATCCATGCGATTGGTCGCACTACGTAGGTGTCGACTTTTTCTTTCGGCATCTGATCGAGATTTCCAGTCAACAACGCGGAGCACTCGATGTAGACGTTCGGATTCTTATAAGCAACTTCGGCGGCCGACTCGATCCATGGATTGCCGCAATGCGCGATGACGAAGTTAACTTTCGGATGATCGACTGCAACCTCATCGATCGTGAGTGGATCAGCGAACTTGAGTTTTGCCCTGGTTGAGTTGGTATCGCCGGTATGAAACACGACGGGTACATCATACTTCTGAGCCAACCGATAAACAGGTTCGTAGAGCGGGTCGTACGCGTATCGATGTGTGTAACCCAGATAGACCTTGATACATCCGTACTGTCGCGACCTCAATCCATCTTCAATCCGTTTCGTATCGACGACGTCTCCGACGCCGCCGCAATAAACGACATTCCGGCTCTTGAGATCGTGGAAGTTCTGACCAGTCGCACTCGTATGAGCCACGGCGCCGACAATCCCGGCCTCACGCCATTCCTTGAAGTACTGCTCCTCCGTTCGCGGCAGCCCGGTGGCCGGTTCTGTATCACCCGTAAAAGACGTGTGGGTGTGAACGTCGATAATGGGAATAACTTCATCCTGCGGTGCGGGACCGGATTGGACATTCGCGACAACGAGAATTGCTACCGCGAGGACTAATAGAGTGATTCGAAATGGCCGCATCCGGGCATTCTACCAGTTATGAAACTCAATGGGTTGGGCCAACTAACCCGCAATCCGTTCCAGGAGTTTTGGGTTCGCATCGAATGAGTGGTACTGGAACGGGTAGTCCTTCTTGTATTCCCTGATGAACTCCGGCACTTTCGTGAGGACGTTGTCGATCGACTTCATCATTTGCAACAACATCTCCTGACAAATATCAGCACGCATTTCTTCCGGCAGTGTCGAGGGGACGCGGCGATTGATGCGCACGAGTAAATCGTCGAAGGCGGTTCGTCGTTCGCGGGCGAGTGTTTGCCAGCCGGGGCGCTTCTGACACTTCCTGGTGTGATAAAAGAGCTGCCCGCAATCGCAAAGACGCGGCTCGCTCACTTGAAGTCGCAACCGCGCCACCGTGCGGTGATGACACTTCAACTGCTTCACGATCTGCTTGTCGAGATAACCAGCCTTGATCAGCCCAAGGATTTCCTGTTCGCGCTGATGAATTCGGGAAGCATCACGATAAGACGCAGTCATCGCCTTACATTTGCGACAACGGTACGAATGACGCCGCCCGCACGAATTGCGAGAAAACCGGTGCATCTGAACATGACAATTGTTACAGAAAGGATGCTGCCACTTCGAATCTTCTGGACTCAGCTTCCGAAAAAGCGCGCGCGCCCGCGGACCGAGTGTGAACTCGATGCGCGTGGCGATGCGACAAGTGGGACAGGCAAAGTTCTTTCCATGCCGCGTCATTGGTTGGCGACAGGTGAAGCACCAGGCATTTTGCTCAGCCTTCTTCTCGCCGCGTTTGGTTTTTAGCTTACGTGGTTGACCGTACCGCACACCGCACCTATGCAGTCGATGGATTTCAGCAATGTCGGATTGTTTGCTTCCTGGCTTTGCGAACACACCCCTTCGACTCAGGTTTGTCGACTCGGAGTAGTTCTGGCTTTCAGTTTTTAAAGAATCAGCCGGGTTGCCGCACAGAAGCTGGTACTACCAAGTAATGGTTCGGAACCATCACGCAATTTAGGAGGTGTGTCTGGGTATATGATTGCTTACTGAATAAATCTCGAAATGATTGCTCAACACCTCTGACACAAATATACCCCCTTTTGTCACGAAGATTTTTGGATTAAAGGAACTGTTTCATTGCGATCATCTTGCGAATGGGGATTAGTGACGCGGATCTGCGACCGATGAACGCGGATCTGGTTCGCGGTCACATTGACGATCACAACGTCAGAATGCTATTTCTCCGGTTAGATTGACGGGCTGATTCCTCAGTTTTCCCACCAAAACACTTGGCACGCGAGTGGCTTAAGACGGTGAGGCGTAATGCCGCAACGTTTGACAACCACGAGTGGTAAATCCCCAGTTACCCGCTACGACCCAGCGATTTATTCAAACGCCTCCTAACAGGTATGTTTCTCGAACCCACGTCTTTCATCTCCCGCGCCGGCCAACAGTTATGGCCCCTCCCTACTTTTGTGATTCCGAGTGCAGTTGCACTGTGCTTCATCGCTCCCCAGTTCTTTGGATCGACGTTAATCCCGGTTGCCATCCTGCTTTTTATCGCGCAAACACTCTTTAGCCTGCTCGTTTGGATGAGTTGGAGAGGAACACGAGGCCAACTGGCCGGCGTAACGCATGAACTCTCGAGCCTGCAAGGCATCGTCGATGTTTCTCGCGACGCGATAATCGGCGTCACACCTGAAGGCGTGATCATGAGCTGGAATCGCGGTGCGCGCGGAATCTACGGCTACACCTCGAAAGAAGCTCTCGGTTCACCAATCTCAATGCTGTTCGATCACCGTCGCGGACAAGAAGCCTCACTGCTGTTTGAAAAAGTCGCGCGCGGTGAAAACGTCACGCAATACGAAATGGTCCACCTGAAAAAGGGCAGAACCCCAATAGACGTCTCTCTTACTATCTGCCCGATTGTCGAGGGAAAAGCGATCACCGGAGCTTCGGTGGTCGCCCGCGACATTACTGAACGCAAACGCGCCGCCGGCTCTCTTGCCCAACAAGCCGCAGCGATGAAAGCATCGATGGATGGCATGGCCATCATCGATCACCTCGGCGTCTGTATCTATATCAACGACGCCTACGCGAAGACTTTTGGCTACACAGATCCCGAGCGCTTGATCGGCGCAAGCTGGGAAATGTTTTACTTTCAGGACGAATTGAATCGACTCAAAGAGCAGATCATGCCCGCCGTTTGGCGTGACGGTTCGTGGCGCGGTGAAGCCATGGGCCTGAAACTAAACGGCTGCACTTTTCCACTCGAGATTTCAATCTCCAGTGTCGATGGTGGTGGTCTGGTGCAAGTGGTCCGTGACATCACCGAACGAAAAAAACTTGAAGAGACACTGCGCAACAGCTCGCTCAAAGACGATCTGACCGGATTATTCAATCGCCGCGGACTGCTAAAACAGGCAGGCCCTTACTTCGATTTCGCCCGCCGGCAAAAAGAAAATCTCTTACTGCTCTTCATCGATCTCGACGGTATGAAGCGCATCAACGACGAGTTTGGACACAACGAAGGCGACAACGCGCTTACCAGTACCGCCGCTATTCTCAATCGCAGTTTCCGCAGCTCAGACATCATCGCCCGACTCGGCGGCGACGAGTTCACGGTACTCGTTACCGATCTCAACGCCAGTAAGGAAGACGCGATCACACGGCTCAACGAAAACCTGAAAGCCTACAACGCCACCGAGACTCGCGGTTTCAAACTCGCCTTCAGCATCGGCGTCGCGACCCTCGAACCCGAACGCATGACGTGCTTCGAAGAGTTGCTCGAACAAGCGGACCAGGCGATGTACGAACAGAAGCGCATGAAGCGCCGTCGTGCTCTGGAACGCAATCAGAATCGGCAACTTGGTGATGCAGTTGAAGCGACGAGCGATTCACCGTTTGCCCCCAACTCGATTCCGTTTGCGCTCTCGAGAGACTCAAAGACCTACGGCGGCACGTTTGATAACGCCGCGATCGGAATGGCAGTGGTATCGGTTGATGGTAGCTGGCTTCAGGTGAACGAATCGCTTTGCAAACTGCTCGGGTATTCAGAGCAGGAATTGCGCGCCACCAGTTTCCAGATGATGACCCACCCGGACGATTTGCGACACGTACAGTCGTATATTCAACGCGTGATCGAGGGTTACATTCAGAGTCACGAGCAGGAAAAACGTTATTTACACGAACAAGGTCACACGGTTTGGGTGCAATGGCACGTCTCGCTGCTGAAGGACTCCGGAACGGGAGCCAAGCGTTTGTTCTTCCAGGTCCAGGACATCAGCGACCGCAAGCGTGCCGAAGAAAAGCTGACGCAGGACACGCTGACAGGTTTGCCTAATCGCGCGCGTTTCTACGATCTGCTCAAGCACCGGTTTGCACGCAAGCAAACCAACAAGGATCGACAGTGCGCGGTGTTGTTGCTCGACGTCGACCGCTTCAAGCTCGTCAACGACAGTCTCGGAAATGCGAGTGCGGATCAGTTGCTGATACAGATCGCGCAACGCGTCAAGACGTGTATGCGACAGGGCGACGTGCTCGCACGCGTCGGCGGCGATGAATTTGCAGTTCTGCTCGACGACGTGTCAGGTGAGGAAGAAGCATCGTCGGTCGCGACCCGCATTCAACAGGCGCTTGCGATTTCGTTCAACCTGCACGGCGAGGAAGTCTATACAACGCTCAGTATCGGCATCGCGCTCGGTGCAAACTACACCGAACAGGTTTCAGACATGCTGCGCGACGCCGAAACTGCGATGCATCAGGCCAAGGCTCGCGGCAAGGCGCGTTATGAAATCTTTGGACGCGACATGCATGGCGAGCTGATGAGCCGTTTGAAGATGGAGACGGATTTGCGACGCTCTTGCGAACGCGACGAGCTGTTTGTCGACTATCAACCAATCGTGTCGCTCGAGAACCGCACCTTGATCGGTTTCGAAGCGCTCGTGCGCTGGCATCATCCGGAGTTTGGACTCGTGCCACCAAAAGACTTCATTCCGGTGGCGGAAGAAACCGGGCAGATCCTGACGATTGGACAAAGAGTGCTCGAGTCGGCGTGTAAACAGGCGCGCGACTGGCAGACAACATATCCGGCGGCGCCGCCGTTGTTCGTCAGCGTCAATCTGTCAGTGAAACAGTTTAATCAACCGGGCCTGGTCGAAAACATCGCGAGCTTGTTGCAGGAGTTCCAATTGCCGCCGCGTTGTTTGAAACTCGAGATCACCGAGTCAGTCTTCAGCGACAACATCGAGGCGGCGGTCGGATTGTTGAAGCAGTTGCGCGAGCTTGGGGTGCAGTTGAGCATCGACGATTTCGGTACCGGCTATTCGAGTTTGAGTTACTTGCAGCGTTTCCCCATTGACACTTTGAAGATCGATCGTTCGTTCGTGACGCAGATGATGGAGAATGAAGAGAACCTCGCGATCGTGCGCACGATCGTGGCGCTCGCACAGAATCTGGGCATGGACGTGGTTGCTGAAGGCGTTGAGACTGAAGACCAGTTGAGTATGTTGCGCAAGCTGGAGTGTGAGAATGGACAAGGCTACCTGTTCTCGACCCCACTCGGCAGCCAGCAGCTAGATCAGTTTATCGCGAGTTACAACGTGATTGAGGCGCCGACGGCGCTAGTCGCGTGAGAGTTTTAGCCACGGATTAGACGGATGAAAGCTGATAGAGATCTCTGCCTGCGTCGGCGACGATTAAGGTATCGGGATCGGAGCGCAGGGATTCGTAGTTGAATTTGCGGTAGTCGAGGTAGCCGAGATTGACGCGTCTACACGTTGCCTCATCGAGTCCGGTCGCCATCGTGATCTTGTAACGCGGTACGATCTTTCCTTCGTCGTCTAACCTTCCCGCGTACGCTACGTGAGCCAGGTGTGCGGCAATGCACAGGTTCTCGCGCAACTCCTCTGAAACTCCGAGCATATCGCGCACGCTCTCGAGCGGCGCGTAACCATACTTCTCAATCAGTGCGCCGTGTGTTTCGGAAAGCTTCGTCAGGTGCGGCGCGTAAATAATCAACTCGCCACCTTCCTCAATGATCGCGCCGAGCTTGTAACTCGCCTTGCCACCAACCCACAGTTCGTCGTAATGCGGATCTAGCAACGCGACGACTCGTTTGTATTTTCTTTCTGTGTAACGAATGTGAACGTTGCGACTGACTTCGGTCGCACGTCGAAAGGCTTCGCGAACATCGCCGGCAAAAAGCGCGTAGGTCACGAGTTCGCCATCGATTCGCGAAACCACGGTATTCAGCGAAATGATCCGGGCAGGCACCAGATCTGTAGCAGCTTCGATCAAGCGACGTGTTGGCGTGTCGACCTGGCCGATGATGTTTTCAATTCCAGCGAGTGCACCGAGCCAGTGCGTGGTGTGCGTCAACTCCGGTCCCGCAACGCCAGGGAAGAAATACTTCGCGCCGCCCGCGAAGCCGGCGACTTCATGCGGGACAGTACCGCCAAACACAAGCACCGTGTCGTAAATTCCCGGCGCTAACAGCTTATTCAAACTCACCGGCACCGACTGAGAGATCAAACCATTGGTTAACTCAATGACGGTTTCCGCACTCAGCTCACCGAGAGTGATCAACTCATCTGGGTCGTCCCAGCGATGATCTAATAGTTGACCAGAGAAATCTGTGCATCCGATCTTGGAAAGTTTTTGCGGCTCCGACATCGGCGGGTGAGTGCCCTGGGCCACGAGCGCATCGAATGACGCAACCCCGCGTTTGGTCAAAAATTCAGTCGCGACAGGAAAGAGCTGATGAGTGTTATCGTCGCGCGTCTTGTCGGGAATTATTGCAAGCACGCGCTCGCCGGGCTGAATTACCTCAAGCGCTTGTTGAGTGATCTCTGTGAGTGTCGATAGATCTAAACCATCGACGACCAAATCCGTTGTCATGATCTGTGTAATCTGTGGTTACAGCGAGACGGTCTGCTCGGCCCAGAACTGAAACTCGCGGTGCTTGTGTTCTTCTGCTTTTGCCTCATCGCCACCGGCGACCCGACAAACCCGATCAAACACCCGCTGCCCAACTTCGTCGATGGTTTCCGTGCCGTCAATAACACCGCCCGCCGACAGATCGAGATCGTTCTTCATGCGCTCGAAGATTGGCGTGTTTGACGCGAGCTTAATTACGGGCGCGATCGCGTTTCCGATTGTCGTGCCTCGACCCGTGGTGAACACGACAACAGTCGCTCCTGCTGCAACGAGACCCGGCGTCGACTCCTGATCGTATCCCGGGCCCTGCATCAGATTGAGACCGCGAGTTTTCCATGTCTCTGCGTATTCCAGGACACCTTCGACGCGCGTCGTTCCCGCCTTCGCGATCGCTCCCAACGATTTGATCGTGATGTTCAGGAGACCACCGGCGATGTTGCCGGGACTCGGATTGTTGTTGAGTACGGCGCCAAACTTCGACGCGTATTCCTTGTACCAATCGACCATGCGGTAAACCGCACGACCCGTTTCAACGTCGCGGGCGCGATTCGCGAGCAAATGTTCCGCTCCGCAAAACTCAGGCACTTCAGTAATCAGCACGGTGCCGCCGGATCGCACCAGTAGATCCGCCGCACGACCGAGCGAAGGATTCGCGGAGATTCCCGAGAAACCATCGGAGCCGCCGCACTTCACACCCAACACGAGTTCGCTGATGGAACATTCTTCGCGCGCCACGCGATTCGCTTCCGGCAACATTCGCTCGACTTCCTGCAAGCCGCGTTGGATCGCGTTCTGCGTGCCGCCAACGTCCTGAATGCCAATCTTCGCGACCGGTTTGTCGAAAGACTTCTCGCGCTTGAGTAAATACTTCTCGACCTGCGAAAGGTTTGTCTTCTCACAACCTAGATCGATCAGGATCACGCCGCCAACGTTCGGATGATCTGCATAATTTGAAAGCGTTCGCAGCATCACGTCGATCGTCGATCCATCCTGACAGCCACAACCTTTGTTATGCGGAATGGCAACGACGCCGTCGACGTTTGGATATTTGTCACGATTGTAAAGTGTGAACTCCGCGATGGTTGAGATCTGTTGCGCCTCGTGACTCGCGCACATGCTGGTCGGCACGATGAGTACAAAATTGCGCGTACCGACGCGTCCGTCCGGACGGCGGTAACCCATGAACGTGCGACGGTCAGCTTCGGGAATGTAATCCGGTGGCGGCGTGTGCAGATTTTCCGGCAGATCTCTGACGATAGGAACTTCGTTCGTCATGTTTGCGTGCGTGATCTGCTCGCCGCTGTTGATGCCTGTCGACGTTCCGATGGGCTGACCGAATTGGATGACGAACTCATCGGCGGGAATATCTCGGGTGGCAAAGCGATGCCCGGGCGGAACGGCGTCGTGAAGTTTCACCGTGCGGCCGTCCGGCAACACTACTTCGAGATTAGCGAATGTTTCGTTCTTTACGACCGCAACATTGTCGTTCGCGTCAACAATGATCGCGTAGTCGCTGATCGCCGCTTTGGGAATCTCTAGATTTTGCATGTCGTTCGATCGTGTTTTACGTACCCGCTAGCCTTCACGCGCTTCACGCACAATCTGCAAAAACTGTTTCGCTCGTTCAGTTATCAGATCGCTCTGTCCCTCACGAATCGCTTTGAGATCGACCAGATCCGCTCCAACCCCGAGCGCGGCCGCGCCAGCGCGAATAAAGTCTCCTGCCGTCTTCAGCGACACGCCGCCGGTGGGCACGAGCTCGATCTGCGGCAGCGGCGCCTTTAACGCTTTGAGATAAGTCGCACCGCCTACTGCTCCCGCTGGAAATATCTTCACGAAATCAGCGCCCGCATTCCACGCCTGGACCACCTCGGTCGGCGTCAACGCACCCGGCATCACCGCGATATCGAGTCGACGGCAACACGCAATCGTTTCGAGATTGAGCGCGGGACTCACCACAAACTGCGCTCCACTCGAAATACAAGCCTCCGCAATTTCCGGATCGAGCACCGTCCCAGCGCCAACCAGCGCATCCTTTCCATAACGCTGCGACACCTGTTCGATCACTTTGATCGCGCCGGGCACAGTCATCGTGATCTCGAGCACTGAGATGCCACCTTCGCGAATCGCATCGATGGCGCGCATCGCTTCGTCAGTACTCGACGCACGTACCACGGGAATCACGCCGGTGTCTCGAATCTGTTGGATAACCTCAGTCTTTTTCAACGCGCCACCCTCGCCGTTCCACCCTTCATCACGCGCTCCACTTCCGCGAGCGTCGCCATCGTCGTATCACCCGGCGTCGTCATCGCGAGCGCACCGTGCGCCGCGCCGCATTCGACGGCCCACTGTGGTCCACGTTCCGTGAGAAATCCGTAAATCAGTCCGGAAGCGAATGAATCGCCGCCACCAACACGATCGAGAATCTCGAGGTTCTCGCGAATCGGCGCTTGATACAGTTCGCCATCTGCGTAACAAACAGCGCCCCAATCGTTAACTGTCGCGGTCTTTGCGTGTCGCAATGTAGTAGCCACGACTTTGAAATTCGGAAACTCTTTTACCGCGCGTTCGATCATGTGTTGAAAGTTGCGCACGTCGAGTTTCGAATGATGTTCGTCGAGTCCTTCGACTTCGAATCCGAGCGCCGCAGTAAAGTCTTCTTCGTTACCGATCATTACATCGACGAGCGGCGCGAGTTCGCGGTTAACAGCAACCGCTTTTGCCTGACCCCCAATCGACTTCCACAACGAGTCGCGATAATTCAGATCGTAAGAGATCAGCGTGCCGTGCTTTCGTGCCACTTCCATCGCTTCGCGCGCCACAGCCGGTGTAGTTTCAGACAACGCGCAAAAAATGCCGCCGGTGTGAAACCAGCGTGCTCCTTCAGTACCGAAGATTTGTTCCCAATCAATGTCACCGGGCTTCAGTTGCGAAACGGCAGTGTGGCCACGATCCGAGCAACCGGCAGCGGCACGAACGCCAAAGCCACGTTCCGTGAAGTTCAGACCATTGCGAACTGTGCGACCAACACCATCAAACTTCACCCACTTCAAGTGCGACTGGTCCACACCGCCTTGATAAATCAGATCCTGGACCAGACGCCCGACAGCATTGTCAGCCAGGGCGGTTACAACTGCCGCGTCCATCCCAAAGCACCGCTTGAGTCCACGCGCGACGTTGTACTCACCGCCACCTTCCCAAACCTGAAAACCGCGCGTCGTCGCCACCCGCCCCTCACCCGGATCGAGTCGCAGCATCACCTCGCCAAGGCTCACAATATCCCAGCGACAATCACTTTTCGATTTAGCCACAAAGATGCTCATAAATGTTTAGCCACAAAAAGGCACATAAAGCACATAACAGACTAAATGCATAATAAAAAATTTTGTGCCTTTTGTGCTTTTTTGTGGCTCGCCTTTTTGTGCCTCTTTGTGGCTCATCAAAGCTTAGCTGGCTCGAGCTTTGGTGACAATAGATGAAAGACGAGCAGGGCCGCTAAATACGCAGAAGCGGCAATAATGAAGATCGGCACATAGCTTCCGGTGCGCTCGAGTATTTCACCGACTGCGCGCGCGATCATCATGCCGCCGACTGCGCCCGCCATGCCGCCAATACCAACCACCGAACCAACCGCATGTCGTGGAAACATGTCGGAAGTCGTCGTAAACAGATTACACGACCAGCCTTGATGCGCCGCCGCCGCTACACCAATCAATGTCACTGCGACCCACAGATTCGAAGTTTGAGCTGCAAAAACGATTGGAACCACTGCTAGTGCGCAGATCAACATCGCAAGCTTTCGACCCGCGTTGATGGTCCAACCTCGCTTGATCAGCGACGACGAAAGCCAGCCACCACCGATGCTGCCGATGTCTGCCAGAAGGTAAACCACGACGAGCGGCAAGCCAAAATCTTTTAGACTCAAGCCGTGACGTTTGTGCAGGAAGTCAGGCAGCCAGAACAGGTAAACCCACCAGATCGGATCGGTCATGAACTTTGCTAACGAGAACGCCCACGTTTGGCGGTGTGGCAGGAGACGCGCCCACGGCACCTTGACGACCGGATCGGGTGGATCGCTCTGAATGTATTCGAGTTCAGCCTTCGACAACGATGGATGTTCTTCGGGACGTCGATAAAGTGCCCACCATGCGATCAGCCAGATGAATCCGATGGCGCCCGTAAGAATGAAGGCTACGCGCCAGCCGTACTTGATCGTAATGACTGGAACTACGAGCGGTGTGACAAGCGCGCCAATGTTGGTGCCGGAGTTGAAAATTCCGGTCGCGAGTGCGCGCTCTTTTTTCGGAAACCACTCGGCGACTGTCTTAATTGCGGCCGGGAAATTTCCGGCTTCGCCGAGGCCGAGAAAGAAACGAGCGACGCCAAAACCCAACACGGTGTGCACGAGTGCGTGGCCCATCGCCGCGAGGCTCCAGAAGATGATGGCGAGCGAGAATCCTTTGCGCGTCCCAATGCGATCCATCAACCTTCCGACGCCAAGCAAACCAATCGCGTAGGCCGCCTGAAAAGAAAAAACGACCCAACTGTAGCCAATTTCCGACCAAGGGATCTCGTCGTGGATTGTAGTTTTGAGAATGCCGATCACCTGGCGATCGATGTAGTTGATCGTTGCCGCGAAGAACAGGAGCGCGCAGATGACCCAGCGATAGTTAGCCGCGGATGGACGCTGATTAACGCGGATTGATACTTGTTCTTCGATCATCGGCCCATCCAACCTCCGTCAACAACCAGGACGTGACCATTGATGTAGTCACTTGCTTGCGATGCCAGGAAGACCGCGGCGCCGGCGAGATCTTCGGGTTCGCCCCAGCGTCCGGCCGGGATTCGTTCGAGGATTTGGCGGTTGCGTGTTTCGTCGGCTTGCAGGGCTGCGGTATTAGCGGTGCGCATGTAGCCGGGCGCGATCGCGTTTACGTTGATCCGGTGTTTGGCCCACTCGTTCGCGAGTGCTTTCGTGAGTTGGGCCACGCCGCCTTTCGAAGCAGCGTAAGCCGGGACGGTGATACCGCCTTGAAACGATAGCAACGAGGCGATGTTGACGATCTTGCCACCTTCACCACGCTCGATCATTTGCTTGCCGACCAGTTTCGAGAGACGAAAGACGCTCGAGAGATTGACTTCGATCACCGCGGCCCAATCTTCGTCGGAGTATTCCGTGGCCGGTGCACGCCGAATCGTGCCGGCGTTGTTGATGAGTATGTCGATACGCCCGAAACGCTCGAGTGTTTGCGCGATAAGTTCTTTCGGAGTCTCAGCTTTACTAAGATCGCCCGTGACTGCATGTGCGACGCCGCCGGCGCCCATGATCTGATTGCAAGTCGCTTCGGGAGAACGAGAGTTGCCGTGACACGCCACCTCAGCACCCGCCTCAGCCAATGCGATCGCGATCGCGGCGCCCAGACCCGTCGACGCGCCAGTAACCAACGCAACACGCCCTTGTAATTTGAACTGATCGAGAATCAAATCTGTGTAATCTGTGGCTAAGACTGGAGAAAGTCCTCACGAAGCGGGGAGAAAATGTCGATCAGGACCACTTCTTCATCCATCATCGTGGCGCCGTGCCAGCAGTTTGACGGAAAGTGCAGCACGTCGCCGGCGGACGCAATCTGCTCTTCGCCCTCGATAAAAAATCGCACGCGCCCCTGCTCGACGATCGTCATCTGCTCGTGTGGATGATCGTGTTCCGGTGTCACCAGAAATGGCCGGAAGCGAAAACGGCAAATCATCATCCGGTTACCGACAAACATCTGCCGCTCGATTCCCTCCGCCGGTCGCTCGACCGGTATCTTGGACCAATTCAAATGACGGGCGAGATTGAAACCGTTGCCGTTTCCATTTCCGTTGCCGTTTTTTTCAGAAGAGGCTTTGGACATTCTGTTTCCCCTACTTCTTGTCACTGACAGCTTCCAGACCCGAACCACCGGCAGCATACTCAGGCTGAACATTCACCACCCCGTAAAGACGATCGTCGCCCTCTTTGATCGCTGCCATCATCCACAAAAAGTTTATCTGTCCGCCCGGCGCAGCGACGTTTGGGTGATAACCCTGCGGCATCAACACACAATCGCCTTCACGGACCACCTGGACCAACTCCGGCTTTTGCGGATCGGTGTAAACAAACTGCACTCCGAACGACGGCGACGGCATGTCTATAAAGAGGTAAGCCTCTTCGAGAAGTTTTGAATGTTCGTGCGGCGGCCACGAGGTCCAGTTGCCGGGCGTCGAAAAAGTCACACCAGCCATGATGCGGCCCGCTTCGACATTCGCGCCGATGAGCACGTTCAGATCGCGCTCCGCAGGCGGCTTGCCGGCGATCAAATGGAGCTTCGGGTTTTCGCGTACTTCTTTATAGGAGACAAACTTCAGCGGGTAGCGCTTATCGACCGGCGCGGAAACTTCGGCGAGATCGCAACCTTCCGGCGCCTCGACTTCAATGTCGGAATCACGCGGGATGTAGACTGCGTCGTAGCGATCGAGTGCGAACGTTTCGCCTTCGGTGCGCACGGTTGCTTTGCCGTTAAGATTGATCAACCCGACTTCGTGATCTTCGCTATTGAACTTGATCGGTGCGTCACCGGCGGCAATCGTGATGCGACCATAGTGCAGATAACGCGCCGCAGTTGCGCCCGGCGCGACGGCCGTGCGACGACCTTTACCCTCGTGCGTCTTCGGCACGAAACAGGTTTCCGGGGTGATTGGGTTTTGAACAACTTCCTGATCCATTAATACTCCTCGTCATTTTTTGACTTCACCGCGGCGTCAATGCCAGCTTATATTTCAGCGACGCCTTAACATCTTTCGCCTCAAACACCAGATGCAACGGTATCGCACCATGCACGCCGCGTCCGAGCGCGCTGTTACCCGTCGCCATGATCGACGTCTTCACTGGAAAATTCGCGCCGGTCAAACTCACCTCGAGCGAGCCCTTATCAGATCCAAAACTATCTGTGCGAACTCCATTCAGCACGTTCGTTTCAACCTGATCGTACGTCGTCGGAACGGCCAGCCGCCAACGACGAATCATAGCCGGCTGTTTTGAACTCAATGTTTCTTCGCGAATCAACACGCCGTTTTCAATGCGCCAAACAACCTCACTCGTCAAGCCAACGTCCTGAAGTTTTCCCGCCGGTGTACCAACCACGGCCCACCTGGTCCAACGAACCCGCAAACTGCGTCCGTCAGCCGCCGGTTCGATTACATCAGCGCCATCCGTCGCCACGACCGTGCGTCCATCGGCGAGTTCGACATAAGACGTCAACGCCGGATAGATCTGTTCGACCGGCGCCGCGAAACCCGGCAAACCGTGCGGCGCGGGCAGATAGTCTGACATTCCCGGCTTTGGACCAGTCGTGATCGGCAACGCAAAGCGAAGCGCACCCTGTCGCACTACCCAAACACCCGCGGACCGCTCCGGCGACTTCCGAAAGAACTCAAATCGGGCCACATCGGGCAACGCCGGCACAACCGGAAAGGTCGCAATTCCCTCTTTCTCGAGCGCGTTCATGATCGGCGTGTGCGAGTTTGCCAGTTTGCCGAAGAACCCGGTCGTCTGTTGCCACTCACGATCGCGCGAGATATAGCCGTAGTTACCACGTCCAAATGCGAAGATCGAAAGCAGGTGCGTGTCGTTGCGATAGTCGTGCAACAGATAATTCCACGCCTGGTAATAAAGCGCCGCAATGTCTGCCAGTGGCGCGGGCCTGAACTCCGGATGCAACGCGAGAAAGCCCACGATCTCGGGCGTGTCGAGATAACTGACCACGCCCTGACTGCGCCCCCAGTTGTAACCGTAACCATCCTCCGAAACGATGTCCCACCAAAGCCGCATCTGCCGCATCAACGACGGACGAACCTTGTCGAGCAAATCTTTGCGGCCCGCCATTTCCGCCGCTTCCCAGATGTAACGTGCGTACTCGTTTGAGTAACGATCGAAACGTCCGGTGGGCGGCGCATCATCCGCGTAAAGATTGCCTTCGGTGAACTGAACTGCGGCACGATCCAGCAACTTATCGAGAAACGCGCGGTCATTCGAGATGCCGAGTTCGTAACCGATACTCGCGATACGCGAGGCAACGCCGAGATAATTTTCAGCCAGATCGATAACGCGATTCGTCTTCGGATCGTAAAACCGCTCTGGATTCAGCAACGAGCGCCAGGCCTTCTGTTCTTCCGGCGAAAGACTCAGCCAAAGCGGATTCGTTTTTAAATCGCGTCCGAAGTGACGTAGCGCCAGTGCCGCATACAACTGCGAAAACGCTTTGCTTCCCGCACGCGATTCAATCAAACCAATCTGGCCCACCCACTTCGCCAGGTCGCGTCCGGCTAACTCGCGATTGCCCGTCGTCTCCGCGTACGCCGCCAGCGAACGCATGAATGTGCCCCACGAAAACTCACCCGTGGTTGGCACACCCAGAACACGTTCGGGTGGTGGATCGAGCGACTTGATCGCGCTCAAATGAGCGGCGAGTTCCTTGCCAAGGAAGGTATTTACCTCATCACGGAGACTCGCCGTCGAAACGTTATTCGTATGCGCCTGAGCGCTAACACACAACGTAACGCAGATTACGCAGATAAAAACCGATTTCATTAGAAAGTCAGCTTCAGTCCAAACTGAATATTTCGCGGTGGTCCTGATGTTGAAATCGTGCCAAATGCCGCGCTGCTGAGATTGGTCTCGAGGTCGCGGAAGTTGGTGCGATTGAACGCGTTGAAGATATCAGCCTGGAAACGCAGCTTAAACCGCTCAGTCAAGCCGAAGTTACGACGGAGCGAGAAGTCCCACGTCTGCGAACCCGGACCCTCAATCGTGCCGACGCCGCAAGTACCGCGGCGCGTGTCGGGCGCAATCGCAAACGCATCGCGTCTCACCCAGTTGTTTGGACCACGTTCGCCGTTCTCGAAAAGCGGATCGCTGCTGATGCAATCTGCGCGACGATTTCCGAAAACGGAGTTCGCTGTTCCAGTGGCCGTCAGGTATGCGCCTGATTGTAGACGCGTCACACCGCTGACCTCATAACCGTCGAGCACAGCCTTAACAAAGCCATGCGTGCGCGCAAACATTCGCACGTTGTAAGTGTAAGTCAGTGCGAAGACGTGACGCCGATCAAATGTTGCCGGTCCGTAGTTGTACTTCCGGTTGAACGGATCTTCCGGGTTGTCGTTGAAGCCGCTCGCGTCCGTCAACACCTTGGACCACGTGTAAGACGTGGTCATCAACAGATCGCCTTTACGCTTCGCCATATAGAGTTGCATGCCGTGATAGTTCGACGTCGAATCGCTCGTGCGCATTCGGATCGCCGTGTAGCCTTTGTACGGTCGCAACGCGTTCACGTTGAGGTTCGGACCTGGCGGAAGATTCGCGCGGAGCTGCTCGAATGTCGGCTGGTTGATGTCGGGTTGTCGAATCAAATGCCGGCCGAGATTCCCGACGTAAGCAGCTTCAGCGAAGATGCCGTGCGGCAATTCGCGTTGCACGCTCAGGCTGTAGCTCATCGTGTACGGCGTGTCGAGGTTCGGATCCACCGCATTAATCTGGGCAAACGGCGCCACCGTCGTTGAACCGCCGGTGATGTTGCTTAAGTTTGCGTTTTGGAACTGCGCGCTGGTTGCGAACGGCGGATTACTAAGCGACGGGAAGATCAGATTTCCTTCGATGCGATCGTAGTACATGCCGAAACCGCCGCGAATCGAAGTCTTGTTGTCGTCAAAAGGCGCGTAGGCGAAACCAACGCGCGGCATGAAGTAGTGATGTGGTTCGTATAGACCACGCGGTGCGCCGGTCGGCACCGCTCGCACGTCGGCACTATCACCACCGATAACGCGACCAAGTTCATCTGCAGGCACGCCATCGCCGGCGCGAATGAGTCCATTGAAACGATTGCCGGGCTTCGTCGTGTCGATGTTTCCGTTGGCAAGAATCGTTACCGCCTGCGCCGGGTTGTAAAGCGATGGATCAAAGTTGGCCATGTTGTTGGCCTGCGTATAGATCGGCAAACCATATTGATAGCGCATGCCGAGTTCGAGACTCAGCTTGCGACTCACTTTCCAACTGTCTGCCACAAACGCTTCGGTTTGCGTGAATCGGAAGAAACCTACCGGATCGAGCGCTTGTTCGCTGTAAGTTCTGAAATTTCCCAGCAGCGCGTCGGCGAAAGAGTTGGTGGTGGTGCGAGTGTTGCCGCCGGTATTGAAATCAACCGAACCGGCGTAAGTCGTACGCGCGTTTTGATCGATGCGATTGCGCGTGACACTCAAACCTGTCTTGAGCGTGTGATTGCCGCGCACGAGTGTGACGGTGTCGCTCACGTTGATGTCAGTTGTTGGCGACACGAGGGAACGCGCCGCGCCGAAGAAGCTGGCGAAGCCGTTGATCGTCGTGTCGGGAATCGAATTCTCGAATCTGCCGCCGTTTAGGAATAATTGCTGAAACTGGAAGCCATAAGTTTCGCGCTTCCAGAGTTCACCGTCAGGCGGAATTCGTTGGGCCACCCACGCACCCGTCGTCTTCGCTTCGTTGATGAACGTCGGACTGATCATCCACGTGTGCGAAAGTTGGATTGAAGTTCCAGGACGTTGGCGCAGACTCGGAATCGTCGGCACTTGCGTGGTAATGAACGTGCCGAACGGATCGATCAATACGTTCTTGTCGTGAATGTAACGACCATACAGCGTGTGCTTCGAGTTGATGCGATAGTCGAGACGCAGCAGATCTTCGCGATAGTCGAGCGGGTTTGGTTGTTGGAAGGTGATGTTGTTGCCCACCGGAGCGTTTGTGAATGCAGCAGCGATGCCTGTCGCAGTGCGATAAACGTTAGCGATTGCAAGACCATCCGCAGTAATGCGGTTGGTCGGAATAATGTTTCGCAGCGCGACGTTATTGCCGCCGAAACAACCGGTACGATTCGCCGGTGTTGTCACTACACCCGATGAGTTGACCACCGGCGCCACGCAGGTGTTGGCAGCATTGTTCGGATCGCGCAGCACGCCGTCGTCAGCCGTGCCGACGATTCCGTCCGCACCACGTAGACGGAAGGAAAAGTCGCCGCCCAGCTCAGGAAGTGACGGAACGGTGCGACGTTGAGCCGCCGAGAGACGACGGATGTACTTCCATTCCTGACCGCCGAAGAAAAAGAGTTTGTCTTTAATGATCGGTCCGCCGAAGCTGTAACCGAAATTGTTGAAGCGCAGTGTCGGTCTGACGGGCGCGAAGAATGAGCGTGCATCGAGTTTGTCGTTACGCAGGAACTCAAACGCGCTGCCGTGAAAATCGTTGCCGCCGCTGCGCGTCACGAGACTAACCTGTGCGCCAGAGTTGCGACCGTATTCAGCCGAGAAATTCGACGTTTGGATCTTAACTTCCTGAATGTAATCGATACCGAGATTGTTGATCTGGCTCGCATTACTGCCTGACTGCAAGTTAAAACCGCCATCGATCGTGACGTTGTTTGTCTGGCCGCGATTGCCATTGATCGACTGGTTGTTCGTCGCGAGACTCGTCGTCAACTCGAGCTGATCGTCATTGAGCAACGCCACGCCAGGAACGAATGAGAGCAACTGAATGTAGTTGCGACCATTCAACGCGAGGTTCTGCACCTGCTGTTGATCGATAACGCGCGAGACTTCGCCCGAAGTCGTATTCACTGTCTCGCCTGCCGCGCCGACGATCTCGACGGTTTCAGAAACCTCACCGACTTCGAGTTTGATATCGACCGTCAGTCGCGCGTCGGCAGTGACGCTTTGACCCGAGACCAGTGCCTTCTTGTAGCCTTTCGCCTCCGCTTCGATCGAGTAGCTCGCGGCCGGCAGGTTTGTGACTGTGTAGAAACCGTTTTCGTCGGTTGTCACCGTGCGTTCTGAGCTGTTGGCACTGTTGATGACCTTGACCGTTGCGTTGGGAACGGTGGCGCCATTAGCGTCCTGCACCGTGCCGGAAATGCGACCTACCACAGTTTGTGAAAATACATTTTGAGAAGCGACGAGGAGAAGTAACAGCAACCACAAGAGTGGTAGTCGGGTTTGTATAGAGCCTCGCATCGATCTAGACCTCCAAAAGGGAAAGTTAGCCGCGGATTTACGCGGAGCTTCGCTCACGGATTGATGAATACTGTTTAGGCAACCATCGGTGCTGCGAAGGCCGGTGCAGCAACGAGGGCAACCGCGCCACGCAGGCGCGGATGATCTTCCGCGGGCACGACGTGGATCTCTGTCGCGCCGCCAAAGTCAGTCAATGTTCGTTCGCGCAGAGCGCTGCGAACGATCGGTTCGATCAAACTCCAGGCGGTCGTTATTTCGCCGCCGATATAAACGCGGCCCGGATCGAGCGCGTTGATGATCGAAGCGAGACCGAGTCCCAGATAACGAGCAGTGGAATTGATCGCCGCGAGTGCTTTTGCGTCGCCGGCACGAGCGCGAGCGATCAGATCTTCAACCGAGAAGTTTGCGGTTTCCATGTCGCGTGGTCGTTGTTCAGACAAGTCCTGACCGAAGTAGCGCGAAAGCGTTGCCAGATTGGAAACATACGATTCCCAGCAACCGGTGGCGCCACAGGAACAACGTGGTCCATCAATGCTGAGCGGCACGTGACCAAACTCGCCCGCGGTGTTGTGACGGCCGCGCAGCACTTCGCCGTTCACCACAATCCCCACACCAACACCATCCGAAACGCTCACGAAAACAGAGCTTCCCGCAGCGACAACGTCAGTACGTGTGGCCCATACCTGGGCGAGGGCACACGCCTTACCTGAATTCTCGATCTGAACCGGAATGCCGAGCGCAACGGCAAGCGGATCGCGCAAGTTGACGTCGCGCCACGCGAGTGTCGGCGCATGCATCACGCGACCTTTCGCCGGATCGACCATACCCGGAACAGCAACACCGACACCTTCACACGCGCCCACTTCCTTGTAATCGGAAAGGATCTGCTTGATGCGACGCGCGAGTTCCTGAATCAACACATCCACTTCGCGATTAGTTTGAAAACTACTGACGACGCCGAGCTGCCGCCCCATCAAATCGGTGACGAGGATGTAAGTGCGCGTGGCCCGTATATCGACGCCAACCACGCAACGCTGGCGCGAGTCGATGAAGAGAAACGTGGGACGACGGCCGCGTCCGACAGACTCTCCCATTGCACCTTCGAAGATCAGCGACTCACTGAGGAGTTCGCTCACCAGCAGACTCGCGACGCCGCGTCTGACGTTCATCAGTCGCGCCAGGTCCGCTCGCGACACCGGTTGATGGGTGCGGATGAGATTCAGCGCAATCTGGCGATTGATTTCGCGGCTGGTCCCGCGCCGTGCGACCTTGAAATCGTGTGGGTTAATCTTGCGCATAGGGCTAATTGTTCTTAGTTAAGACTTATTAGACCAACTATTTACAGGCGAAAGGTTCAGCCTATTTCTTCACGGTTTACTGGGGTTACTAAGACGAAATGAATTTGTCTAAACGCGGAACATATACTCTTCCGCTTTCGGACTGTCAAGCACTTTCTTGATTTTATCCGTGAAATCCGCGTCCACAGGACTGCCGAATGAGGAGCTCTGGAGGGACTGTGATCGTGCGATTTCGTCGCGCTTTTTTCTTGCCGTCAATCTGCTCCAGGAGGAGAGTCGCGGCGGCCTGACCCATCTCCGCTTTCGACCACGTCACGGTCGTCAACGGCACGCGCAACATGTCGCCGTAATGAATACTTCCCGCGCCCACGAAAGCAACAGCATCAGGAACTCGCAACCCGGCCTGGTCCAGCGCAGCCATCGCGCCAATAGCAGCGGGATCGTTTGCCGCAAAGATCGCCGCCGGCAGATTCCCTGCCGCGATCCACTTTTGCATTGCCGTGAAACCGTCTGCTTCAGTAAAACCACACTCGCGAACCAACGACTTGAGACCGGCTTTCTTGATCGCCTTTTGATAACCTTCCAGACGTTTGTTTGCCGTGGAGACGTTTGGACCGCGAAGGTGTCCAATTTTTTTATGGCCCAACTTGATGAGGTGTTCCGTAGCGAGTGTTCCGACCTGCACGTCGTCAGTCGTTACCGCCGAACAACGCAAACCCTCAGGCAAGCGATCGATCAAAACGATATTCGCGCCTTCGGAAAGAAGACGACGATAGAACTTTGCTTCCGTAGTCGACAAAGCCGACGCAACGATCAAGCCGTCAGTCCGCGACAACAACGCTTCGATCTCGTCCATTTCTTTGCGCGCTTCTTCATCAGTGCTGCAAATCAGATTTTGATAACCGGCGGGACGCGCGTGTGATTCGACACCGCGACAAATCTCGGCGAAGTAAGAGTGCATCAAGTCGGGAACAACGATGCCGATTAAATACGAATGATTAGTAGTAAGCGCACGCGCAAACTGGTTCGGGCGATACTTCATCTTCTGCGCGGTGGCGAGAATACGCGCACGTGTTGCCCGGCTGATCTCGGGATGATTATTGATCGCGCGCGACACCGTCATCTTCGAGACATTAAGCGCGCGGGCGATATCTTCGAGCGTAACCGGCATGTGCGTTTTGTGCCTTTTAGTGGCTAAGAACGGCTTGAGCGCCAACGATCGATCGCTACGGCAACAACAATAATAGCCCCGATAATGATCTCTTGAATGTAGTTGGGCCAACCAACCTGCTGACATCCATTGCGCAGGAACGCCATGATCAGCGCTCCGATCATCGATCCGAGAATGCTTCCCTCGCCGCCATTCAAACTGCCGCCACCGATCACGACTGCCGCGATAATGTCCAACTCCGATCCAGCGGCAACAGTCGGATCGCCCTGTCGCAAGCGCGACATCTGCATCACGCCCGCCAGTCCGAACAGCAATCCCGCCAAACCGTAAATCCAGATTTTCAATCTGTCGGTGGCAATCCCACACGCACGCGCCGCGGCTTCATTCGATCCGAGTGCGAAAACACGTCGCCCAAAAACTGTGTTACGCAAAACAATCGCGGCACAAACGGCGAGCACTATCGCAATCCAAACTCCCGGCGCAACGAGTAACCACGCCGGCGTCGGAAACATCACCAGCAACTCATTCAACCAGGTGCCGGGCATGTTCACTGTCTGCTGATTCGCCAACCACTTCGCCACGCCGCGCGCAACGCCGAGCATTCCCAGCGTGGCAATAAACGGCACGACCTTCAGCCGCGTGATCACGAGACCGTTTACAACACCAACAATTCCACCCCCGAGAATCCCGCTCAACAAAGCAACTGAAGGAGGAAACCCAGCGTTGATAGCGAGCGCGGTGATAACGCCCGTTAAAGCGATCGTCGATCCAACGGCGAGATCGATCCCACCGCTGATAATGATCATCGTCATCCCGATCGCACCGATAGCCACGATCACAGTTTGCGAAAGTACGATGCGAAGATTGTTTGGAGAAAGAAGACGCGCGGGTGTGTCAACAAGCAGTGAAAAAATACCGATCACCAACAGCAGCCCGAGCATCGGCCCGAGTCGATTCAGCCATTGATAGAGGAGACGAGCCGCAACCATAATCCGGATTTTATCCGTGTAATCCGCGGTTTAATGTAAGTATTGGTCCAGTGGCGGATGGAGCAATGTCTTCACGTCCGGCGATTCGAGATTCTCTTTCGTCACCAGCATCACGCCCGTGTCGATCTTTTTCTCGACTTGTTTGCCCATCAAACTGTCGACCATCGTCTTCACACCGAGATAACCCATATTGAACGGATTCTGCACGACGATGCCGTGCAACTGGTTCGCATTGATGGCGTCGATGAACGTCTGGCTCGAGTCGAAACCGACAAACGAAATCTTTCCAGCCTTGCCGATGTCCTGAAGCGCCAGGAGCATCCCCGCGGTCGACGATTCATTCGGTGTGAAAATACCCTGCACGACGTCGCCAAAACGATTCAATAGATTTTCTGACGCACGCTTTGCAGTGTCGCGTGTTGCGCCCGCGTATTGATCGGTCGAAACGAGTTCGATATCCGGAAACTTCGCTTTGATCTGATCGAGAAACCCGGCTTCCCGTTCTGTCGTACTCGCCGATCCTTCCGCATATCTCAAAACCAGTACTTTGCCTTTGCCGTTCAAGAGTTGGCCCATGCGATCCGCGGCAAGCGAGCCTCCTTTACGATTGTCAGTGGCGACAAAGCTGACAAAGTCGTTCGACTGCAAACCCGAATCTATGATCACGGTGGGCACACCGGCGCGGCCGGCATCGGAAACGGGACGTGCGAGCGCGCGATCGTCGAGTGGCGCCAGCACGATGCCACTCACGCCCTGCGCAGCAAAACCCTCAACCACCTGAATCTGCTGTTCGCGATCGTCCTCACGCAGTGGGCCCTTCCAGATTACTTCTACATCCGTGCCCTGCGCGGTGAGTTCGTTTGCAGCCTTGATGCTTCCGGCGTGAATACTCTTCCAAAACTCGTGGGTAGTGCCTTTAGGAATAACGGCAATCGTGAGTTTCTTCTTGCCGTTATTTGTCGGGCTATTAGACTTCGTGCAGGCTCCAACTAACGTGAGTGCGAGTACTAACAAAAGAAATTTGCGCATGTGATTTTTGTGCCTCTTCGTGGCGAATACTATTTTTCATTAACAACCGGATTACCCAAACCACCAATGCCTTCGATCAAAACTTCCATCTGATCCCCCGGTTTGAGAAACACCGGCGGCTTCCGTGCAAAACCGACGCCCGGCGGCGTGCCGGTCGCGATCACATCACCAGGCTCGAGTGTGATCGATTGCGTAATGTGTTCAATCAACGCCGGCACACCGAAGATTAGCTGGTCCGTGTTTGAGTCCTGCATCGTCTCGCCGTTGAGCATTAGCTTAATTGAAAGCTTGTGTGGATCCTTAATCACATCGGTGGTCACGATCGTCTGGCCCATCGGCGCAAACGTGTCGCATGACTTTCCGCGTTGCCACTGCCCGTCAGCAAACTGAAAATCGCGCGCACTCACGTCGTTGAAAGCCGTGTACCCAAGTACATAATCGTACGCATTCGCAGCGGTGACATGCTTCGCGCGACGACCAATCACGACCGCCAATTCGGCTTCGTAATCAACCTGCTGAGACGTTGACGGCACCACCACCGGCTCACCCGGCGCAATCACGCACGTAGAAAACTTTGAAAACATGATGGGCTTTTCGGGAATCGCCATGTTGCTCTCGGCCGCGTGATCGCGATAGTTGAGCCCGATACAGATGATCTTTCCGGGACGCGGCACGGGCGCAAACCAGTAGGCATCGCTGCTGGGAACCAGCCACCCCTTCTCCCGTGCCTCGGCGAGCGCGTTTTCATCGCGCACGAGCGCGTCGTGTGTCTCACGTGCTTTTTTAAACCATGGACCATCCATGTCAAACCACGCGAGCGGATCGGCGGGTCGATCGGCCTTGTCGAAGAGCTTTTCGCAGTCGAGGCGATAGCCAGTATCGCGTTCGCCAACGTGCAAAATGATTCCCATGCGTGGCGAACGCCAGTTTGAGTCTTCAGTTGCAAAAGAGATGATGTGCATTAGCTTACTTCGTCGATAATGACGTAAAGCTCCTGTGGACCATGCACGCCGATCGCAAGTGTTAGCTCGATGTCGGCGGTGCGCGATGGACCAGTAATGAATGTAACTGCGGGACTGATTTCTTTGTCTTTTTGAATGAGAGTTAAAACTTCGGCCAATGTTCGGTAAAGCTGCGATGCTCTCACGATCGCGATATGCACTGGCGGCACGAGCGACACAAATCGATGACGTTCGCGTGTGCTGTCGAGCACGAGAGTACCAGTCTCGGCAATCGCTGCCTGCACGGTACTGATGCCGACGTCGAAACGGAAAATATCGTGAGCGTTCGGAGCGATACCGAGTTCTTCAATCTCCAGATCCGTTAGTTGCAGTAGTCGCTCAACTTCAGGGTTATCAGAGATCGCTATCCGTCCTCCCTGAATGATATTCGTTAATGCTTGAGCAATTCCCTCATCACCCCGGACGATCATGCAGTGCCCATCGACCGCTTCCAAACTTTCCTTAAACTGGCCACAGATCTCCACTGATAAAGACGGATTCTGATCCGCGTTCATCCGCGTAAATCCGCGGCTATTCTCCTGTTTATCGTAGGGCGCGCTCGTCGCCAGATGCGATCGAATCGATTCGAGAATGGTTTCGCGCGCCGTATTATTCATCTGCCCACAACTCGCGAAAACTTTTTGATTCAATCGGACGCAGGTCGCGACCATTGGTCCACGCCTTTGAAACAGGAAAGAATCGCTGCATCACGCGACCCGCCACCGAACTCAGTTTGTAAAGCGATGGCCGCATCATAACCTGAGCCCACATCTTGAACGCGAGCCGCTCGCTGAGTTTTCCTTTGCGCGGTGAAATCTCTGCGCGCAGATGTAACAGGAGACGCGGTATATCGATTTTCACCGGACAAACTTCGCGGCACGCTCCACACAAACTCGAAGCGAACGGGAGTTGCGCGGTCTTTTGAATTCCCATCAACTGCGGCGTGATCACAGCGCCAATCGGACCGGGATAGACTGATCCGTACGCATGACCGCCAACCTGCTGGTAAACAGGACACGCATTCAGACAAGCGCCGCAACGAATACAGGCGAGCGATTGTCGCGTCACCGGATGGGCCAACATGCGCGAGCGTCCATTGTCGAGTAGCACAATGTGCAATTCTTCCGGACCTTCGTCACTCGGTTGTCGCTTTGTTCCGGTGATGTACGACTGGTAAGTCGTCAATCTTTGACCTGTTCCTGAACGCGGCAGGAGTTTGAGAAACACGTCGAGGTCCGCAAAGCGCGGCAGAACTTTCTCGATACCCATCACTGCGATGTGAATGCGCGGCAGGCTCGTGGTCAAACGAATGTTGCCTTCATTCTCGACAATGACGATCGTTCCGGTCTCTGCAATCGCAAAGTTCACACCGCTGATGCCGACGTCGGCTGCCGCAAATCGATCGCGCAAAGTAGCGCGCGCGGTGCTCGTTAGTCGAGCTACATCGTCTGTGAGCGGCATTCCCAGTTCTTCGTTAAATAGTTTAGCGATCTGGCCGCGTGTTTTGTGGATGGCCGGAGCGATGATGTGAGAAGGCGGTTCGTCGGCAAGTTGAATGATGTACTCGCCGAGATCTGTTTCGACAACCTGCATCCCCGCTGCTTCGAGTGCTGCGTTGAGATGCGTCTCCTCGGTCGTCATGCTCTTACTTTTTACGACCGTGCGCGCATTCCGCTCAGACGCCAGCCCGCAAATGATCTGGTTCGCTTCCGCAGCATCGCGTGCCCAATGAATCTTTGCGCCTCTTGATTCCGCGTTCCCGACAAACTGCTCGAGATATCGATCGAGATGCGACAGCACCTCGTCTTTGATCGCACGCGCCTCGCTGCGCAAATCTTCCCAATTCGGCAGACTCGCTGCCGCCGCCTTGCGCCGCTCGCCAAACAGCGATGTCGCATTCTTCAGCGCCCCACGCAGATGCGAGTCTGCCAGCGCCGCCTTCGCGTTCTGATCAAATGTCTCGCTGCTTAAATGATTCATTCCGATCCGCGTTTATCCGCGTGAATCCGCGGCTAATAACTCAGCCAAATGCATCACCTTCACCTTCGATCCCTTACGCGTCAACCTGCCACCGATCTGCATCAGACAACTGGCGTCACCTGACACAACTGCGTTGACGCCGGCACGCTCGATAGCATCAATCTTCTGGTCCAGGATCGCAACGGAGATCTCCGGATACTTCACAGAAAATGTGCCGCCAAAGCCGCAACACGCGTCAGCATGCTCGAGTTCGACAAATTCAGCGCCGCGTACATTCCGAATTAACTTCCGGGGCTCTGATTTAAGATTCAGGTCGCGCAAACCGTGACACGCGTCGTGCCAGGTCAGCCTGCCTTGCCACGACGCGCCCACATCTTCAACCTTGAGTACACGAACCAGAAACGAGCTCAGCTCGTGTGTTCTTGCGGCGATGGCCTGTGCCCGCGGCAGCCATTCCGGATCGCTCGCAAACAGTTGCGGGTAATGATGGACCATTGCCGTGCACGATCCCGACGGACTGACGATCGCATCGGCTTTGCTTTCCTCAAAAATCTCGATGAAGCGACGGGCAACCGGTCGGGCTTCGTCGAGATAGCCAGTGTTGAAGGCCGGCTGCGCGCAACACGTCTGTCGCTTGTCAAACTCAACCTCACAGCCGACGCGCCGCAACACCTCGACGCTGCTCACACCGACGCTGGTCCACAATTGATCGACGAGACAAGTTACAAAAAGCGAGACCTTCAAAGAGTGACTACTCCTTTAACGTAGTCTGCCGCGTGGATATCGGTGGACAACGCCTTCTCAACATCACCAAACGATGTGTAGCGATGAGTGATCAGCGGCGCGACATCGATCTGCTTCTGCTCAATCAAATTCAACGCACGCCGGTAGACTGCGGGACGGCCGTCACTTTCAAACCCACCTGACGCTCCGACAGAACTCACCAGCACTGGCTCTTTGAAGAAGACACTATTCATCACGCTCAAATCTGTGCCCGAATGTCCGTGTCCGTAACACAACACTGTCGCTTGCTTGCGAATCAATCCCGGCATGTAACGAAACACATCGCCCGATCCCGACGCTTCGATCAAATACTCAACCCCCTTGCCGCCGGTGTGCTCGTGGACCACCTCGACCAGATCCGACGCGACCGGGTCGATTGCTTCGTCGGCTCCCAATTTCTTCGCGAGCTGCCGCTTGCGCTCGTTTGGATCGCTGACAAACAACAAGCCCTCAAACAAGAGCACGTTTCGCAAATACTGAGTGAACAATAATCCCGCCGGTCCGGCGCCGCATATTAACACGCTGCGAACCCGCCGCTCTGCGCTTTCGGCGCGCACCGCATGCCGCGTGCGCGCTCTGGCCACCGTATCGGACGAGTGAATGATGCAACCGAGCGGCTCGACGAGGGCGGCGATCGACGCGTCAAGCGGCGCACTGATTCTTACAGCATTCACCGCTGGTACAGCAATGAACTCTGCCAGTCCACCCGGCAATCCGGTGATGCCGTGCTCGCGATAAAACTCGCATTGATGACTGTTTTCTGTCCGGCAATAGTCACAAAGAATTTCGCGCCGCCGGCTCACACAATTCAAGCCCTGGTCCACCACCACGCGATCGCCTTCGCGCAAATCTGAAACCGCGCTCCCAACCTGCTCGACCACGCCCGTGATCTCATGACCGAGAATCTGTGGCTGCAACGCGAGCGGAATAGCTTGTCCGTACTCGTTCGTGTTGTAGTTTGCGTGACCAGCAAAGATATGCACATCAGTGCCGCAGAGACCGACGGCTGTGACGCGAATCAACACCTCGTAAGGCGAGATTACCGGACGCGGAATGTCGCGGACTTCGAGACGATTTACGTCGGACAACACACTCGCCTTCATCGTTACGGATGCATTCATTTGTATCAAGTCGGGCTTATCCACAGATTACACAGATTTATTAATAGAATCTGTGTAATCTGTGGATAGGTCGCTGGTGTCGAGTCGACCGGCGTCACGAAGCGCTGCGAACCGGTCCATCGTTTCGCTTATGCCGGTTTCGAGCGGTGTCGACGACAGCGAACCGATCGTATTTCTGATAGCTGAGTCGTCCATCGCGGCGGCGATCGGAATCGGTGGTCCACCAAACGTGATCAACTCATCGCTTCCGGCAGGAAGACGTGCGTTGATGAAGTTTGCGATGTGATCGACCGTAATAGTTTCACCGTGGAGATTGAAAACATGCGCACCTTCGGGCGCGTTGTCGGCACAGGCGAGAAATGCCGCCGCTGTGTCGGCCACGTACTGAAAGTCTGTAGCACCGCCGAAGCGAATGTGAAACGGCCGGCCCAGCACGGCTGACTTCATTGCCTTCGTCGGATCGCTTGTTAGTCCGGTATCACGATTGACCCCGTAGACGGTTAATGGACGCAAACCGACACTGCTGACGCCATGATCGAGAAAATAGACACGCGCATTTCCTTCATTAGCGCGCTTGAACACGCCGTAATGCGTGGTAGGTTCACACTGAGCCGACTCATCAAGCGCAACGTCGTCGTCATTCATTCCATACACTGCCGCAGAGCTGGCATAAACCACTCGCTGCAAGCCCAGTTGTCGCGCAGCTTCGAAGACATTTAGCGTGCCGGCGACGTTCACGAGTGCGCCAGTGACCGGCTCCGCCCTGCACGTCGGCACTTGCAGACCTGCGAGATGAATCACTTTCGTCGCTGCTGATCCTTCGAGCGCGGATAACACCGACGCACCATCAATGATGTCACCGGTGATGAAACGAACCTGCGCGAGATCTTTGTCATTCATGATCGCGTTGAGACGGCGTGAGTCGTCACTGCGATCGAAAACGACAGCCGCGTCGCCGCGTTCAATGAGCGCTTTCACGATCCACGATCCGATGCAGCCCTGTGCACCGGTAATGAAATAGGTTTCAGCCATCAGTTCAGACGATAAAACTCTTCAGCGTTTTGGGAGAATATCTTATCGCGATCCGTGTTGCTGAGGTGTTTAAGAATTTCCTGAAACGACTCCAGCACGCGATCGTACGAAGCCGCCAGCAGACAAACCGGATAATCGCTGCCGAACATCAATCGATCGACGCCAAAAGACTCGAGAGCAACGTCGACGTAAGGGCGGAGATCGTCTGTTTGCCACGAGCCCCAGTTTGCTTCAGTGACCAGGCCGGAAAGTTTGCAGTAAATATTTGGATAATTGGCAAGTGGTCTCAACGCTTCCGACCATTCATCGATCTCGTTACTGGCTATTGGTGGTTTCGCGAGATGATCGATCACGAATTTAAGATCGGGGCAGCTTTCCGCAACGCGCGGGACGTGTTTCAGATGTCGCGTGTGGACTAGGAGATCGTAAGAAAGACCGCGCGCTGCGAGTTGTTGCAGGCTGGCGAGAACAATCGGTTGAATGAGCCAATCGTCTCCGGGCTCACTCTCGACGAGGTGTCGAACGCCTTTGAATTTCGGATTTGCGCAGAGTTCGTTCAACTGCGCGATGCACGAGGGACTCGTGAGATCGACCCAGCCGACGACGCCGGCAATGAAGCTGTTCGTGTTGGCCAACTCCAAGAGCCAGCGCGATTCGGCGACGCTGTTGCTCGCCTGGACCACAACGGTTTTGTCAACGCGATTGGCTTTCAGGATCGGAACTAAATCTTGTGGAAGGTAGTCGCGATAGAGAATGCCCAGATTACTTGACATCCATGGGTAATCGAAACGACCTACCTGCCAGAAATGTTGATGGCTGTCTATCACGGGTACGCGGATGAACGCGGATTTAAAATCCGATTTAGGCGGATACGTCTCGGGGTTTCTCGGCACGCTTGCCTTCGTGGCTTTGTTTGGGTTCGCTGTCGCACTCGAGGGCGAAGGTGGTTACGAGTTCGGGGGCGCGCTTGGGAAGACCTGTTAGCCGGATGCGGAAGTCGTCTTGTTCGAATTTTACTGGTGTGTTGCTGCCGTGCATTGTTACTGCCGTGACCTTGTTCAATAGGTTGCCGATAACGACGGTTTCGCCGGGCCAGTAATGAACATGCGCGAACAGCGTGTTGCCACGTCGCGTGTAGCTCAGGTAGTTGCCGCGGCGTGGCTGGCAATTGTTCGACAGACGAATCGTGTCACCGTGCTTTGCCATCCAATCGCCGACAGTCGTCAGCACCTGCACCGATTCGAGCGGGATTGAGCCGTCCTCGGTTGGTCCAATATTCAAAAGATAATTGCCGCCGTCGCGCGCGCACGTGATCAGGTTGCGAATGACTGTCGTCGGACTCTTCCAATTGTGATCGGATTTGTGATAACCCCAGCTATCATTCAACGTCATACACGATTCCCAGGGCCGGTTGGCTGACGCCTCGATGCGCTGTTCCGGAGTGTCGAAATCCTCGGGAATCTTCGAACGATTGTTGATGATGACGTCGGGCTGAAGTTTGCGCACCATCGTATTCATCGTTACGGACTCCCAACCTTGTGCGTCGAGCGGCCATGGCACGTCGTACCAGAGCACGTCGATCTTGCCGTAGTTTGTCATCAACTCTCTGACTTGCCCGTGAATGTAGTCGACAAAGCGACGCCGAGCGGCTTCATCTTTCAGGCAACGCGCGCCGTCGGGATGATGCCAGTCCATTAACGAATAATAAAAACCAACCCGCAAGCCCTCAGCGCGTGCAGCTTCGACATATTCTTTTACGAGATCTCGACCCGGCGCTTTTTTGGCGGCGCAGTAGTTCGTCAACTTAGAGTCGAAGTTGCAGAAGCCTTCGTGATGCTTGGTCGTCATCACCATGTACTTCATGCCGGCGCGTTTCGCGAGCTGAGCCCAGGCAGTGGCGAAGTTTGGCTTGGGTCTGAAATTGTTCGCGTACTGCTCGTATTCTTTCGCGGGAATGCCTTCGTTTTCCATCACCCACTCGTGACGGCCGAGCGTGCTGTACAAACCCCAGTGAATGAACATGCCGAATTTCGCTTCGTGCCACCACTTCATGCGGCGCGCGCGATCCTCGACGGTTGAAGTCGTGGGAGCGCCCGGATCGGCAGGTTTAGTTTCCTGTGCTGAAACCAGATCGAGCTTTGAACTGGTTGCGAGAGCACCTACGGCTGCGCCCATCAGGGCGAGGTAATTTCGCCGGTTCATCACGTTGTCTCCTGGGTTCGGGGTTGGTTTCGTTAGCGGTAACGGAGTTTAGTCGGGAGCGTGAATTCTGTCAACGGTTTTAGCCACGGATAATACGGATTTTTATTCGGATTTACGCGGATAAGCGGGAAGTTTGATTTGTGCGGGCCATTCGCCGAGTTGTTGGTAGGGCCACTTCTTCTCGCCTGAAGCGTACGGCTGCAAGAACTCGAGGGCTTTGCGGATGCTGCGACCGTCGCGGGTTTCGTAGTTCCATAGATCGATGCCGGCGTTCTCACCTAAGCGGGCGAGCGTCATCAAGCCGTCGAGATTCATGACGCTGTAACTCCACGACTTTGTCCGTGCGAGTTCGAGAGGCTGCCGGCCATCGGGTTCGATCTGAACTGCGATGCGCTTCGTCCTGGCAGTTTCTAAAACCGATTTCGCGAGATCATTCTTTTTCAGAAACAACGCGAACGAAACGACCTGCACGTCGTAGAACGTGCCGTGATTATTTTTCGCAGCGGCCTCGTCGCGCCCATTCTTACTTTCGAGCATCCACTGCAGGAACTTCGCAAACCAATCCTCCATGCCTTTCTGATCGGCCCTAGTCCAACTCTTCGAACCCGCCAACAGTCCGATCCCGTCGACGATCCGCGTTAATCCGCGTGTCTCGATCAGCCCTATGCCGCGGCCAGTGTTGATACCGGGAATCCCTTGCGCAAACTGCAAGTTAGGGTTCATACGCGTGGCCGGATCGAGAAAGAACGCACGCAGCAGCGTCGCGGCTTTGACTGCGTACTCTTCGTTTCGCGTTGCGTGATACGCGAGCGACAGCGTCTCAACCGCCGCTGTCATCTGGTCCATGACGCGATGATCCGTGATCTTCTCGATCTCAGGATTGCGTTCGCCGTCGCGGCGGATGTAAGGAAGTCCGTTTGGACGATTTGGATCGGGCCAGAAGTAAGGCGCCTGGCTCATGTAGTCGTGCTTATCGCCGCTCGGCGGCGTAACAGTCTTGCTCGTGACGGTGAATGGACCACTCGCCAACGCTTTGCGCGCATCGAGTTCAAGCTTAGTTTGCGCCGAGACGCAAGTTGATATCATCAGGATCGCGCCAACCAACGCAATCCTGATTTTTATCCGTGTCATCCGTGGCTAAGATATCACTAAAATTCGAACCTGATCGAAGCTTGCATCACTCGCGGCGTCCGGGCCGCAATCACCGCCCCGAATCGCGCATTCGTCTGCTGGAAACTCGTCGTACAAACGTTCGCCAGCGAACACGCCGCTTTCGGATTCGACGTGCTCGGATTGTTGACGACGAGTCCATACGCAACCCCAGCGTCGATGTCACGAAAATTCGTGTGGTTGAAAATATTGTAAATCTCCCACCGCAATTGCAACGCACGTTTCTCTCCGAACTTGAAATTCTTGAAGAACGCGAGATCGTTGTTGAAGATCGACGGCATTCGCACGGCGTTGCGTGGCATGTTTCCGATTTGTCCCGTAGCAAATGGTTTCGCAAAGCAGTCGACGTTGAAAGCTCTTGGCGTGCCGGTTGAATCAAGACCAAAATCACCTTTCATCGGATCGCACACCATGAACGGACGCGCATTGATACCGCCGCCCGTGAAATCTGTGATCGGCGTACACGTCTGCGTCGTCGCGGTAGTTGAAGTCACACTCGATCCGACCGGACACTGCTGCCCCAGTGAAATCACGGCCGCAGTGTTTGAATAAGTAGCGGTGATGTTCTTCGGCTTGCCGCTCGCGTACGAAGTCGTGCCCGAAATCTGCCAGTTGTCGAGCACCGCAGATGCAAAACCATTCTTACCGAGATGACGGCTCAAAGCCGGCACGTCGTAGATGTAATTGACCGTGAAGATGTGTGTTTGATCAAAATCGGAAGGCGCATAGTTGAATGCCTTGAAAGGCCGACCAAAGAACACATCCGATGAATCGTCGTTGGCGTAGTCAAACGATTTCGAATACGTGTATGCCAAACCGGCCTGGAAACCACGCGTGTAGCGCCGATTCGCCTGCACCTGCAACGAGTTGTAGTTGGACGTTCCCGCCCACGTCACCATCGTGATGTCGCCATAGCCGCGATACGGTCTCAGGAATTCATCCGGCAGACGGGCTCCGGTAACCGGGCTGAAGTTGTTGGTGCCGAGCTTGGCGCCGTCGGGAATGTCGTTGATATTGACTCGTTGGCCCAGGTGTCGAGCAAACGAACCGACATAACTCACCTCGAGCACAGTCTTGAAACCAATCTCGCGTTGCACGCCGAGAGTGAAGTTGTAAATCGTTGGTGTCTTCGAATCAGCTTCAACTGCGTTGATGGTCGAAGGTCTGGTGATCGCAGTGCCGGTCAGATTCACAAGCTGATTGATGTTGCCGAAATCGATGCTGAATGAGCGATTAGCCGGCTGATTGTTGACGAGATTGCCACCGGTCGTGCCGCCGCCGACGCGCGGTGCGTGATAAATACCCGCTTGTGCCCGCAGCACCGTGCGGCCGTCACCGCGAAGATCCCAGGCGAATCCGAGTCGTGGTTCGATGTCGATCGGTCGCGTAGTCCTGAATCCACTTGGCGTGTTCGGATCATTTCCGAGTTGCAGACCGTTATTCGGATTACCACTGTTCGGCACGATCGCGCCGATGAGATTGGCGTTTGGACCAGCAAGAACAAACAGTTGGCCCGTGATCGGATCACGCGCGCGTCGCGACGCTGTCGGACAAGTTGCCGGCGGCGTGAACGCCACCGCACAGGCCGGCTCATACAACGCCACGGCCTTCGACGGATCAAAGAGACTCGGAACGAAATTCGATCCCTGTCCATCGACCTGTTCGAACGGCGAGTGATAGCCGAAGCGAACGCCATAGTTCATCGTCAACCGGCGGTTCATCTTCCACTGGTCCGCCACATACCACTGCACCTGCGTCAGACGCAGATTCGTGAACGGACGCGCGGTTGATTCCTGGTAATTTCTGAAGTTGCCGACAAGGGCGTTCGCGTACGCATAACCCGTGTTGCCGAGGGCGTTGGTGTAATTGGCGTCGTTACCCGCGAAGTTGAACACACCCGACCATTGACCGCCCGGCGCTTCGCCGTTCAGCAACCGTTCGTAGTAAACACCGAACTTGAACGCGTGATCGCCGTGCGTGACCGACACGTTGTCTGCAAACGATGGCTTGATGTAGTCGTTACCGACTTCGCCCCAGCGATCGAGCCAGTTGATATTCGCAACACCGTTCGTTGGACCACGCACGCCGCCCCAGTTCGTCGCGCGTGGAATGGTGCCGAGGTGATTGTTCTGGGGAAAGAGTTGCGGTGCGGTGTAGTTCAGTGCGGTGCGTTGCAGTCTTTCGATCTCGCCGTCGCCGGGAACGAAGCCTTCGGAGTCGTGGCGCATACCGAAGTTAAACTCGTTGACTAAATTCGAATTGAACACACGTACCCAGTTCGCTGACCAGCCGTCGTCCGTGTAGAGGTAATGCGAGTTGATTCCCCAGCGATTGTTGTCGTTACCCGGCCAGCCTGATGTTCCAGTGCCGAGGTTGTCGGAAGTCCACCACTGATACTTCCAGTAGATCGTGTCGTTGTTCGAAGGCTTGACGTCGAAACGAAGCATCTTGCTTCGCTTGGGCACGTCGGTGGGACTCTGAAACACGTAATTGAAAGCACTGCCGCCGGTGCCGCCGAGCGTATTTGGTAACGGGAAATAGTTGAGCAGCGCGACACCGCTGGCGTTCCATCTCGCTTGCGGGATGATGTTTAGACCAAGCGGATTCGCCGAGGTGGCGCGACTCGGATCGCGAAAACAACCGCTCGAATCAGTGGCACTGCAACCAGTGCCCGGGTTGAGCGGATCGCGAACAAAAACCTGCGCTCCATTTGAGTTGATCGATTTCGAAAAATCTCCGTGGCGTTCGAGATCGCTCGGCACAGTTACGAAGCGCGGATCATTCGGTGTGATCTGGTGTGGCTTCTCGTACGCGAAGAAGAAGAACGCCTTGTCTTTGAGCCAGAATTTTCCGCCTTCACCAAACCGCGGGAGGGGCAAAGGTCCGCCGACATTTCCGCCGGGATAAAGATGACGATAAAGCGGTCGCGCGAGGCCGGCTTTGTTGTTGAAAAACGGACTGCCATTCAACGATTCGTTGCGGAGAAAGTAATAAACCGATCCGGCGTATTCCTGGCCACCACCTTTCGAAACGATGTTGATGATCGCGCCGCCGTTGTTGCCATATTCGGCGCCGTAGTTGTTGCGCAGGACTTTAACTTCCGCGACGGCGTCCTGGTTGATCGTCATGCTCAGCTTGTTTGAGCCGCTGGGTTCACCGGCGAAGAGTCCGTCGATTGTGGGGACGGTTGAACGACCACGCTGACCGGAGATGTTGGGCAAGTCGGTGCCGAAGCCGTCGCCTGCGCCTTCAATGTCGTCGTTGTTCGAAGTTCCCGGCAGCAAGCGCAGGAGCGAAGTGATGTCGCGACCTTTCGTCGAGATCAAGTTGATCTGATCGGCCGTGAGACGCGCGGTTAGATCGCTGCTTTCGCGTTCGACGATTGCGCCTTCACTCATCACGCTCACGGTTTCAGTTACCTGGCCCGGCTGGAGTTTGAGATCGCCGAGTGCGAGATTCTCGTTAGCACTCAGGATCACGCCGCGTTGTTCGAGAGTTTGGAAGCCCTGACGTTCGACCTTCAAGGCGTAGTTACCTGGTTGCAAGGCGGCGAAGTTGAAGCGCCCTTCACTGTTGGTGGTGGAGCCGCGTGATTGTCCGGTTTTCTCGCTGATGAGCGTGACGTTTGCGCCCGGAATCATGCCGCCGCTCGAGTCCATTACGGCGCCTGAGATCGATCCGGTAATGGTTTGCGCGTGTGCGGCGGTGACGCAAGCGAGCAGCAGGACAACGAGGATAGCTGGCTTACAACACAGGAAACTAAACATGCGACTCCTCCTTCGAAAGTAAATTGTCTCTTGTTAGGACAATTTAATTAAAAAGACGACGGGGTTAACCCGCTCAGAAATACAGACAAGTTTTCCGGTTATGGCCCTTGGGGTGAAAACAATTATGCTTCTAACTTCTTATCGCGCTTCGATCGCTGTTGCTCTTCCTCGATCGCAAAGGCTTTGTGCGCGCGTACGATGTGATCGCGCATCGCTTCGCGCGCTTCTTCGGGTTTGCGCGCGCGAATGGCGCGATAAATTCTCCGGTGTAACTCGAGCGCTTCCTTGAAATCGTGCGCCCGCTCGATCGTTTCGCGACGTCGCTCATACAAAATCGCCGAGACCATCTCCACGAGTGTCGCGAGCGTTGGATTCCCGGATGCCGCCGCGACCGCCCGATGAAACGAAACATCGTGAACCAGAAACTGCTGCGGATCCTCGAGCGCCGCAAACATGTCAGCAATCTCTTCCGACATGGTCGCGAGCTGTTCCCCGGTGGCGCGTTCGGCAGCGAGGCCCGCAGCTCCAACTTCGAGGATCGACCGCGTCTCAAACATGTGCTCGAAACTGAAACCGTGAAGCTGTGCCAGCAGACGCAGTGGCTCACTGTCGAGCGCGGGTGGTCCATCGACGATAAACGTGCCCGCTCCCTGTCGCGACTGGAGCACGCCCATCGAGATCAAAGAACTCAAGCCGGCCCGCAAAGAGGGCCGGCTGATGCCAAGTTGTTTTGACAATTCGCGCTCGGGCGGTAAGCGGTCACCGGGCTTCAAGTCCTCGCGCTTGATGAGCTCGTAAACACGAGCTACCACCTGTTCCGTCGTCTGGCCGGATCGAACAGGCGGCACGATCTTCAGCTTAGAACTCGAATTGGTCATAACAATTTAGGCTAGATCGCGAAACTTATAATACCAATTTGGACGCACGTCAAGAGTTTTATCCACAGATTACGCAGATAAAACTCTAATCCTGCGTAATCTGTGGGCAGTGCTACGGTTGGAAAAGGGTGCGGCTGCTGCCGTTGAGGGTTTTGTTCATGAACTTTTCATTCATGATCAGGAATGCGCCGAGACCGTGAAAGTCGTTTGTGCTTCGTTTACGAGCGAGGTAGTAGGCAAGATCCGCGACGTTCGTGCCTTCGCAGATATCGATCAGATTGGTTTGACCATCTGTGTCGAGCGAGATCTTCGTCAGCACGCCTGCATATCCTTTTTGCACTCCAGCCAGATATTTCTTTTCGACGTAACCACGATCGACGGCCATTGCAGTGACGTAGGTGTACATGCTCGAGCTCGAGGTTTCGAGCCAGTTCGCCGGATTGTTGCCCTTGTCGACGACCTGATACCAGAGTCCGGTGTTCGCGTCCTGATAACGTGCCCACGATTTCACCAGCAACATGAGGTGCCCAACTAAAAGCGGGCGCATCGGATGATCGCGAGGCAGGAGCTCGAGCACTTCAATCATCGTCATGCCATACCAACCCATCGCGCGACACCAAAACTCCGCCGAGTGCTTGCTGTCTTTGTCAGCCCAGGGCGCCTGACCACTCTCGTCGTAGGCGTGAAACATCAATCCGGTGTTCAGATCGGTTAAGTGAAGCCAATAAGTGAGAAGTTGCAGCACAGCCTCGTCATTGGCGTATTTGGCGTCGCCAAACATGCTTCCGTAGCGCACCAAAAACGGCATCGACATAAAGACACCGTCGCCCCAGAGCTGCGATTCGCGCGACTTGCCGGCGCCATGCCAAAAGCCTTCGTCTTTCGTTCGTGGGTAAGTATCGAATCGTTTGCGAATGCGTTCGGCGGCGAGTTTGTATTTCGGCTCTTTGGTTTCTTTGTAAAGCAGCAGGAGAAGATTTCCGGGAAGCATGCTGTCGAGATTGTCGAAAGTGATTTCACGGAGCTCGCCCTGCGCGTTGGTGCTGCGAACGACGCCCTGATCGTCGACGTGCATGTCGATCCAGTCTTTGATGTATTTGAGATAACGCGGATCGTGAGTGCGCTTGTAGGTGAGGTATTCGCCGTAGAGAAAGAGCGATTTGGCGTAACCCCACGAGCCGAGATCTTTCGCGGTCGGGTATCGCTTCATGGTTGATTCAACCACTGCGACTGACCAGTCAGTTTTCGCTGATGTCTTCTGACTCGCGTGGACGGTAAAAGGAATTGTCAGCAACACAATTACGGCGACGAGCCTCATTGGTTCTCCTCGTTTATTTAGATAGGATTGAAAAGATTTTCAGGATTGACAGGATGAATCTTGTAAGTCGTGAAAATCCTGTAATCCTGTGCTAACTTATTTCCGACCAATTACAGATTAGAGGTAGTGCTCGATCAGACCAGAAATGGTTTGACCAATAACACAACTGCGGGAGAGAAGCAATGACCAAGTCTCGTGAAGATCACGACGCAGGCAGACGCAGATTTCTGAAGGGCATGGGTATCGCCGGCGCAGGCGCCGCGATCGCCGACCATTTATGGACCGAAGTCGAAGCCGAAGAAGCAACGGCAACTCCGGAAACACTCTCCGGGTCCGTCAAAGTCGTTCTTGATGTGAATGGCAAACAGCGCGAAGCTCAGGTCGAGCCGCGCACTACTCTGCTCAACACGCTCCGCAATCATCTCGATCCGGCAGTCACCGGTCCTAAACTCGTCTGCGACGTAGGAACGTGCGGCGCGTGCACGGTGCTGCTCGACGGAAAACCCGTCTACTCATGTCTCGTGCTCGCCGTCGATGCGACGAACAAAAAGATCACGACGGTGGAAGGACTGGGCACTCCTGAAAATCCAAACGCGGTGCAGGCCGCTTTCGTCGAACAAGACGCTTTGATGTGCGGTTTCTGCACGCCCGGATTTGTGACCACCATCTCTGCGTACCTGAAGAAGAATCCGAACCCGTCGCTGGCGGAAGTGAAGGAAGCGTGCAAGGGAAACTTCTGTCGTTGCGGAACCTATCCGAGAGTTTTTGACGCCGCACTCGCAGCCGCAAAAAGTACGGGCGCGTAAAGGGGAGAACAAATGCAACAACAGCCACAAGCACAACCAACTCCCAAGCCGAAGAAAAAGGTTCGCGTGCCGCGTGTCGTTAACGGCGTCGAGCAGATGGTCGAGATCGAAGTCGACGACGAAGCTGGACCAGGCTGGGGACCAAACGACAAGCACAAGTTGCTCAATAAACGCCAGACGCGCGTCGATGGTCCATTGAAGGCGACCGGCGTCGCGCGTTACACCTACGATCAACGTCTGCCCGGCATGCTGGTCGCTCGTATCCTGCGTTCCCCGCATGCTCACGCGCGCATTACGAAGATCGATACCGACGCCGCCGCGAAGATTCCCGGCGTCAAAGCAATTATTCCCGCTCCTTTGAGCGAAGTTCGTTTCGCCGGCGCTCCAGTTGCCGCAGTCGCTGCGACAACGCCGGAGATTGCAGGCGACGCACTGCGCGCGATCAAAGTCACTTACGAAGTGTTGCCACACGTGGTCCATGCACACGCCGCCATTCGTCCGGATGCACCGAAAGTTGTCGAAAAGGAGGAAAATCTCAAGGAAGCAGGAAAGAACGGCGATCCGCAAAAAGCCGAAGCTGCTTTCGCAAACGCCGACGAAATCGTCGAAGGTGAATACATCACCGCGCGTATTCATCATGCCTGCCTCGAAACCCACGGCATGGTGGTCGACTATCGCGGCGGCGATACGGCAACGATCTACGCGTCGACGCAGGGAACTTTCACCATTCACGGCGACGCCGCTAAAGAACTGGGATTGACTGAGAGTGCCGTCACTACAACCGTCGAACACATGGGCGGCGGCTTTGGATCAAAGTTTGGTCTCGGACTCGAAGGCATGCTCGCGTGCCGGCTCTCGAAGCAAACAAAGACGCCGGTAAAACTGATGTTCACGCGTTACGACGAGTTTGTAATGGCCGGCAATCGCTCCGGTTCGTGGCAGAAGTTGAAAGCCGGTGTGAAGAAAGACGGCACGATCATCGCGCTTCAGGCGCGCCAGTATCGGCTCGGTGGTCTCGGTCCGGGTTCACAGGCAGGACAACCATTCATTTATCGCATGGGCGACACGTACCGTGAGGTCTACGCGCTGCACACTAATGAAGATTCATCCGTGGCAATGCGCGCTCCGGGGTTTCCACAGGCTTCGTTCGCCGTTGAATCACTCGTCGATGAGCTTGCCTACAAGATCAAGATGGACCCGGTGGAGTTTCGTATCAAGAATCTTCGCGACGAGGTTTATCACCGGCAACTACGGCGTGGCGCACAGGAGATTGGATGGTCCAGAAGAAATCCGGTTGCCGGCGGTAATGCTGGTCCATTCAAACGGGGAATGGGCTGTGCTGTGGGCGCGTGGGGCGGCGCCGGCAACGACCAGTGCAAAGTTGACGTGACGATCTCGCGCGACGGATCAATCGTCGTTGCAGTCGGCACCCAGGATCTCGGCACGGGCACACGCACATACACGAGAGCGATTGTCGCCGAAGAGCTCGGACTAACAATCAAAGACGTCCAGGAGCGCATCGGCAATTCGAAACTCGGCAACGCGAATCCGTCCGGCGGTTCCACGACGGCGCCTTCCCTCGCGCCGTCAGTGAAAGACGCAGCGATCAAAGCGCGGATGATGATGGCCGAGCGCGTTGCTCCGTTACTGGGTAATCCAAAACCGGAAGAAGTTGTTTTTGCTGATGGAAAGGTTTCGGCAAATGGAAAGTCGATGTCGTGGCAGCAGGCTCTCGCAGCGCTGCCGGCCGGTGGCATCACTTCGCACGGTGTTTGGCGTACGGATTTACAGTCGCGTGGTGTTCATGGTGTTTGTTTTGCCGAAGTGGAAGTTGACGTTGAAACCGGACACGTCAAGCCGATCAAGATGGTCCATATTCAGGACGGCGGCCTGCCCCTGAATCGTTTGACAATGGAGAGCCAGATCAATGGCGGCATGATCCAGTCGTTGGGAATGGCGTTGTGGGAAGGTCGCGTGATGGACGCGCATCTGGGCATGCAGCTCAATCCCGGCTTTGGCGATTACAAGTTGCCGGGCAGTCTCGAAATGCCTGAGATGGTGCCGATCATCGACGACGACGACAAACGCGAAGCGGTGATCGGGATCGCAGAGGGTTGCATCATTCCCGCACTTGGCGCGCTCGTGAATGCGGTCTTCAATGCGACCGGCGTCCGCGTGCGCGAAACCCCGGTGACGCCGGACAAGATTCTGATGGGGTTGATGAATCCGAATGTTCTTAGTCGCGGATAAACGCGGATTAAAAGGATTAGAAGATGAAAGCATTTGAGTGGAGTAATCCCGCAAATATCAACGAGGCGGTGAAGATGCTTCTGCCCTCAACAGGTGATGTTGACGAGTCGCCGCGACCGATTGCGGGCGGACAGGATTTGTTGACGACGATGAAAGACTATACGTCGCGGCCGGTGCGCCTGGTTAATCTGAAGAATATTCGCGGCTTGAACAGTATTACGCTCAACGCGAAGGGATTGACGATCGGCGCGCTCGTTACGTTGAGTGAGCTCGAAGAGCACGCCGGCGTGCGCAAGAGTTTTCCCGGACTGGCTGAAGCCGCGCATTCGATTGCGACGCCGCAGATTCGAAATCTCGGCACTGTCGGCGGCAATCTTTGCCAGCGACCGCGTTGCTGGTACTTCCGGCTCGAAGAAGTGATCTGTTTGAAGAAGGGCGGTTCGGAGTGTTACGCGGCGAGCGGTGAGAACAAGTACAACGCGATCATCGGTGGTGGTCCATCGTACATCGTGCATCCATCGGATCTCGCTCCGATGCTGGTTGCGCTGGGCGCCACAGTGAATGTCACTGGCGCCGCAGGAAAACGCGTGATTCCGTTGGATAAATTCTTCACTCTGCCGTCGGAAGGAAATATTCGACGCGAGAACGTTTTGAAAAATGACGACATCATCACGCAGATCAACGTGCCTGCGTCGGCGCTTGCTGCGAAATCGACTTACCTGAAATTCAAAGAACGCGAGTCACTCGATTTTGCACTCGCCTCTGCGGCAGTCGCTCTCAGGATGGGACCGAACGAAGCAGTGCGAGAAGCACGCATCGTACTCGGCGGCGTCGCGCCGATACCGTGGCGCGTTCCCGCAGCCGAGAAATTTCTGGTTGGCAAGAAACTGACGCCCGACGTGCTTGCCGAAACCGCAAAGATCGCACTCACGGAAGCAAAGCCACTCGAGAAAAACGCGTACAAGGTGCCGCTCACACAAACGCTCGTGCGACGTGCGTTGGCGAAAGCAGCAAGTGTTTAGGGAGACTCTTATGGCAAACGAACCAGTTGCACCGCTCCAATCTCCGTTCTGCGGATCGTTGCGTTCGAAGAAATACTTCATGCTCGATCGGCTCGCGACGACGGCCGACGAGTATCTCGATGCGACGAATCACGTCTGGTGCTGCGAGACGCAGGAAGTCATCGGTCCCGACAATTGCCGTGTCGACACGGAACGCTGCGGTCCCGGCCGCACCTGCTATACATCCGCAATAAAATCCGTGTAATCTGTGGCTGTATTCGAGGAGGTTTTCAAGATGCGCAGAAGTTTTCTAGTACTCGCAACAATGCTCGTAGCAGCCATGGCTCTGGTTTTCAGTTCACGAGCCGAAAGCGTGAGTCTGCGTGGAGATTATGTGGAAGTGCGCACCGCGAGTGTGTTTGCCGGCGCCTGCCACTACAACGGTGAAGTCATTACCACGGGCCGCGATGCACTCATGGCGTGGAACGTTACCTCCGGAAAATGGCAGGGTGTGGATCTCACCGGCGTGCGGGTGTTGGCAATCGTGAGTGCTGACGCAAACCTCGGCGAAACCAACGCGGCCCGTCAATCTGAAATCATCATCGACTCCGGTGCTTCACGCACCCAGGCGTTAGCGATGACGAACGCGCTTAGAGAAAAATACGCCGCGTCGTTGGGCAACATCGTTGCAGTGCGCACCGCGCCGATCGCGTTCGAACGCAATGGTCGGACTTATGCGGTCGTTACAAACGAAGCCGCGATCAATGTCGAAGCAATGCCAAACGATCTGTGCTGCAAGATGCCAAACCTGGTTTGGTACGCGCCGCTCGTCGGACTGGAAAACCGGAAAGTTGGTTACACTTCGAAAGCCCTTTACTCCGGTAAGGCCGTCGGTGAGCCATGGTCGCGATCGGGTGAGAACAGTGCATTCTACGGGACCTTCTCTCTCTAATCCGCGTTTATCCGCGTAGATCCGCGTCAAGAAATGCGGTTGGCAAACCGTCAGACGAGACACTCACGACCCACCGTCCTCTGCTCTTAATCCCTATCTGCGCCCGACCGTTATACAGTTGCACTTTCCGTGCTGATATCGAAGTGCCGAGGTTATCGATCAGTTCTCCGTCACCAACCAATCCAAACCTCATGAAATTTCGCGCATCAAGACACTGAATTCCCTTTGCGTCAACCAGCTTCACTTCGACACCATCTCTGGTTCGCGCTATTAAGAGCTTCGCCGGCTTATCCCATTTCTCGGTTTGATAGACGAACTTGATTTCATCGGAGAGGTTCTTGGCGACTGCTCGAACAACATTCTCCCCAGCTTTAAATTTCACCAGCCACCGCAATCCCGCCGCTGGAAAATCCTGAGTGGCGCGTTTCTTGATGCCCACCGAGACACCGTTCACAAACAACTCAACCTCCGCGCAGTTTGAATAAACCTTCACCAGCTTTGCTTCATCGCGCTCGCCCCAACGCACCGGCCACGTGTGCCCGTAGATATGGACCATCGGTTGTTTCGCCCAGTACGACTGAAAGACAAAGTATCCTTCTTTCAACGTGAAGTCGCGCTCGACAAGTCCTTTCTGATTGACGCGCGGCACCGGATTTCCCGGTCGCAAGGTCGTCGCAAAGTCTTTGAAGATCCATTGCGCCGAACCAGTCAGATCCGGCATCGTCTCCTGCTCTTTCAAGTGCCAGTCAAAGACGTCGCAGATGTACGTTTCGGACCAGTCGCCTTCCTGCGGCGCGCGCGCCAAAACCTCATTGACCGCTTCCGAATGCCGGCGCGCATGACTGTCGCCGCCCCATTCCATGTGCAGAAAGTGATCGACTTTCTTGCTCTCCGCCTCCACGCGCGACTTGTATTCGGTGTAACGACCCTGATACCAACCCGACCAGATCGACGGCGAGTAAACATCGACCACATCTTTGCAGAAATCACAACGACGGATCGCGGTCTTGCGTGTCGCATCGAGTGCGTGTGCGAGCGTGTTGAGCTCGATCATGAACGCCCTGATCTTGTCTTTATCAAACTCTTCGAAATCGCCGGGCCAGTCGTTCTCGTTTCCGAGTCCCCAGATGATCACGGACGGATGATTGCGATGCTGATCGATCATGTTGCGCAACATGCGACGCGCCTGCTCTTTGTATTGTTCGCCGCCGAGCCCGCCACGACACCAGGGAATCTCTTCCCAAACGAGCAAGCCCAGCTCGTCGCACAAATCCAGAATCGTCCGTGACTGTTGAAAGTGTCCGAGACGAACGAAGTTTGCGCCGAGATCTTTGATCAACCGCATCTCTTTGCGCATCAGTTCCTCGGTCATCGCCGCCGCAACTCCGGCGTGATCTTCGTGACGCTGAGTGCCGCGAATCAACAGTCGTTCACCGTTGAGTTTGAATGGACCATTCTTGACGAACTCAAACGAGCGAAGTCCGAAACGCTCCGTAGCTTGCGATGGGCCGTGAGTACTCTTCAGCGTAACCACGCAACTATAGAGGGCTGGTTTTGACGGCGACCAAAGCGAGGGCTTATCGATCGTAAACTTCGCCACGTTTTGCGTTTCCGTCCATGGAGCGAGCTTGCGAGTAACGTTGTGAATAGCGCGCGCGTTCGGATCAGTTACAGACACACTGATCTCGAGTTCATCCTTGAGCAGCGAAGGATTGTAGAGCCTGCCTGTCACCGTGATTTCGGCTTTGCCGTTCGCGAGGATTTCGGTATGGATATGCGCCCGCTCGATTGAGATCGCCGGCACATAGACCACATTCACATACCGATAGAGTCCGCCATAAAGATTAAAATCGCTCAAATTTGACGGAATCATTTCGAGATCGCGCGAGTTGTCGCAAATGACCGCTACCGGGACGAGGCCCGGGTCCTTGTCTGTTTTGGGAAACTTCTTCACCTGGTCGGTGATATCGACAACGAACTCGTCGTAACCGCCAACGTGTGAACCAACCTTTTCCGTGTGTACAAAAACTTCTGTCTTTTGTCCCGCGCCTTCGAAGTGCAGGAGAGTTCGCCCGGCGGGAAAAGGATTAGCAACCTCGAGTTTTGTTCGATACCAACCCGGTCCCTGGTAATACGGAACGTCCGGATCGACTGAGTCGGAAGCATTGAAACAGTGCGGCACATTAACCTTAGTCCAGACGTTCGCGTCATCATTCGCTTTGCGCCAGACCTCCCATGGTCCACCGAGATTTCCACGCCGATATTCCCACTCAAGCAAACGCCCTGACACCACCGGCTCGGTGCTCGCAATCGTAATTTTATTGAGCAGCGTACTCGCCAGAACTGTTGTCGATGTTGTTTGTAAAAAGGCTCGCCGGCTGATGCGTTTCATTTGAGCCACGGATTATACGGATAAAAATCCGGATTTCATCCGCTGAATCCGTGGTTAAATAGTTCTATGAACGCGTACCTGACATTTATTGCATTGCTATTCTTCTTTCCCCAAAACGCCAATCTTGATCTGCGCAAGACCGCACTCAAGTCCACTACCCCATCCGACGAAATCGTTCGTCTCGACATCAACAACGACGGCAAGCCCGATATTCTCGAGCGCTGGTGGAACGGCAAACGTGTTCGCTGGCTCGATGAAAACGGCGACATGCTTCCGACCGACACACGTGGCGATCAGATCAACGACGTGATGCAGATCGACAAGAACGGCGATGGGATCTACGACAGCGCCACCGACATAAACATCAAATGGGCTGACAACGACGGCGACGGTCAAGCCGATCTTCAGGCGTTCGTTACGCAGGGTCGTGCGTGGGGAGACGGAAAATTCGATCCGGGCGAGTCACACTGGATGGTCTTTATCGACGTCGAAAAAGACGGCGTGCTCGGCTGGCTCGATTGGCAAAACTTCGACTTCGGCAACGACAACTGGGGCTACACCGGTGTCAGCGACTGGCTGCCGGATTACAACGGCAACGCGATCTTTCTGAAGGTTCATCGCCCGCCGCAATCGCTGCCCGATCCGCGTCTTAACTGGGAAAATCCCTTTGATTTCTTCGATTTCGATGGCGACGGCGTTTCGGAAATGGCCATTCGCTGGCTCGATCCCGTACCGCCGCTCGATAAAGACGTCACCAAACTCACCGGCGTTCTCAGCGAAGCGTTCGCGACTTTCGACCTCGACAACGATTCGACGAAAGGCAACGAAACTGATTACGACATGTCGCTTCGTGGCGCAGGTGGACCAGGCATTCCCTATCGTCAGTTTGTGCACAAGTATCCGGCGTTGAAAGGCAATCCAAAATTCGACGGCTGTTTTCAGTGGAACAACTGGCGCAAGATCGACGAGTTGATGTACATGCCGCACGAGAAAAGCTTCGACTCGTTCTTCACCGCGAAGTGGGCCACGATGTATTTCGTGTTTGACGAAGACGACGACGATCATCGCTGGGAGCGGGTGGAGATGTATTACCCGATGCATGGTTTCGGTGGTCCAAAAGAAATCGATCTCTATTCAACGAAGAAGTGGCGTCGCGGAAACTATGCGGAACTCGCGATGGCAGGACCAGACGAGCGGCCCGGAATTTCAGGTCATCCGCAAGCTGACTCACTCGGCGACCGCGGTGAGTTTGACGAAGACAATTCCGGCGGCGGCAAACTCTACGTCGGCGTTTTCGATCGCAAGTTACACCTCGCCGGCGCCGAGTGGGGCGCGTGGACGGTCGATAAAAACGCCGAGTATCACGGCGGTAGCAAGACACCTTCGCCGAAGCCGATTGCGCCGAAGGTGGAAGAAGTAGTGAAGTATACGGACACGGATAACAACGGATTTCTGGACACGATTGAGTACGATTACGACGGTGATCGGACCATCGATCTGCGTGTGTCGCTGCTTGATTACAAGACTGCGAGCAACCCGCATCCGGACGTCGTAACGCTGATCGACACTCACAAGGAAGGTTGGAAGGGACTCAACGTTTTGTTCGGCCAGATCGCTACCACCGCGTTTCAGGAAGGTCTGATGGTGTACCACGCGGCCTGGAAGCGCGGCTTAACAACTCCTGAAATCGATAAACTCGCCTCCGCCTCAGCCATCGGCGAGCGCTACGACCACGGTTACTGGTTGAAAGAAAAGATCTTCCGCCTCATTCGAGCCAAAATTAAGGGGACCACGCTCGATAAAGATCTGACCCGACTTTACTACACCGGGCAATTCGCGGAATACGCCCGCCGCATCGCTGAAGTCCCGGCACAGTAATCCACAGATTACGCCGATTATCTGTGTAATCTGTGGATAAAAACAATCTATATTCCTATAAAGATTATAGCTTTGACTATTGGCCCATCCCTCCGTAGCATCCTCATTTGCTTGCCCACAGGAGGGGAACCCCATGCCACAAAACAGAGTCAGCATTTTTGATACGACGTTGCGCGACGGCGAACAGTCGCCCGGCTGCTCGATGAACTTGACAGAGAAGGTCCGGATGGCGAAAAAGCTCCAGGATCTCGGCGTCGATATCATCGAAGCAGGCTTTCCGATTGCCTCGGAGGGTGACTTTTCCGCGGTGAGGGCCGTTGCGGCTCAGTGTCAGGAGGTCAAAGTGGCTGCGCTCTGCCGGACCTCCGAGTTGGACGTCGCCCGCGCCGCCGAGGCTTTGAAGTTTGCGGCTCACCCGCGCATTCACACCTTCTGTGCCACTTCGGACATTCATCTCGAACACAAGTTAAAGAAAACGCGCGCTGAAGTGATCGAAATGACGCGCTCGGCCGTGAGCCTGGCACGCTCGTATGCCGAGGACGTTGAGTTTTCCGCCGAAGACGCGACGCGCAGCGACATCGATTATTTGTGTGAAGTGCTCGATGTGGCGGTCGATGCCGGTGCGTCAGTGCTCAACGTGCCCGACACTGTTGGCTACACGACGCCGCTGGAATACATGCACCTGGTTCAACAGGTTCGCGATCGAGTCGTTCGTGATCGCGACGTCATCATCAGCGTTCACTGTCACAACGATCTCGGTTTGGCAGTTGCTAACAGTCTCGCTGCGATTGAAGCGGGCGCGCGACAGGTTGAGTGTACGATCAATGGCATCGGCGAGCGGGCCGGCAATGCGTCGCTCGAAGAGATCGTGATGGCATTGCGCGTGCGCGCCGATCGATTCCAGTTTGAGACGGGAATCAATACGACCGAGCTTTATCCGACGAGCCAAATGCTTTCGAGCATCGTCGGGTTTGACGTGCAGCCGAACAAGGCGATTGTCGGACGCAATGCGTTTGCGCACGAAGCCGGTATTCATCAGCACGGCGTGATTAATAATCCGCTCTGCTACGAGATCATGACGCCGGAGTCAGTTGGCGTGCCGGCAAACTCCCTCGTGCTCGGCAAGCATTCAGGACGTCACGCACTCGCGCTGCGTTATGCTGAACTGGGTTACGATGTTACGTCGACAGATCTCGAGTTGGCGTACCGAAGTTTTACTAACCTCGCCGATAAGAAAAAACGCGTTTACGATCAGGATTTGATTTCCCTTCTCGCCGATAAGGCAGTGGGAGCAGCAGCTTAAGCCGCGGATAAACGCTGATGAACGCTGATCTGCGTTTATCTGCGTTCATCCGCGGCAAAAATAACTGAAGGAATTATGCGAGTTAAGATCACAACACTTCCCGGGGATGGGATTGGACCAGAGGTAACAAAAGAAGCAATCACTGTTCTGCAAACAGTGGCGGCTATTCACGGGTATCGATTCGATTTTGAAGAGCACGCCATCGGCGGTGTGGCTATAAAACAGTTCGGTTCACCATTGCCGCGCACAACGCTGGACGCGTGTCTAGCTTCGGATGCGGTTTTGCTCGGCGCCGTAGGCTCACCGGAATTCGATCAGACGCCTGCGAATCAACGTCCTGAAGCAGGACTGTTGCTGCTACGAAGCGCACTCGGCGGTTACGCGAACCTTCGTCCCGCAATTTCATATTCATCGATTGCCGGCTGCTCGCCGGTGAGACCCGAAGTCGCGCGCGGCACAGACATTCTCATCGTGCGCGAATTGCTCGGCGGTCTTTACTTCGGCGAACCACGAGGAATCGACACCAGCCATGGAACAAGCGTCGGTATCAACACGATGCGTTACTCAGTCGAGGAGATCGAACGCGTCACTCGCGTCGCGTTCGAAGCCGCTCGCAAGCGTCGCGGCAAAGTCACTTCTGTTGATAAAGCAAACGTGCTCGAAACGTCGCAACTTTGGCGGCAGACCGTGATTCGCGTGGCGCAGGATTATCCGGACGTCACGCTCGATCATCTCTACGTCGATGCGTGCGCGATGCACTTGATTGCGAATCCGCGTCGCTTTGACGTGTTGTTAACCGAGAATCTTTTTGGTGACATTCTTTCCGACGAAGCCGCGGTGATCAGTGGCTCGTTGGGAATGCTGGCGTCAGCAACAATCGGCGGAGAAGTCGGGCTGTACGAACCGGTTCACGGTTCGGCGCCCGACATCGCCGGTCAGGGCAGCGCGAATCCCTGTGGCGCGGTCGCGTCGGCGGCGATGATGTTGCGACATTCATTCGGCCTCGAACAGCAAGCGAGCGATATCGAATTGGCGATCAGGGACGTGCTCGAAGCCGGTTATCGCACACCTGACATCGCCGAAGGCACCGGCGGCTACGTCGTCACAACGAGCGAGTTTGGCGAAATGATCTGCCAGGCCGTGACAGAGATCGCGGATATGCGTCATGCTTATCATGCAGTCTGAAGAGCTTTAGCATGACGACATTATTCGAGAAACTCTGGCAAGCGCACATCGTTCGTGAAGCCCACGGCGAACCCACGCTGCTTTACATCGATCTCCATCTTATTCACGAGGTGACGTCGCCGCAGGCGTTTGATGGTTTGCGGCAGGCGGGTCGAAAAGTGAGACGTCCGGATCTTACTTTCGGTACGGTCGATCACAACGTTCCCACGACGGATCGCAGTCTTCCGATCGCAGATGCGACTGCGGCTAATCAAGTCGAAGCGCTGCGTCGGAACTGCAAAGAGTTTGGCATTCAACTCTTCGACATTCATTCACCCGAACAAGGCATCGTGCACGTGATTGGACCGGAGCTTGGTCTGACACGCCCCGGCATGACGATCGTTTGTGGCGACAGTCATACGAGCACACACGGTGCGTTTGGATCGCTCGCCTTTGGCATCGGCACGAGCGAAGTCGAGCACGTGTTAGCGACGCAGTGTCTGCCGCAAAACAAACCGCTGACGATGAAAGTGCAGACGCGCGGGAATCTGCCCGAAGGCGTGACGGCGAAAGATCTCGCGCTCGGCATCATCGGGAAGATCGGCACTGACGGCGCAACTGGTTACACGATCGAATACGCAGGCGAAGCGGTGCGCGCGCTTTCGATGGAGGGGCGCATGACGCTGTGCAACATGAGTATTGAAGCAGGCGCGCGCGCCGGCATGATCGCGCCCGACGAAACGACGTTTGCGTATCTCAAGGGTCGTCGCTTTGCTCCGAGTGGCGAGGCATGGGACATAGCTGTCGATTACTGGCGGACGTTGAAGAGTGACGACGGTGCTGAATTTGATCGAGTAATTGAGATCGATGCTGCACGACTCGAACCGTTTGTGACGTGGGGCACGAGTCCGGGTATGGTCGTGCCGGTGACGAGTTTTATTCCTGATCCCGCAGAAGCGAAGAGCGCCGCAGACAGGCAGGCGGCCGAACGTGCACTCGAATACATGGCGCTCAAACCACGCACAAGCATTCAGGATATCGCGATCGATCGTGCGTTCATTGGTTCGTGTACGAATGCGCGGATTGAAGATTTGCGAGCGGCGGCACGCGTAGTCAAGGGATACCGTATCAGTTCGTCAGTGAGTGCGATGGTTGTGCCCGGTTCGCAGGACATCAAGAAAGCTGCGGAGCGTGAGGGACTCGATCGCATTTTCCACGAGGCCGGTTTTGAATGGCGCGAGGCTGGGTGTTCGATGTGTTTGGGCATGAACGCCGACATCTTGCAGCCGGGTGAGCGCTGCGCGTCGACGAGTAACAGAAACTTTGAAGGACGGCAGGGACGCGGGGGGCGCACACATCTTGTCAGTCCGATGATGGCGGCGGCAGCGGCGATCAAGGGGCACTTCACGGATGTTAGGGAATGGGAGTTCAAGTAACGCGGATTAACGCAGATCCGCGCAGATCTGCGTTAATCCGCGTTCAAATATTATGGAACGATTCACGAAACATAGAGGCTTAGTGGCGCCACTCGATCGCGCGAACGTCGATACGGATCAGATTATTCCGAAACAGTTTTTGAAGCGGATTGAGCGCACGGGTTTTGGTGAGTTTCTGTTTTACGACTGGCGCTATTTGCCTGACGGCCAACCGAATCCGTCTTTCGTGCTGAATGAGTCGCGTTACAAAGGCGCATCGATACTTGTTGCCGATAAGAATTTTGGTTGTGGATCGTCGCGTGAACATGCGCCGTGGGCGCTCGGTGAATTCGGGTTTCGGGTGATTATCGCGCCGTCGTTTGCCGATATATTTGCGAACAACTGCTTCAAGAATGGGATGCTTCCGATCGCGCTGACTAACGAACAGGTGCGGGACATTATGAAGCGAGCGCAGGAGCAGGAAGGTTATGAACTAACAGTTGATCTTGAGCGGCAAACGATCGGGGATGCCATCTCTTTTAGTATCGGTGAGTTTCAGCGGTATTGCTTGTTGGAAGGTTTAGATGATATCGGGTTGACGCTGAGACATGAGGATGCGATTCGGGCGTATGAAGTTAGCCACGGATAACACGGATTATTTACGGATTACGTCGATTTCGCTGTAGAAGGTGTTGCCCCAGTTGTCGTAGAGTTCGGTAACGTAGATGTCGAAGAGCAGGTAGCGATGTTTACCCGCATCTGAGATTGTGGCGGCGTACTGGCCGCCGTCCTCGCCTTTTTCGGGAATCGTGCTCACCAGCGCGATTAGTTTCCAACCACAACTCGCCGGATCAACTCCACGCTTTGGATCTAAATTCAGGTTTGGCTCGGAGCCGTCCGCTCCGTAGACCTTGTACAACTGTGGGCCACGCGAACTTGGATGCCACGAGTATGAGTTGATCTGAGCGATATCGATTGCTGTTGAGAGATCCAGGCGGAAGCGTCCGCCCGTGCTTCCGGCTCTGAAGAAAACATTTCCGCCGGGTTCGTCTTCGTCCTGCGGCACTCGTCCATCGACGAGGGTTGCAAGGGTTCCACTCGACGCGTCGAGGTCGCCGTCGATCAGCGTAAATTTCGCATTTGTGGCCGCGTCGATTTTTGACGGGGAAGCAATGTTTCTGAACTTGAACTCACGATTCGCGACCGCGTTGGAGTTGTGCTCAAACGTAACGCGAGCATCCAAAAACAGGAGTGGGATTAAGAGAAGAAGTTTAGCCACGGATTTCACGGATTTTATCCGGATACTGAAAAACGAAAGACTGTTGTTTGCTGGTACTCTTCGCCAGGTCGAAGCACGGTCGGCGCAAAGTTCGCGTGGTTAGGCGCGTCCGGAAAGTGCTGCGGCTCGAAACAAAGACCCGCGTACTTCACGTAAACCACGCCGTTTCGTCCGATCAAAGTGCCGTCGAGAAAATTGCCTGAGTAAAACTGCATGCCCGGCTGCGTTGTCAGCACTTCAAGCACGCGGCCTGTGCTCGACTCGTAAAGACGCCCGGCAGATCTCAGTGAACCATCATAGTTGTTTAAAACGAAATTGTGATCGTAGCCGCCGGTAAAGCCGAGCTGATCGTAGTCGGCGCTGATTTCCGAACCGATGGCTTTGCCGTTTCGGAAATCCATTGGCGTCTCATGCACCGATCTGATCTCACCGTTCGGAATCAGATCCTGGCTGACCGGCGTGAAGCTATCTGCATTCAATATCAGCTCGTGGTCCAGGATTGTACCTTCGCTGCGCAGATTGAAATACGAATGATTGGTCAGGTTTACGATCGTGTCGCGATCAGTGGACGCGCGATAGTCGATGCGCAACTCGTTATCGAGCAAAGTGTAGTCGACCGCAGCCGTAACATTGCCGGGATAACCCTCTTCGCCGTCTTTGCTGAAATACGTGAGATGTAAAGCCTTTTCACTCTCGCGCACATCCCACGCACGCTTATCGAACCCCTTGAAACCGCCATGAAGATGATTAGCGCCGTTGTTGCACGGGAGTTGGTATTCAACGCCATTCAGTGAGAAACGGCCACGTGCGATGCGGTTTGCGTGACGCCCGATTAGCGCACCGAAATAACGCGGATTGTGAACGTATTCTTCGAGCGTTTCAAACCCGAGCACGATCTCGCCGAAGTTGCCATCGCGATCGGGTGTTTTCAGAGACGTGATGGCGCCGCCATAGTTCGTAACAGAGACTTCAAACCCGAGCGCGTTAGTGAGCTTGAAGGTAAATAATCCGTCTGTCATCCGTTAGATCCGCGGCTAAAAACGCGATTTGCTTCTTCGAGAGTTTCGATCGAACCGACATCGTACCAGAGGCCGGGCACCTTCCAAACGTAGAAAGGTATACGAGGATAGAGCCATTGGACCAGCCGGCCTGGTTGGTCCGGATTGTTTCCCGCAGAAATGTATTCGTGAATCAATGGCAGCACCGTGGCCGGGTAATAGTAGAGCGCAATCCCGGTGAGCGTGCTGCGCGGTATTGGTGGTTTCTCTTCGAAAAAGAGTATCCGGTTGTTTTCATCGATCTCGATTGAATTGTATTTCTTGATCTGCTCCAGATCGCCGACGTCGTAAACGCCAGTCACCGGAGCTTTCATCTGCTCGCAATAGTCACCAAAGCCCGCCAGATCGTCGCTGAAAAGATTATCTCCGCCGACAACGATGATGTCGTCGTCGATCTGGTGCTTTGTCAAAACGAGATGCATGTCGCCGATCGCGCCGAGACGATTGTCTTCATTTGTGCTCTGGTCGTTGACGATGGTGAAAGTGAAGTGCAGTTCAGGCCGGTGAAAACTCTCGGTCCACTGCTCGAAGTGCGAGGCAAACTTTGCATTCGTGACGAGGTAAGCATGATCGATCGCGCGGATGGACGCGAGATTGTCGATCACGTGCTCGAGCATCAGCTTCTCGGCCACCGGCAACAGCGGCTTGGGCTGGTTCAGTGTTAGTGGATAAAGACGCGTGGCGTACCCTGCCGCCAGAATGATTAGCTTCATATCTTGTTAATCTTGTAAATCTTCGTAATCCTGTCTAACTTCTTCCGCTCCGGCCGCAGCCGTACAAACATAAATCTCAGATCTTAGACTCGTGATCCTCTCATACTCCCGAGACGCAAGCTCTTTAAACTCTTCCACACTACTTTCCGCGACGAGATTAACCGTACAACCACCAAAGCCGCCACCCGTCATGCGTGCACCATAAACGCCGGCGACATCTCGCGCGAGTTCGACCATCAGATCCAACTCGGCACAACTAACTTCATAATCATCACGCAAACTACGATGCGACGCGGCCATCAAGTGGCCAAAACCTTCGAGATCCCCGCGCTCGAGCGCATTACCCGCCGATAACACGCGCGCATTCTCAGTGATCACATGCCGGCAACGACGGTACACCACCTCGTCTAATTCGTCCGCATGCTCTTCAAGCTGCGCGAGCGTCACATCACGCAATGCCTCCACCTCCGGCAGAAACTTCGCGAGATGTTTCACACCTGCTTCACATTGCGCGCGCCGTTCATTGTAAGCGCTCGACGCCAATGCGTGCTTCACCATCGTGTTGCAAATTAGCAGACGAACATTGTCGGGCAGCGGCAACAAACGGAATTCAAGTGATCGACAATCAAGCAACAACGCTTTGTTTGCCTGTCCGAAAAGTGAAATGAATTGATCCATGATGCCGACACGCGCGCCGACAAACTCATTTTCTGCACGTTGGCAAAGTAGGGCGAGCTCGCGGGGATCGATCTTCAACTCGGAATTCGCGACCAGGGCACAGATGACTGCCACTTCGATTGCGGCCGATGAGCTCAAGCCGGATCCGATCGGAACCTCGCCACGAATTTGCAATCGCGCGCCGCGTAGACGATAACCCGCTCTTTCGAGTACGACAGCCACACCCACCGGGTAATCGCTCCAGTGATCGCGCGCGGAAAGATTTCGATCGTCGAGATCGATCTCAACTTCTTCCTCGAAATTTTCTGAGAAGATCTTGAGCTTGCGCTCTTCGAGTGGTGAGATTTTTACCCAGGTGGAGAAATCAAGCGCGGCGGGCATTACAAAGCCGTCGTTATAATCTGTGTGTTCACCGATCAGGTTTACTCTTCCCGGTGCTCGAAAGGTTCGCATCGTCTGACAATCCGCGTTTATCCGCGTTAATGTGAATTCGTGACGTCCATGACGATTTGCCATGTACCCGCTTGTTTTTTCCAGATGCGAACGTAGCTGCCATGTTCGATCACTTTCTTCGTGTCGTCTGTAACTTCGTAAGTTCCGTGTGTGTAACCGAGATCGCCGGCGCTCGACGCATCGCTCGCAATCGGCTGCCACGTCACCACACCTCTGGTTTTAGCAATGGCTTCCAGCGCCGCTTCACGTCCGATGTAAGGCAAAGTGCCCGCCCGATAGAGCCGAACGTCAGACGAAGCATATTCACCAAACACCTTCAACGAATACTTGCGATCACGGTCCAACAACGCCTCGCGTGAAACGACGACATCCACGGGCGTGAACTTTTCATTTTCCGCGCCTTCAGGTATCCAATGCTCTTCTACACTGCCACCCGACTGCGGATGCGAAATACCGAGATCGACCACAAACCGCCACGAACCATCCGCCTGCTTCTTCCAAACCGTAACAAAGTGACCATACCCTGACGGCTTCTCGTCTTTGACATCGCCTTTGAACTCCCATGGTCCAGTGGTGAATCCCATGTCACGAGACACAGACACTCCGGCAAACGACGGTCGCCACGCGAGCAGCGGCTTTTTGTCGGTCGGCGGCACAGGATGATCGATCATCCATTTCTTCCCGTTGACAGCGCCCGGCCGAAACAACAAACCATCATCGGCAATGAACGTCATGAACGCATCGCGCGTGTTCTTGTCTCGGGCCATGTCCGCAAACGCGTGCTCAGTCAGCACCATTTCCTTCAAACCAGCCTGGCCTTTCACAACCGAGAACATTCCCAGGACCAACAACGCAACCACAATTTTCACGCGCATAATCCGTCTCCTAATCCGTCAAATCCGCGGCCCCGATCGCCGCCTGTAACACACTTTCCGGAGTCCACTCAGCAATGTTACGAACTGTCGAAAGCCGTCCGCGACTCATCACCGCCAATCGATCACACATGCCAAACAACTCAGGCAGATACGAACTCACCATCAACACCGCTTTATTCTGTGCAGCACACGCAGCGATCGTTTCGTAAACCTGCGCCTTGCTGCCGATGTCGATGCCACGTGTCGGCTCGTCGAGCAGTAACACGTCTGCATCCTGGTGCAGCAGACGAGCCACGATCACTTTTTGCTGATTGCCGCCGGACAATGATCCGACATTCTGTTGCGCTCCCTGAGTTCTGATCTTTAATGCGTTGACGAGTTTCTCAGTCTGTTTGCGTTGTGCACTGAGATCGAGCCAGCCGAAACGAGAGCATGAATCAAACCTCGTGACTGTCACGTTGTCGGCGATCGATTGATTCAAGGTTAAGCCGTCGCCCTTTCGATCCTCGCTGAGATAGCCGAGGCCCTCGATTAATCGCATTGCGGGAGTCGTCCGACTTGCCGGCAAACTCTTTTGATTAACCTTAATCGTGCCACTCTGCGGAGGTTCTAGTCCGAAGATGGCGCGCAACAACGGCGTCCGTCCCGAACCCATCAAACCCGCGATACCGAGTATCTCGCCGCGACGAAGTTCAAAACTCGCGTCTTTTAATAGCGGTGGCGATGCAAGATTTTGTACGTCTAGAATCGTTTCTCTGGCAGCGGCTGGCGTGCGAACCGGAAACAGATTCTGTTGTGCGCGTCCGACCATCTTTGCGATGAGTTCATCGTCCGATACGGTTGCAATGTCGCCGTTCGCAACACTGCGTCCATCGCGTAATACTGTGAATCGATCCGAAATCTGGCGCACTTCTTCAAGAAAATGACTAATATAGACCACCGAGATGCCTTCCGCGCTCAGGGTTCGAATCAACGTAAAGAGGTGAGTGACATCTTCACGCTGCAAACTGCTCGTCGGTTCATCCATTAAAATGATGCGCGCGCGCGCGGCGATCGCGCGTGAGATCTCGACGATCTGGCGAGCGGCGACTGAAAGATCCCCGACGCGTTTTTCAGGACGAATGTCGGCGTGATGAAAAGTCTTCAGTACCTCGTTAGTGCGAGCGTGGAGCTGGTCGCGATCGAGCCAACCGAGCTGTGACGATTCGATCCCCATGAGCACGTTTTCGGCGACGCTGAGATGCGGACACAGAGACAGTTCCTGGTGAATCAGGGCGATGCCGTGCGTGCGCGCGTCGAGCGGATTCGATGGCGTGTAGGGCTGGCCGTTGATCTCCATCGTGCCGCGATCGGGACGCAGAGCGCCGGCGATGACATTCATCAGCGTGCTCTTGCCGGCGCCGTTCTCGCCGATGAGTGCGTGGACTTCGCCCTGTTGCAGCTCGAGATCGACGCCGTCGAGGGCGATTGTTGGGCCAAAGGATTTGTGAATTTGTGATAGCTTGAGCACGGATTTACACGGATTGTTTTACGGATTTCGTTCCAGTGTGTCGTAAAGCGGTTGAGCAGGCGTTATGCGCGAGCGATCATTTGTTCCGGTGATTGCCATGATGCGCACGTTGTCGTTATTTGGCAATGTTACGGTCTTTGCACCGGCGGGTACGTCGAAAGTGTAGGCGAACAGATATGAATATGCGTAAGCCTCATTTTTACCGTCGGGTGTGTGGCGGTGCGATGCAAACCATGCGACTGGTGCGCGTTTGATGAAGCCGGGCGTGATGCCGGACATTTCACCGTACGGATCAGAGCGTGTTCGTGATCTTTGCAACAGGGCGGCGATGTCGGCCGGAATGTCAGGTGGCGGCGTGCGCGGTTTAAGTTCCACTGCCGTCGACTTCCACTGTCGATTGTCCCACTGACCGATGAAGCCGCTCCAATCCTGAATTGTGACTTCAGTTGCCACGTTCCCAACCCTAAACGTAACGTTCTGATCGCCACCAGACGACGCGGCGAGCACGTAAAGACGCGTCATGCCACGGGGCAACTGGAGTTCCTGCCCACGCGCCACTAACGCATTCGCTTTGTTGTTTGGACCGAGGGAAAAGACGGCGCTTCCATACGAGAGTGTCTGCGGCAGCATATCGGCCGGTAACGCGTATCCTTCACCGTCAAAGCCGGCGCGCAATCTTTCTCCGTCGCGGTTAGAGACGGCGAGATCGTACGGCAAAGTAAGCGGTTGTGTTTGCGGCAAGTATCCACGCACTGTTGGCTTGGCGAGCTTCACGGCAAACGTGCGCGGCTGAAAACGACCGAGACTCGTTACGAGTTCGCCTTTTTCGAATGACGCTTTGCCGACCGGTAATTCCTGAGCGTTGACTTCACGCGCTGCAATTACTGGCGCCGGAAACGCGATGCGCACATTTGCTGCCGGACGGCCATCCAATTCGACAACCCTCACGATCACTTCGTCCGCATCGTCTTCAGCACGCTTGAGCGCGAGCACACGTACGCGACTGTTGCTCACGCGCAGGATCGAGAAAGTCTTTCCTAATCTTCCAACATGTTTCGAACTCTCAAAAGCGATCAGCGGCTGATTCAGACGTTGCGCCTGCCAGTCAGTCTGTTCGCGACGCCAATCACCTGCATGCGACGCGAGTCCGTAAATGATCTCGTGACGGCCCCAGTCCTGCGACGATTGATCAGCATAACCAGCGCGGGGCGCGATTCCCGGTGTGCGCAGCAATGTGAGTCGCAGCGTCTTATCATCCGGTTTGTCAGAACCGTATTTACAGTCAGATAAAATCGTGACTCCAAACGAACCGCTGCGATCCGTCAGGTCGAACCACTGGTGCGAAGGCACTTCAAACTTGCGCTCGTCGTTATTTCCGCGCTCGATCGTGCCGACGTCCCAGTTGTAAGTCGCGTTTGCGTTTGCAGCCGTGAGTGGAAAAGTCGCTTTCAGGTTCGCAGCGCTCGTGTGCCAGTCGATCACGTTGCTGAACTCGACGCGATTCCCTCCATCACCGTCCGATAGCCGCACAACTTGTCGAAACTTCGAACCTTCCGTCTCGCGCACGACTTCGACCGCGACTCGCACGGGACCGTCTTCGATCACGCGAATCTGTGGTGCGCCACTCACGTACGCGCGCGGAGCTTTCTGCTGATCGGACCAATCCATGTTCCACGCGGGCCACTGCGCGGGCGTGTCGTTCTTGATCGCCAGACGAATGGGCGACTCAAGCAATTCGCGGTTGAGTTTCTTGTCAAAGATGCTCGAAACGTCGCCGGAATCGTTCAAGGCTATCCGGTAGCGATGATTCTCCAATGAAGCAGGCGAAACCTTCAGGGCCGAAGCTGCGGCATTTGCACCAGCGGCCTGAACGTTGTAAACGGCATATCCGACCGACGGAACCCTCGCCAAGAACAACAGTTTCCCACCCTCGACTTGTGAGGGAACCTTACGTCCATCCGGACCGATTACCTCCACCGGACGATCGGACGGGGTTATCGCGGCTTCTACAACATCCTCACGCTCGATATTCAGTGGGTTGTAAACAACGATCGGCTGTCCGGACGTTTGCGTGTTCAAATCAGATGCGATCGCTTCGGTGGCATCGGTAAGCACACCGGCAAACTGATTCATCGCGATCACATCGTCGTTCCACGAAAAGTTAAAAGCTCTTGGTGTTGCCGTTCCCGGCAGTATGTCGTGAAACTGGCCACCCATCACGAGCGTCCACGCATTGTTCAAACGATCGTGCGGATACGCACGACTGCCCAGCCACATCGCGCCGATCGAAGCTTTCTCCGCTGCGTCGGCAAGTAACTCGTTCTTGCGATTCCAGCGTTTCTGATAAGCCTGCGACGTGATCGAACCGGCAGAGTGATCGGTCAACAATAGATCGCCTTCGTAACGCGGCAGGTTCTTGATGTACTCGGGACGAATGTTGAGAAACATCTGCTCGGCTGTCGCTGAGACTACTTTCAATGGTCCATCACCGAACGCCGCTTGCGATCCCGCGAGCGCGTTGTTTCTCGTCACTATCGCTTCCATCAGGCGCACCGAATCTTCGCGTGGCGCGCCGCCCGTATCGCCGGTGCCGTAATAGTGATAGTCAGTAAAGAGCCCGCTGGCTCTGCCGTTTCGATCGACGCGACGCGGCCAGTCGACCGGATTGTTGCGCGCGTTTGGATCCGCAATCACCGGACTCTTGCTGATGTCTTCCCTGATCTGACCGCCGTAACTACCGGGATTCAGCGCTGCTATGATCCCGCGACCGTCTGGTCCAGCCCACCAACCGACGTTCCATGGAATTCCGCGTGGCGTTTCTTCAATCGATCCATTGCCACCAACGTTCGCCGCTGAATTCCACGTGAGTTTCTGGGTCGAGAAACCTTTCAGACCGGCGTGCGCGAGGATGCTCGGCAGTGACGCTGGGAAACCAAAACAATCAGGCAGCATGTACTCGGCGCTCGTCTTGCCAAATTCACGTTGAAAAAATCGATTGCCGTAAAGTATCTGCCGAAAGATCGACTCCGCGGACGGCACGTTCACGTCGCTCTCTTCCATCGACGAACCCGCCGGAAACCAGCGACCCGCCGCGACGTATGTCTTCAAACGCGAGTAATCCGCCGGCCAGTATTCCTTCATCATGCGATAACGATTCGCGCCGCTGAAGTTGAAGACGTAATGCGGATACTTATCGATGAGGGCGAAGTTGTCGTGCAGCGTCTTCGGAATGTATTCGTTGATGACGCGCGGATACTCCCAACGCCATTGCGTGTCAAGATGTGCATAGGCGACGACGTAGAGCGTCGGATCTTTAGTCAGATCGGGTTGGGTTGACTGTGCCGAAACGGCGATCGAACTTGCGAGTACAACAGCAAGAAGCTTCGTTACTGCTCGCATGCGCTGGGGCTCCTGAGTTGGCGATGACGACGAGGACAGATTACACAGAAAACTCAATCTGTGGAATCTGTGGATGGATTTCTCGCATGCTAGAATGCGCGGTCATGACTATTTCATTCTCGGATCGCGTGAAGGTTCCGGACGGCGTCCTGATCTCAAACTTGCAGGAAGAGTCGGTGATTCTGAATCTCGATAACGAACGCTATTACGGTCTGGACAACGTTGGTACGCGAATGCTCACGGTCCTTTCGACGTCAAACTCGGTCGGTGCGGCCTACGAACTCCTGCTCGAAGAATACGCCGTCGAGGGCGAAGTGTTGCGACGCGATCTGCTGGCGCTGGTCGAGCAACTGGTGGCCCAGGGATTGGTTAGTCTCGAGTCGTCGTGAGGAGGAAAGTGCAGGAAAGAGTTCGACGCAGGGGCGGGCCCCGGGGGCCGCCCCTACAGTA